>JAIYDQ010000275.1 GCA_027487375.1 Planctomycetaceae bacterium
ATGTCGTAAGACATCTGATGACCGCAGATTTTGACATCGTTTCCCGAACGTCGGAATTCTTACGAATTCCGCTACCCAAAACTCTTACCTGGACAAAGCACTAGTTTTGTGGTCTCGCTCCAGATGACTGCGGTGTGTCGCCTACGGTTCAGGATAAACAACACTCTCATCAGTCCAGTGTGAGGGCGTATCACATGTTTGTTACACAATTCATGTTGTCCTAAAAATAAGTGCAACTCGACCGTTTCAACTGCTTCAGGCTTAACGACAACAAAGAGGAAGGCGGAAGCAGATGCTCAAGCAAGAATTTCGTGAATGACATTGCCATGCACGTCGGTCAAACGGAAATCACGGCCACCGTAACGGTAGATTAGCTCCTCATGATTAATTCCAAGCTGATGCAAGACGGTCGCCCACATGTCGTAGATGCTGCACTTGTTCTCAATCGCGTAGTACCCAAGTTCATCTGTGGTACCATGGATTGTTCCACCTTTTACGCCGCCACCGGCCATCCAAATACTGAAGCCGTATGGATTGTGATCGCGACCGTTGCTGCCTTGCGAGAACGGAGTTCTACCAAACTCTCCAGCCCAAACGATTAAGGTTTCATCAAGTAAGCCTCGTGAACGCAGATCTTGAATGAGTGCTCCTATCGGTTGATCGACTTGCAACGCCATGGCGCGATGCCCCTTTTCCAATTCACTATGCTGATCCCACGGATTGGGAGCATTGCCCGCGCCAATACCTCGAGTCAAGCAACTCAGTTCTATGAACCGCACTCCGCGTTCCACAAGACGTCGAGCCAATAGACATTGCCTTGCATATGCCGACATTTCGACATCTGGTGAATCAACGCCATACATTTCTAATGTTTGCTTCGTCTCGCCCGAGATGTCGCACAGATCAGGTACCGCCGATTGCATTCGGAAGGCGGTCTCATAGTTTTGAATTGCGGCCTCGATTTGAGTATCCGAGGTGTCCTTCAAGAACGGTTCGTCGAATTGCTTTACAAAGTCGAGTCGCTTTCTTTGAATACTGATCGCTTCGTGAGGGCGTATGTTACGTATCGCTTCGGCTTGATCGGCTTTCACGATTGAGCCTTGATGTTGGGCTGGCAAGAAACCGTTGCTAAAAAGACTTACCCCGCCATGCGGTGCCGTAGCTGACCCGCTTTGCAAAACGATATAGCCAGGAAGATTCTGATTCTCGGTCCCGAGTCCGTAGGCAGCCCAAGCACCCGCGGTCGGATAACCCATCACTGGAAACCCAGTATGCATGAAGAAATTGGCTTGTGCATGTTCGCTTAGCGGCGACGTCATGGAACGCACCAAAGCCAATTCATCGGCAACTTTTGCGATATGCGGAAACATATTGCTGATCGGCATGCCACACTCACCCGCCGGAGTGAATTCAAAGGGACTGCCCATGATCAAGCCATTCTTATTGAACATCGTACGCTCGATCTTGACCGGCATCGGCTTTCCATGATCGCGATTCAACAATGGTTTCGGATCAAACGAATCAATTGCCGAGACCCCGCCTGACATATAGCAGAAGATTACGTGCTTGGCCTTAGGCGCATGATGAGTCGTCTTCAATGCTGCGCCAACAGGAAGCGAATCGGGTGAGGCCGCCGCGGTCTGATTCAGCATACTGGCTAAGGCCATAGCACCGAAACCATTGGAGCATCGCTGCAACATTCGGCGGCGAGAAACATTTGAATTGAATTCATCGTGCATCGACATGCTAAATCTCACTTAACAAAGATAAACTCTTTGAATGTAAACAGAGCTCGAGCAAGATCGCTCCAAGCCATCATTTCACTGGAGCGCCCGTTCTTTGGGCGAAGGGCTTCCAATCGCGAACGCAACTCTTTTATTTGGTTTCGATCCAACTCGATTTGTTTTCGCTCGGTTTCCGAAAGCAATGCGAGAACTTGCGAATCTGAAACGAACTGCGCTGTCGACTGAGCCGACGCGATAACCTGCTCGGGATTCAATGCTCGATCGTAAAGTTGTGCTCGAAGGATTCTTCCCTTCAACATGCGATTGCCACCGGCCGGAAGATGACGAACTCCGAAGCTTATGATTGCCTCACCAGCTTTGAACTCCAAAGGTCCATTGCTTTGGTATGCCTCTCCATATGGCTTTCCATCTCGATAGCCAACGACTTTACCATCGAGCTGATAGACAATCGCAATGTGAACGGGTCGATTTACTGCCTCGGTTTCAGTTGGACCACCGAACGATTGGGTTCGATGAAAATTGTTACTACCAGCAAGCCACTCACCATCACGCTTTTCGGCAAAAACAATTGCATCGAAAAGGCCACCCGTTGACGATTGAATTGTCATGACGCCGCCCCCTCGCTGGTCAAAGGAATCCAGTTGCAACAAAACTTCAAGCGTTTTTTCTTTCAAGTTTTGCTTAATCGGCTCTGTCACTGCGTACCCTTTACCGTCGACAATCAATGCCCCAGCATTCATCGTAGCCCCTTGTTGTAGCTTCGCATGCAATGAGCTAATGACATCTTCAGCATTACTCTCAAAATCCCAACGACCGATGGGAGTTGGGCAGATAGAGTCGTTGGTAGCTGGTTTGACTTTGGATTCAGCCATCATTTGGGCACGCACCTTGGCGAGACGTTGATCGAGCGCCGACTGTCGGTTCCGAATCTGCGACTCTAAATCGCTAACCTGCGTTTCGATCGCAGCATACGACTGCTTCGCACTTTCTACATAACTTCGGGCTCGCTCGATCTCGTCTGGATCTGCCGTGCGTCCCAAGGCGTCGACGAACATACTTCGCACACGATCATCGTGCGTTGCGGCTTTATCGGCGAGCAAAACAGACATCCACGATGTTGCCATTGAGGCGATATGCTCGTCGTTCATTAGCGTCAGCGACTGCGCAGGCACATTTGTCACGTCGCGACGACCGACTGCGGAGAACGGTTCTGGAAAGTCAAACGCTCGTAAGAACGGGTCGAGCGCATTCCGTTTGACTTGAAGGTAGACGCTCCGGCGATTTGAATTCCCGGTGACCGGCTTGCCGTACAAGGCGGAATCGAGTCGCCCCGAGACAGCGAGCAAGGAATCGCGAATGGCTTCAGCTTCAAGTCGTTTTACATGCGAGTGTGAAAGCAAGTTGTTGTCAGGGTCTGTTTGGATAGCTTCGGATGACGGTCTTGATGAAAGTTGCCATGTCTTCGACGTCACGAGATAACGTATCATTTCCTTGATCGAACCACCTTGCGATTGAAATCTTGCGGCGAGATGGTCGAGCAGTTGTGGATGCGTAGGAAGATGTCCAAGCCGACCAAAATTGTCCGGCGTTCCGACGATCCCGCGACCGAACAGATGATGCCACAACCGATTCACAATGACACGCCGCGTTAAAGGATTGTCCTCGCGAAGAATGTCGTCGGCCAATTCGAGCCGACCACTGTGCTTCGTTGAATATGGGGACGCATTGATGGCCGATAGAAACCCGCGAGCTACTTCATCCCCCGGCTTTTTGTGGTCGCCTCGTACGTACAGAGCTTGGGTTCGCGAGTCCGTTTCTTCTAAGGTGGGAACGCGTGTTGGGGCAGGGATTTCACCTTCTAGTCGCCGATACTCGATCACTAAATCTTTTGCATTTCCAAGCTTGTCGAGTTTCGAGGGAAGCAGATCTTGTTTCATACATAGATCCAGCAAGATCGCTTGCTGGTCAGTGGCCGAACCTTTCAGCCATGCTTGGATTGCGAGCTCGACCGCTGTTGCGAATTGTCCAGCTGCTTCTTCGCGGGATTGTGGAGGAGATTGAGCAGCAAGCTCAAACCATGGATCGAGATGTTCCAACGATTCGGTTGGTACTGATTGGCCTTTGGGAACAATCATAACTTCACGTACGCCGAACCATGAACGGGGCTCATCTTGCACAAGCAACGGAGCGTCTGAAGCGGTCGATAATTCGACGTGGATTGTGTCGCCGCTCCAGTAACTCATGTCAAGCTTTTGCCATTGCCATCGATCTTTGAACTCCACCGTCGGGAAGACCACTCCCTTCCGAGGATAGTCATACACAACAAATCGAGAACTCGCTAACGGACTGCCAATCGTTCGAAGCCACAGATCGTATTCACCGTCGATTTTTGTATCTCGAGAAGTCAACCGCGCCGGATGCTTGCTGCTCACTCGATGAGAGTAGATGCCAGCCGGATAAACTCCGAGCAGTGCGTTATCGCCATTGATGTCCACAACGAATTCACCAGCAGATGCTGGCTCGTTATCCTCCAATCCAACTCCCGTTCGAGTCCAACTAGCGAAATCCTGTGGTTGAGCGAAATTCCATCGTTGAAGCATCTTGTCTTGGCTTGCTGCTTCTCGGGCGGATCGAGACTTTTCCCACGCATCAAACTGCTTGCGCCAAGCGTCCGCAAAACTCAGCCCTTTGTTCAAATCTTTTTCGAGCATTGCCCACAGAAAGAGAACTGATTTGTTATCAGCTTTCTTCCACAACTCGTCGTCGCGACAAAGCCTATCCTGCAACGTTGCTACCGATTCAAGCCAGACACTGGAGATCGCCTCTCGGATCCGAGGCTTTAGTTCATTCAGTGCCTTGCGATTCACGCCCAGTTTTTCGGGCGTTTCAATCGCCTCGCGACCGGGTCGACACGAGCTCATAATGCCAAACAACGCGTAATAATCTTTTTGGCTGATCGCATCAAATTTGTGGTCGTGACAACGAGCGCATGAAACAGTGAGCCCAAGAAACGCTTTTGAAAAAGTGTTGATCTGATCATCGATGAAACGGACCTTTTCATCGAGTGCATCGGTTGGCGAAAATCCGTGAAAGACCATTCTCCAATGGGCTGTTGCTATCAGCGATTCATTCACTCCGTGGGCAGCATCGATTCGCGGTTGTTCGAGAAGGTCGCCTGCAATATGTTCACGAACCATTTGGTCATAAGGAATATCTGCATTCAGCGCTCGAATGAGATAGTCGCGATAGAGCCAGCCGTTCTCAATGCCAGGATCACCCTCGGAGCCGTGCGAGTCGGCATAGCGAATCCAATCCATCCAATGGCGCGCCCACCGCTCACCGAAATGCGGACTGCTTAGCAAGTGATCTACCAAGGCATCATAGCCATGTGGCCGGCGCAATTCCGCAACCCAATGAGCTGATTCCTTCGCAGTTGGCGGCAAACCAACTAACGCGAAATAAAGTCGACGGACTAACGTACTCGCGTCAGCTGCACTATTTGGGAGAAGTTGTTTTTCTTGTAGCTTGTCGAGGATATATCGATCGACCAAATGCGGCGACCATGGATTGTTGGCTTCCGACACTGGCGCATCCTCACGAACAGGCTGTAAGCTCCACCACTGCTTGCGTTTTTCTAACACCACTTCCCAAGACGTAAGCTTGTCAATTTCCTCGGCTGTCGGTGGGCGATCGCGAGGGTCCGGCAGCCCCATGTTGATCCATTTTTCAAAGTCTGTGATCACCTGACTATCGAGCTTGGCCGCACCTTCCGGCATTTTTAATCCAGGAACTTCATGGCGAAGAATGGCCAGCAACCGACTCTCCGAAGACTTACCCGGAACGACTATCTTTCCTCCGTCACCCCCTTTAAGAAGCCCTGGACGATGATCCAACTCCAGCGAAGCATCGGCTTGCTTTGTCGAATTGTGACAGGAGTAACATTGCTCGACCAACACGGGCCGAATGCGATTCTCAAAGAAGTCGTTCTGCTCGTTAGTAAACACATCTTCGGCGAAAGAAGGTTTTGCAGCCGATGTCAACAAGCAAAAGAACGCGGTGATGATTATTAAAAGCAATCGCATTTTATTAGGCTCATCTTTTTCTTAGATCATCGCGGTGGAGAAGAACACGTACTGAATAACTTGGATCGTCGTACTTTGGTTATCTATTGATGATTGAATTCGCTCGAAGCCTGACGCGCCCCTTCGCGAACCATTTCTCCGATCACATCAAACTCGTCTTCAGGGATTCGCGATGAAGGACCAGCAATCGTAATAGCGGCAACGGCAACACCATGCCGATCGAGAATTGGAGCCGCTACACAATGAATGCCAAGCATCCCTTCTGATCGATCCAGGGCATAGCCTTTTTCTCGAATCATGTTTAGCTCATCGCGAAATGCTCGCTTCGACGTGATCGTTGTCGGCGTAAAACGCTTGAGCACGAGACGCGAGACCACAGCCTCTCGTTCATCATCAGGAAGAAAAGCGATAATCGCCTTACCGGGCGCACAACTGTAAGACGGACATCGGGCACCAAGGTCGGCGGAGTACTTGAAGGGATGTAAAGACAGCAACTGATCAATAATGACCATCTCCAAATCGATCAAGCATCCGAGTTGGGTCGTTTCCCCTGTTGCTTGTCGAATGCGCCGCATCGACGCGTTCGCACATTCGGAAAGGCCGCGTGTTGCCGTGCGTGGCTGACCAAGCATCAGAAAACTATTGGTCATGTAGTAACGCTTGGTGGCTTCTTCTCGCGTGAGATAGCCCAGCTCTACAAGTGTTCTTGCGATGCGGAGGACCGA
>JAIYDQ010000080.1 GCA_027487375.1 Planctomycetaceae bacterium
CGGCACCAGTACGCCGCTGGGTGACAAGGCAGAAACCATTGCAGTGAAGTCGGTCTTTGGAGAGTCCGCACGTAAAGTTGCGATATCCAGCACGAAAGGTGCTCTCGGGCACGCGTTGGGTGCAAGCGGAAGTATCGAGCTGATTCTTTCGATTCTCGCTTGCCAAAAAGGAGTTATTCCTCCCACCATCAACCTGGAAACACCCGATCCTGATTGCGATCTTGATTATACGCCGCTGGTTCCAGGCGAACGTCCCGTGCGTATCGCGATGAGCAACAGCTTCGGATTCGGTGGTCACAATGCAACCATCATTTGCAGTCGCTGGAACGGCTAGTCAGCCTTCTGAGTCAGCCTCGCACGCGTAGCCAAGTCTCTCCGAGACTTGAGCAACTTCGATATCTTCGGAGAGACACCGCGACGTGATTTCTGCTAACGATGTCAGGATCCTTTTGCGATTTGATTTTTTATTCGGATGAGATAATCCGATTTATAGTTCGCAACTTTTTGTTCAGTAAGACCGAGCTTCTCTGCGATTGCCTTATTCGACAGTCGTGACACAAATAACAACTCGATGCACCCAAGTTTGATCCAGTCTTGATTTGATTTCCATTTCTGAATATCGGAGGCGAGAATTTGCGAGAGCTTCTTTTCTTCGTCTCCCTTCCGTTCGCGAGAGCGGTGAATGCTGCTGACCATCCGAGCGCGATCGGGAGACTCTATCAAGCTTTCTTGGGGCGAAGCTTTTTGAAGTCTTCGTAGGTGGTCGGTGATCTTGAACCCACAGATTGCGAAGAGATAGCTCTCAATCGACCGAGTCTCGTCAAAGTGAGGGAGGCTAAGATGGAAGCCAAGAAATGTGTCTTGGACAATATCGTCAACCGATCCCGTGTCACTCAACTTGCGCGATACGAACGCGTGCAATCGACCTTCGTATTTGGCGATGAGAAGCTCCCAGGCTCGTTCGTCGCCATCACGGATACGGCGAACGAGTATCGTGTCGGCTGACAGTAACCTTCCGGAGGAGTGGTCTGAAGCTGACATCGGAGGTGCTCGCTCGTTCAACCAACATTGCGCTGAAGCATTCGGACTGAGGATGTGAAGTCCTTCATGCTGATGGCGGCCGCACAGGGTTTTCTGCTGGACTTTCGCTCAGGCTTCCGCTCTGTTTCGACGATTGGCTGATTAGAGTCGACGGTCAATTCACCCCGCATTACCTTCACATCCTTGGGGGCTTCAATGCCGATGGTGACTCGATTTCCCACGACCTTGGAAATAACCAAAGTAATGTTCTCACCGATCACTAAACGTTCACCTTCTTTTCGACTTAATACAAGCATTTCAGTACCTCCTTGATAGATATATCCATGTCTAAATCACTGGGACTCAACGTCCCTAGATAGCTAACCCGCTATCTCTTTTGCCTAATCATTCATCATTACCGAACCATAGGGCTGCAAAGCAGGTGCCGATCCTCGATTTTTTAGGAATTATTAAAGATTGACAAGATTCGTGTACATTAGGTTCGCTAGCGACCGCATTTCAGTTCAATCAGTTTGTTTGTTTTCCCTAGAAAAATACCGAAAATCGCAGGAATTACTCAAGTTTTGCGTGATGCGAAAAGTTTTGTGGCTCGAATTAGCTAGCAAACTCGATTGCAATAATTGCAATGTGACTGAAAAAACTTCACCGTCATTGTGGCAAGTGGATTGCCTCAAAGTGCGAAGAAGTGTCTTAGCTTTGCTGCCTAAATGAATCCCCTATTTTGTGATTTCACGTGTCAGTACTTCTGAGCAATTCTGGCTTCCCGATCGAGCACTCATAAGCGTGTCGTTCTCGGTTACTACTATTAAACGTCATTCGTTTGACACCTCTGGTCACTCGTCGAACGATTTTTGAAATAAGATGTGATCGATGACAAATTCACTCAGCGATCTTCCACCGCAGCCGGAGCCGAAGGCGGCGTACTTGCACGTCCCGTTTTGTCATCGTCGATGCCCGTACTGTAATTTTACGGTGGTTGCAGATCGACAGGACTGGATGGAACGCTTCATCGAGGCGGTCACGGTGGAGCTTGGCGGTTTGAATTCACCGCGGCCAATGAACAGCGTTTTTATCGGAGGTGGAACGCCGACCTTGCTACCGCGAGAGCTGCTTCATCGGTTGCTTGATTCGATTTCACGTTGGCTTCCGATGGCGACCGTTGATGGTGAGTGGTCTATTGAAGCCAATCCTAACGATATCTCAGATGAGCTTTGTGAACTGTTACGTAAGTCGGGTGTGAATCGCATTAGCTTAGGAGGCCAATCGTTTCAGGATACCAAGCTGAGTATGCTTGGCCGCGATCATCGTGGAGAGCAACTTCAGGAAGCGATTCGGATTGCATCGCAATGGTTCGATGAAGTCTCTGTCGATTTGATCTTTGGCGTTCCAGGCGAGAAGCTCGATGATTGGCGAAGCGATCTGGCTTGTGCTATCGAGCTACCGATTACCCATCTTTCAACCTACGGTTTGACCTATGAGAAAGGGGCTCGCTATTGGAGTCAAGTGCAACGAGGGGACATCATGGCTGTCTCGGAAGAAGTCGAGCTGGAAATGTACATGACCGCAATCAAGCATTTGTGCGAAGCCGGATTCGAGCATTATGAGGTCTCTAATTTCTCGCTTCCTGGATCTTCGTGTAGGCATAACGAAACGTATTGGAACGGTGAGCCTTGGTATGCATTCGGCCCAGGGGCTGCGAGCTTTATTGACGGTGTGCGACGTGTCAATCATCGAAGCACAGGTACCTACTTGAAGCGGATAGAAGGCGGAGAGTCGCCAATCGCCGAAGAGGAGATTTTGGACTGGGATACTTGGACTCGAGAGCGATTCGTTTTTGGAATGCGAAAGCGAAACGGGGTTCACTGGGAGGCACTTGTTGACGTTGGCAAACGAGAAACTATCGAGACGATTCAGCGTCAGATTCAGATGCACGTCCAAGATGAATGGCTTGAGTGGAGCGATGGTCACATTCGAATGACCAGCAAAGCCTTACCGGTCAGTGACGGCTTATGGAAGGATTATCTGTAGACTACAGAGCGACAGTTTTCAACAGAAGACACCACGCCCGACGCAGGAGTCGTAAGACTTCTGAAGACTGCTACTTCTGCGAACGTCTGTATCCTTACGAGTTCAGCGTGCCCTTGCTGCTGGGGACGCCTGTTTGGCGTGGATCGACTTCTATCGCAATACGTAGCGATCGAGCGACCGACTTGAAGATGGCCTCAGCAATGTGATGACTGTTGCGACCGTAATGCAGAAGTATGTGTAAGTTGCAGAGAGCGTTAGCAGAAAATGCTTGCCAGAAATCTTCTATTAGCTCGGAGTCAAAGTCGCCGATTTTTGGAGCGGGTATTGGAGCTGTAAAAACGAGATAGCTTCTTCCCGAGAGATCAATGGCGGTAGTTACCAACGTTTCTTCCATCGGCAGTGTGAGATGGCCATATCGACGGATACCAGTCTTGTCGCCAAGTGCTTGACGGATTGCCTGCCCCAAGCAAATGCCTACGTCCTCAGTAGTGTGGTGCGCATCGACTTCCAAATCGCCTTTGGCATGGACAGAAAGATCAATCAGCGAATGTCGTGCAAACAACGTCAGCATGTGATCCAAAAAACCGACGCCCGTTTGCACGTCGCATTTGCCTGAACCATCCAGAACGATACTTAGCTGGATTTTGGTTTCGGCTGTTTCGCGATGAATTTCGCTTTGTCGCATAGTTTCTTGGTTCTCGGTAAAGGCTGAAGAAATCAGTGACTGTCGATGAATGTCAGACTGTCACTATCTTTTTTGCTCAAAGCGGTTTTGCCTAGGGCCAGATCAAGTCTCTGGTTGGCGTAGGTAAGGATTAATCGTAGGATCGGCGTAGGATAGGCTTCCAGCCTGTCGATTGCGAAACCTACAGGCTGGAAGCCTATCCTACTACAGCTACCCAAGCATTCCTCTAGTGTATTGTAACAGTGCATTATACTACCCAAGCACGGCCAGGACGGCATCTATTGCCGAGTCGGTACCGACGCTAATTCGCAAACCATCGCTCCAGCCCTCATAATTCATATAACGCACCAGGAGGCCGCTCCGTTTCAGCAACTCATAGAGTTCGCGCGAGTCGCGTTGAGGATGCTTGCACCAGACAAAGTTTGCGTGCGAGTCGATCACAGCGAAACCTAGATTGCGAAGCCCGGTGGTCATGCGATCGCGTGTTGCGTTGCATTTTCGGACGTTCTCGGCGAGCCACTTTTGATCATCGATCGCTGCGGTTGCTCCGGCTATTGAGAGTGCGTCCGTGTTGTAGCTGTCTTTTACCTTTCGCAGCATCTGCACCACATCGGGGTGAGCAACCAAGTAGCCGAATCGCAAGCCTGCTAAAGCATACGATTTACTGAGTGTTCGAGTGACCATAATCTTCGGGTTAGCCGCAGGTAGATCGACACACGAGAACGGTGCGAAGTCGACGTATGCTTCATCGACTACTAGCGGGCACGGAAGTCTATCAGCGAGTTCCAAGATCTGTTCCCTTGAAACCATCGTTCCGGTGGGGCTATTAGGGTTGGGAAGATAGACCAGTCGCAAGTCAGCGTCGGCGGAGGCAAAGGAAGGCCCAAGTGACCAATCGGCCTCGAAGTTGATCTCTTCGGAGGTGGCTCCTTGCAACTGTGCGAGCGTTCGATAAAGGATGTAGCTTGGATAAGGAAAGCGAACCTTCGTTCCCGAGGATACGAAAGCTCGCGTTAGGATGGTAAGAATATCGTCGCTTCCGTTGCCACACAAAATTTGGTCGGCGTCTACATTTAAGACTTCAGCGGCTCGCAATCGAAACGAAGTAGCAAGTGGGTCGGGATAACGTTCCAGTCTTGAGGCGGCTTGTTGGATAGCTTGGATGACTGACGGAGGTGGTGGATAGGGGCTCTCGTTCGTATTCAGCTTGATCGCTTTTCCACCTTGCGGTTGCTCGCCCGGAACGTAAGGCTGCATCGCCAGCACGTCGTCACGAAAGAATGCGTTAATCGATGGCTTGCACATGATGGAAAACGATTTCGAAAGTATGGATGGATTCGAGTGATTGCAACAAATCTAGTTGGAAAGCGCCACTCTATGCTGGAGTCCAGGCTTTAGCCGCTTTTGTAGCATCCAAGGTGCTCAGCGCCTAAAGACTGTACTCGAGGAGAGTTGTGACTGTTTGTCTGGTTCAAAGTAGCGCTGTCCATCTAGGATTGAGTCCGAATGGTGACGCTATTTCGATGTGCGGTAAGACCTTCGCAGTTAGCCATACGTTCGATGTCTTCCCCAATTTGCTGTAGGGCCTCTTTGGAATACTCGATGACGCTTGACGAACGCAGAAAGTGATTGCTGCTGAGTCCGGAAGCCCATCGGGCTGTTCCACCAGTGGGAAGCACATGCGAAGGACCTGCCGCATAGTCACCCAGTGCCACCGGCGAGTAGTCACCGAGAAACGTTGCACCGCTATGACGAATGTTGGCAAGGAGCTTGCGAGGCTCTCGCGTTGCAATGTGGAGATGCTCAGGTGCGATTAGATTGGTAAGCTCGCATGCATGCTGTTCATCGCGAGCAAGGATGTACGCGCCGAAGCTCTCGAGTGCATTCATGGTGAGTTCGGATCGCTCCAGTGCAACGATTTGTTTGTGTAGGGCTTTGTCGATGGCATCCTGAACAGATCGCTGCCATGAGATCAGCAAACTCGCACC
>JAIYDQ010000220.1 GCA_027487375.1 Planctomycetaceae bacterium
AAGTCTTCCTTAATTTGATACCTGTTTTCTAGAAGCCTTCGGCGTTGGATCTAGCTGCTATTTGGTAGACTGTGGAATTGAAAACCCGCTTTAACTAGCCCACCCGCCCCACCATCCTCACTTTCTCCACCCAAGGACTAAAAGCCATGACCGAGTCAAAAATTCTTTTTCCCCACCGTGAGTCTCGTCGCAATTTTTTGAAATACACAGGCGCGGCAATCGCGACCGCTTCGATGGGCGTCTCAAGTTCTTCAAGGGGCGAATCAAATGTCAAACCAGTTACCATCGGTTCTGGGCATTGGACTTATACGCTCGACGAAACTTGGGGGCGATTACCTGTTGGCATGAGCTACGGTTTTGGTTGTGCTGTTGCTGTCGATTCTAAAGATCGGATTTTTGTCACGTCGCGGTCTGAAAGTCCATGCGTTGCTATTTTTAGTCGCGCCGGCGAATTGCTGGAAACTTGGAGCAATGATTTTGCAAAGAAGGTCAACTATACGACAGGCCAAGTCAAAGCGACGGCACACGGTCTCTTTATTAGCAAAGAGGGCAACGACGAATTCTTGTATTTTACTGAGAACGTTAATAAGGAGAAGGGTGAGGGAGCGCGCGTCTATAAAACCAATATGGATGGTAAGGTTCTTTACGAGCTCGGAAAGAACGTAGCCGCCACTAGCAATTCGCAACCTTTCGATTTCACGAACCCAACCGATGTCGCTGTCGCACCTAACGGCGATATCTACATCGTGGATGGTTACGGTAGTCAAAGAGTTTCACGTTTCGATAAGAACTTTACACACCTCAAAACGATAGGTGGCCCAGGTAAAGAACACGGTCAGTTTAAAACTTGCCACGGAGTTTGGGTGCGGACTCAATCAAAAGAGCCAGAGGTTTATATCGCAGATCGTTCAAACGGACGAATTGAAATCTATTCGCTCGATCTCGAGTATCGAAGAACAATCACTGACCTACGAGCACCTTGTTGCTTCTATGAACATGACGGTCATTTGTTTGTCCCCGAGTTGAGTGCACGAGTTACAGTGCTGGATCGTGATGACAACATGGTCGCCCACTTGGGAGATGGAAAAGGTATCAAAAAGGAAGATATCAATCTTCACCCAGACAAGTTCGCGACTCCTCACGCTCTCACACTCGACTCGGTGGGGGATCTTTACGTGATCGAATGGTTGCCAAATGGTCGACCACGCAAATTTAAGCACACTCCGGCATAAATGGGTGACTTGTATAAATCAAAATTCGAGGATCTGATTTGATAAGATTTCAGATGTCTTGCGACATCTGCTACGCTGCGAGATAAGTCATTTTTGACAGTCTACTTGCACTGAGTAAATCCGGTCGATTTTCGACTGAGGGATTTGCGTGATGGTTTGAACCAAAATGGCAAGCCATTCGACGGGCTTAAGACTGAGGTAGCAGATATCTGCATACCATCGACTTCCTCGCGCGGGTCGCGCAACTATTGGTCCTACTCGGTTATAGAACACTCGAATGATACGATGAAGCAATGGAAAAGCGGCGATTAATGCAATTTCTAGAAACTTCAGTCTTCGAAGCTGTTGGTTAATCATGTGAACTTGCCCCATGATAACAACTGGCTGCGATAAGACTATTTTCTTGTGACCATAAGCTGCTGCTGAGCATACGAAGCAATCATTCGGACGCGTAACAGGTAGTTGCGAGTACTTATTGAGCATCAAGATGATCGAGCCGGTTGTTGCAGCTAACCAAGCAGTCACTGCACTACCCCAAGCAACAACCGAGGTCCACCAAGAGGCGGCAGGATATTTAACCAAGTAAATTCGGCGGGCAGTAGTCGAATAGGTAACAAAACAACCCAAAGGTCCACCGACAGCGGATCCAAAGACTAACATGCCCGCTGCTGGTGATACATAGTTGGCCTCCCTTGGTAATTTCAATCCCAAAGACAGCAAAATGGCAATCACCGCCGTGAGTACCATGATTCGCGAAAGCTTACGAAACGACCAACTGAAAAGAATGGAGATTGCAAAAACGGCTGGCCATGCCAAAACCCCCGCGATTAAGACAGGAAAAAACAGGCTCGCAATCATGGCGTACCAGAGGTACTGAAACGAGACAAGCACACCAAGACAGATCGTTACTCGCACCGCAAGAAATCGGCTCGATCGCGGCCAAAACTCGACGAGTGCAAGTGCAGTCATCGCAGCCAACATGAGAGGTAAAGCAGGAAGTGTTTCCGGCATCTCGAGAAGAAGCAAAGCGAAGGTTTTTAACTCACCCGATTGCCACCTGTCCGAGCTTAGAGAAAGCGTCCCCATACTTGCAATCGCCAGAATTGCTATTGGAACCAGGATACCAAAATAAAGCGTAGTAATCTGAAAGGCTAAACGAAGTATCGTCACTCTTTCTTCATCGGCATTATCGGGCTTTCGAATAGGCGTATGCTTATCACCAAAGTCCGTATGCAGGCTGTGATCTCGATTCTCGGAATCAGTTGAACTCAGATTCATGCTTGATAGTGGGTTTAAGTGGCTTGGCTAGGACTCCACATTCTAGTTTATGGATCATGCTTTTACGCCTGGGATTTCAACAGGATGTACGATTCCTGTCTTTAGATCAAAGACACCCCCGGCCATAACGAGTTGACCTTTCGCAATTCTCTCTGCGAGAACTGGCGAGGCTTCGGAGAGCGTTTGCACTTGGAGTTTTACATTCTCATAAATTGCCTTCACGACATCACCTTTTGCGCTTCGGATGGCAGGGCGTATGAGTTGGTAGAGAGCGCTAATTTGTCCCGGGACTGCTCTTGCGCTTGCTGTCGCTACAACAGCACCACAATTAGTGTGCCCAAGCACCATGATGACTTTTGCACCAAGAACTTCAGTGCCAAATTCGAGACTTGCAATATTTTCGGTTGACGCGACGTTGCCAGCGATTCTTGTGACGAACAGGTCCCCAAATCCCTGATCAAAAACAATCTCAACAGGTACACGCGAATCTGCACATCCCAAAATTGCCGCAAATGGCTTCTGAGTCGGAGCGACTTCACGAAGCCTCTCGATATCGCGTCTTGGAGCACGAATCTCTCCGGCAACAAACCGTTTGTTGCCTTCCATCAACTTCACCAAGGATTCGGCGGGTGATAATTTTGAGAAGTCAACATCTGGCGGTTCGGCTGCGGTAAGCTCCGCGTTCGGGAGAAATGCTGCTGCGGCTCCCGCTGTTGCTGCAGTTGTGAATAGACTTCTTCGAGACAAGTTGTGATCTGGCAAAGTAAGGCCCTCGTGATAAAGAGTGAAATAAACATGTACCCTCGTCTCTCCGAGAATAAGGGGACAGCGCCAGGTTTGCGCTGGAGTCCAGGCTTTAGCTGCTTTTGGCAAATCCAAGGTGCTGGGCGCCTAAAGGCTGTACTCCAACATAGTTGCTTTCGATTATCGTACTCAACCTAACGCTATCCAATTAAGCTACGCAAACGAAAGACTAAAAACAGAAACCAAATGAAGCTCTGATTTGTCCGCGACCGTCTGACATTTTATACCTTTTCCTTCAAAGCTGTTGCTGGAACAAGTTTAGCTCTACCGAAGCGTATCCATTTTTCGAAGCCGACGATTGCGAAGATCGTAATTGCAACTGCGAGAGCCGCCAACCACGAGATCGCGTCGACCGGTTCGGAATGAAAGATATGATTCATAAATGGGATGTAATTGAA
>JAIYDQ010000133.1 GCA_027487375.1 Planctomycetaceae bacterium
CGCCAGGGGACAAGATCCGGCGATCCTTCGTGAAGTCTGTGGCTGGGTCATGGCCGTCGCGAAAAAGCCCGTGTGGGCAAAGATGACTCCGGACGTGACTCACATCGAAGACCCGACCCGAGCAAGTCTCGCTGCGGGTGTTCATGGTGTCTCAGCCATCAATACAATACGCAGTGTCCTGGGCGTGAATCTAGATACCCTACGACCGGAGCCGTCGGTCGAAGGATACACGACGCCCGGCGGATACTCATGCCAAGCAGTAAAACCAATCGCTCTGCGAATGTGTATGGAAATTTCTCAAATGATTCGAAGCGAGTTTCCAGGCCGCACGCTCAGTGGTATGGGAGGGATCGAAACCGGCGAGGATGCTGCTCAGTTTATTTTGCTTGGTTCCGACACGGTTCAGGTATGTACTGGTGTGATGAAGGAAGGCTATCGCATGGTTCAACCCATGTGCGAAGAACTTCTTGCATTCATGGAGAAGCACAAATTCGAAACGCTCGCTGACTTCAAAGGATACAGCTTGCCATTCTTTACCACACACGCTGATCTGGTGAAGCGACAAGCCGAAGCTCGCGCTGCGAAGAAGGCTGAATCGAAGAAGAAGATGATTACCGCCGATGCTCAATGGGACGGTGATGATTTCGTTCAACAGTCGGATGCACTTGCTCGTGGCTAGCGGCAAACGAGGAAAGAATCATTGCAGCCAACGAATACTGGCTTCGTTGTTTTCCGGATCATAATCGATCAACCCAACGATCATCTCCGACTGAAGATCCAGTACGGGCAATCCGTGATGGGATTCCGTTAATCCCATCGTTGAAAGGGCTGTTCGTTCGTTTGGATCTACGACTTCCAATTGGAACGATTCAATCGGAATCGGTAATCCTGGTGGACCATCGATGATCACCAGCTCTTTCAGCTCATTCTGTTTTGCCTGGGTGGTGATTTTTGGGAGCAGACCGTTGACGCGTGCGATTGGCCATCGTTCCAATTCTTCTGGGAGCTTTGCGATCGATACGCGAGTTGTCGACTCTTTGATGGAAAGAGCGTCGGGAGAAAACTGAAGCCCTGCAATTTCCCAAGCCACGCTCCCGGGAGTTGCCTTTTCAGGTTCCTTCAAAAGGTTTTGCGGACCGAGCACGGTACCATCGTCCAGCAACAGAATCCATCCACTGAGTTCTTTGCTTTGCCCAAAGCCGTAAAAGGACTCTCGCCAACGAAGCGATAGTCGATAGGGCGTAGGGTAGCCGCTCGATATGAAATTTTTGGAAACTCCATGAATCAGTCTCGGTCGCCACTGAGTCCACTCCTCCTCTGGTGCGCGAAACATCTCAAATCTTCGGCCGGTCTTCACGATCGGACCGGGCTCATTCGGGGTAGCAAACTCGATCCCCCCAGCAGCCATCGTCGAAATACTCTCCGCGTCGACTGCAACACCACCCAACCCTACATCAACACGCAGCCCACTGCGATTCCAGAATACAGAGTTCTCGCGAATCAATTCTCGGTATTTCGAATCAATACTCGCGCGAGCTTGAAACCATCTTCCATCGCGAGAAAGTCCCACGCTAACAATACGACCAACTTCGACACCTCTGTAAACCACAGGTGCATCATTTTGTAAGCCAAAACGATCACTGCTCTCGAGCATAATCTCGATAGATCCTTCGTCACTCTCACGACTCGGAGGCGATTCCAGTCCAACAAATTCAAAGTGAGGAGAAGCACTTTTGAACGATTGTGCCGTTTTCGTTGGTGGTTGATTCGCTCCTTTTCCGACTCGAACTGCGATGTAAGGGCCGGCGATAATCGTGTCCAGTCCTTTCACACCTTTGGTACTGATCTGAGGTCGTTCAATCCAAAATTGACTTCCTTTGGTTGCCACGCTCGCAGCTTCCTTGGTCAGTAAAACCGTTACTACAACTCCCTCGGACGTTGGATCCAGTTGCACATCCGTAACCGATCCAACCTCGATGCCTCGATGAAGCACAATCGACTCAGGACGAATCCCGTAACCATCGCGAAAGTGTATCTCAATCGTTGGGCCTCGAGATCCAACAGTCCATGCAATAAGCCCGACCGAGATCACTAAACTCAGCGCAGTCAGTATCCACCACTTGGAGAAACGCACATACGACCCTGAATTCGAACCATCGACTCCAGGTTTTGTCTCCAAAGCTGCTGGAGGGATCGATATGGGCGGAGTATCTACAGTTGTATTCACAGAAGCCTTCACGGAAGGAAGCGTTGCCAATGTTGATTCAAAATTTGGTGTTGAGTTCATGCTTTGCAAGCTCGGTTGATCATCCCAGATGGAATACGGGTCAAAGCTTAACGAGGCCATCATGTTGAGCACAACGCACAAGACAAAGGCTACCACAGCAGGCCCCAAATGAAACGAGACAAGCTCGCCAATTTTCACAGTCATCACTAGCAGTGCTAAGAGCAACACATCCATCATGCTCCATCGCCCAGCGAACTCCACCACTCGAAGGAGTGTTGCCTGATGATGCTTTTTCAGTACGCCCCACCATGAAAGCTCGATCAATCCGACGAGCTTCGCTACCGGAAGTAGGATGGAAAAAGCCAACACAATCAATCCAACGAACCAGTTCCCCTCGCGGATCAAATCCCATGTCCCCTGGAGGAGACTGGTGCGATGCCGAATGCCCATGCGTTCGATCGTAAGCAGCGGAAGCCAAATCGCGGGAATGAAAAACGCGAGAGCCGCTACCGCCAGAGCCATCGTGCGATTGGCTGATTTCTGATTGTCGATCCACTTCGCAAACGTTGCATCGCAGCGAGTACACTTCCATTGGCTATACGCCGAGGCACTCGCGCCGATCGATGCGGCTAAATCATGCACCAATCCACAACGATGGCACGCACGATAGGGCAAGTGATTTTGGCTCATTTCGATAAAGTGCTTCCTACTTAACTTCTTCCGACATCATTGGTTGGACATCGCCAGGTTTGCGCTGGAGTTTAGGTTTTAGCCGCTTTTAGCAAATCCAAGGTGCTGGGCGCCTAAAGGCTGTACTCCAACACTATTCTCCAACATGGTTGCGATCGATTATCGTGCTCAACCTGGTGCTGTCCAGTTAGTCAATGAACGAAATTGATAGAAGCATTTGAGATATGCGAGCTCAATACCTTCGATAGACGAGTAGGTTTATATCGA
>JAIYDQ010000113.1 GCA_027487375.1 Planctomycetaceae bacterium
CGATGGCTGTTGATGACCGCCTCCTTGGTGCGTTTCCTGCAGTCATGGTGAGCACTGGAATGCAGGGGGGATGTACGTGTGAGAATGCTTGCTACCTTCGCATTGGTACCGGAAACGTGGAGATTGCTGCGTTATCTGCCCCGAGATCGCTTGGCCTTACCAGCGCTAACGATTGGACCAAGAATGTCGCCGAAGATGGTTTTCCAACTCTTCAGTCGCTCTACTCACTCTTCGGAAAGAAAGAGAACGTCACGCTATTTGCGGCAACACATTTCCCGCACAACTATAACCAAGTAAGCCGGATTGCCATGTACAGTTGGGCCAACAAGCTATTCCAACTCGGACTGGCAGAACCCATTCTCGAGCGTGATTTTGAATTGCTTCAAAAGCCCGACTTGACCGTGTGGGACGCATCGCACCCACCACCTGAAAGCGGGCCAGCGTTCGAAAGAAAGCTACTGAAAGCTTGGGGAGCTCAAATCGACAAATCGCTTGCCAAGCAATCTGGAAGCGATCTAGTCCAAGGCTGGAGAGCGCTTCTTCAACCCGCGATTCCACTTTCAAAATCTCTTATCGGATCGAAACAAACGCGATTGGACCGGAATGAAAGTGACTTTATCGTGAAGAACGATGATGGCATTATTGTCGGCCGAGCGCGACTACTACTGAATCCCGAGTCGAAAGCGACTACACCCGCTCAGCGCGCTGTCTTGCGTCTTGCCCCATCCGAAGACAAAACCGATTTCGGTAGTCCAACCGATTCACCAGCAATATACCAGCTCACAATTCGCGATCCTTTTTCCGACGATGCAACGCTCGAGGAGGAACAAGCATTGGTTGCGAACCCCAGACCTTCAGCCGCGTTTACCTACGGCTACAATGCACCGCAATTGGTTCGAAAGCTTGCAGTGCTCATGGCATTGTCGGAACAAGTTCGACGCTCCATCGATAGACCACAACAATTGATTTACGACAGCGAGAACGAATTCCTAGCTTTCGCATCACAGCTACTCGCAGGGGAATCCATTGAATCTATTCAGCATGAGAATGCTAAGAGGTCGCCCGAATTTTCATTCGAAACCGTCGAATCGATCCGCTCGCCATACTTCCTGCCAGGCTCACTTCGATACCAGAATCTTGAAGGACTCAAGAAAGCGATTGAATCGATCAAGTAGCTTGCCCCAAACGTATCAATCAACGAAGCAACCGTTTGCGTAGGAACGCGCAGCTCGGATACCGCAAATTCAAACCCGGACAAAGCACTCTATTTCACTTTGTAGCGTTGTCGATTTTACAAAGCGATTGTAGCCTGCGCTTCAAACCGTTGGCACTTTTGCGATCTTCCCCATCCAACGCGAAAAAATCCGACTGGAAGGAAAACTTTATCCGAGACAAATTTTGGCCGTTCTCCAATCAATCCAAACTTTCGATCTTGCCGCGCACTTACCCTATCTTCTATAAGTTTCTCGGTTAGGGCGATTCGACTGTCGGCTTTCGAAGTTTTTCGAGTTGGCCAAAGTGCTTCGAATCGTGATGTAGAATTGTCGCCAAGAAACTTTTTTGGTTTTGAACTGGCTTTGGAACACCTCTTGCTTTGGGTAACCGTTGAAACGTGTTCATGCCACCGTGGCAAGTAAAATGTTGCTGGATTCCTACTGATTTATAAGTCGGACTTCGGTAGCATAGGAACAGTTGATATAGAACGTAGGAGTCGAAAAACGTTAGGCAGAATTGCTTCAGAAGTCGATATGCTCTGTTACCGCTTCGCAAAGTCGAACACCGAAACAGATCCAAACAGATCGGCCACGGACAGCTTTTCTCCGACATGGACTGCGAGCGAACGAAAAATCTTTCGTAGTCCTGTTACGTTTTCGGCACCGGAAAAACATTTTTCCAGTGCTCACCCAAGGAGATAGTTTAGCGATGCAAATTTCTAGTAATTTTTCGACCGCAGCCATTGAAGCTCTTCGTGGTGGTTCCAAAGCCGCCGCTTCCAACGCATTGGAAAGCTCCTCGAGTGCTTCGGGTATCGTTGCTCCAACAGATCAGATCGATATTTCTAGCGAAGCACAAAGCATCCTCTCCGGAAGTAAGGTTTCCGGCGACATTCGAACGGACAAGGTCGCTGATATTCGTCGCCAAATCGCTGCTGGCACCTATGACACAGACGAAAAGATGTCCGCGGCTCTCGATAAGCTTTTGGGCTCATTCAACTAATTAACAGTGAATCCTGAGCCGATGGCGCTAGCCGCGGGTATCGATGTAGCCACGATTTGACAGCTAGCACCCAAGGCGAGCGTAACACGACGCCTTTCAATTATCAATTTCATCAGGTTGCCACCAAAAAGCCGAAAAACCAATTTGTTGGCAATACTTGAAATGGCCGGTAGAATAGACAGAAGCGGTTGTTGGCAAACGGCCGCTACCTTTTCTACTCCTGATGAACAGTCCGAACGTGTCAATTCAAACTAGCTCGCAAGAAATCTCCGAAATACCAGACTCGCAAGCGTCCGAATCATTGGGAAGCGTGCCCGTCTCGATGTCGCCGATTGAGCGTTTCGAAGAGTATCTGCAAAGCCGTGGGCAACGAAATACCGAACAGCGGCGTTTCCTGATTGAACGAGTCTTCAGCCACCACGAGCATTTCGACGCCGACCAACTGATGGACCAACTCCCACGGAAAGGGAGTCCCAACTACGTATCGCGGCCGACCGTTTATCGCACTCTGAAAGAATTTGTCGATGCGGGACTCCTGCGAAGTTTCGAGCTGAACGGTCGAAGTGTTTACGAGCACGACTACGGCTACCCTCAGCACGACCACTTTTACTGTACAAAGTGCCATAAACTCCTCGAGTTTCGAAGCGAAGCAATCACACATCTGCTAGAGGAGATCGCGAAAAATCACAAGTTTCGAGATCGGGGACACAGGCTTACCGTCAACGGAATCTGCGACGAATGCTCGAAGCAACGATCGCGAGTAAGAAGAAGCCAAGACCGAGTGTGAGCCCTCATTGGGAGTGCTCCGACTTGTCGGAGCTTTCAGAGCGTGCGATTCAGCAGCGGTTGCGGTTGGCTTAGCTAGTGGAGGGAAACACGAAACTGCCAGAACGTCAACTTTGAGAAAGCTTTGACAAGTCACAGCACTCCAAAGCTAGTCTTTCGTGCAAACTCTCTCAGAATGCGAATACTTTTCCAGAATGCTGCACTAGCGATCAGGATGATGCACTCCAAAAATGAGTATTTCTGCCTTCGGAAGCGACCGCATTCCTGGAATTCTCGAATACAATTGATGTGCTAAGCAGTATTCGTAGCCACCCCGCATGCGCTGGCGTCTGATTTGCTGCTCGATAGACCAGATTGTAGAAAAAATTCTGGCGACGGTTGACTTAACTGCACCGTTCGCCAAACAGCTCGTCGAAGACCTCCTCCTCTCGCCTCGCAAAATCACCGAAAAGCGGATAATCGCATGAAGACGCCCCCAAAGCCCCTGGCCGTATTCAAAACGGATGCATTCAATACTGAGCCGATGGCGGTAGCCACGGGTTCCCCCCGTATTCCTGGTTCCACTATTAATTCAACCTTTGATCGCCGCGCGGCACCCCGTGCAAACGCCCACCGTTCAGGATGTCACGGTTTCACCCTCATCGAAGCGATGATCGCGATCACGATGACTTTGATCATCATGCTGGCTCTGGCTCAAGGCTTCAAACGCCTCAGCGACGACATCTCGCAAGGCCGAGCTCGACTAGCACTCAGCGACCAACTTCGAAGTGTCTCGGAAGTCCTCCGAAACGACTTGGCAAGCCTCACCGTCGATCCCGACCCGACCACACCAAACAACAAGCTCGGCTACTTCATGTACTATGACGGCCCAGTCACCGATTACACAGCCGCAACACTACCGATTAATACAGTCGCAAACGGCACCACCGAGCAAAGACTCTCCGCCAGCAAGTACGGCGACTTCGATGACATTCTCATGTTCACAGCCAAAGCGAAGGGCGATTTGTTCAAGGGCCGAGTTCCACTTGCGATAGTGAA
>JAIYDQ010000046.1 GCA_027487375.1 Planctomycetaceae bacterium
CCGCCGTCGGGCTTTTTTGAATGATGGCAGGCAAGGCAATTGCGTCGAAGAAAAGGTTCGATGTCTTTTGAATAAGTAACCTCTTCAGCTCGAACGCTCGACGTTGCTGTAAAAATCGTTGCCGCATCAATGACAAGCCACATGAGCAGTATCATGCTCGCCTTCGCAGTCTTCCAAATCCATAAGGAATCCAAAACGTCGCCTCTTCAATATCCGGTTTGAGCATTGATTACTTTCAACACCGCATGGGATCCTACCAAGAACACACTCCATATCACCAACCCAATTTTAGTGCGGTAACGATCCGATACGTTGACTCTGGCCCCTTTGGCCAACGCAATTCGCCTTTGTAGCGCAAGTTTACGGGTGAGTCAAAAATGGAAACGAACCAAAAAGGTTTCTTCATCAGGCACAATTATGGCTGCGAATTTGGTTGCGAGCCTTCATGAGGAATGAGCTCGATGGTTCGCGGGAGACTCCAAAGCTGAACATTCAATACCTTTTCCTTCTCTGTTTGTGATTGCCTCCGCTGCGACTCGTCTGACTGCGGTTGATTTGCTTGCAATTTCGTCTCGCCGATAATGATGAGTTCAAAGTTAGCTAGCGTTACCGAGTCTTCGATGGTCATTTCCAATTCGCCTTCGGTTTGGTCGCCTTGAATCGTAAGTTCTGAAAGGGAAACGCCCTTGGGGAGATGAAATCCGCGGATAATCACAGGTTGATCTGCACCGGGACCGCGCAGTAATCGCACAAACAATTTATGCTTCGGAGGTTCTTGTTTCTTTTCTTGGGGAACGCGATTTCTTTGCGAAGGGTCACTTCTCTGCGGCTTGAACACTGGCAGTTGGATCGCGGTCGACATTGAACTGTCTTCGCCATTAGTTCCGATTCGAATCGCGATCGGTAACGTATAAGCTGTACTCGCAGCGAGCGGCAACTCTGAAATCAATCTTGCCATTGGCACCGGGCGAGTTGGTATCGGGCCGTGGGTTATCTCCGCCGCATAAGCGACTCGTGGATTCTGCGGCTGAGTCTTTTGGCTTGATAAATCGGTTTGATCTAACAGCCCCGATTCGGTTGCTGAGTCGAGCGGAAGGGCTTCGCCAAAAATTCGAAGCGACTTCTCCAAATGATCTGAATCCAGTTGTGTGCCGTCGATCATGAGCGAGGACTGATGAGCGCCGGCTGCGATAACTACTGGCTTGCAAGAAAGCCCCTCTGGAAGCCTGTCGACTTGGACTCGAATCGGCTCAGAAAATCCATCGCGTCGAACTGCGATCACTTCGATGCAACCTATCTGATTTTTAAACAACGTGGGAGCGACTGGTGTTGAATCCTCGGGCTTGGACGCGGGGGCAGCGTAATATGCAATTAAGTCGAAGTCGGGTTGTGGATCACGAAGTTGCAGATAGTAGTTCTTGCTGTGTGCCGCTTGATAAATTTCCCGCGGCGACCGTTGCTGGTCATAAAGCACTATTCGATAGTTGCCATCTCGTTTGGCGGTGAAGACAAAGCATGGGTCCGATGACCTTAGCGTGAGATCCGCTGTCCCGATCGACGGCTGGTCGTCGACATCGGAAGCGGAGATTACCTTTTCATCTTTACCTTCGGTAGCGTCTGCCGAATCCGCAGGTGGAAACACCGAAACCTTGATATCCGTTGATTGGCCTAGGTGCTTCGAAAGAACATCGATCGCAATGGATTTCCCTTCTTGGATGAATACTTCGAAAGCATCCTTATCGCGAGGATTATCGAAACTCCCGAAAACCACGATGTCGGAATTGATTGGCATCGATGAATCGTCACTAAACTCTTGCTCGCTATGACGAATCGTCGGTCGACGAACATCTATCTTTGCGGCAAGTAACTCCGATGGCTCGCTAAACGTTTTCGTATCCGCAGGATCAAGCGGAAGCTTTGGCTTGATAGCAGATAAGTCAAAGCGGTATGCTTGTTGAGAGAGTTGAATCGCGTAGGGGAAGTCCGGGCCGCCGCGATAGAGTTGATCCGACATTTTCACCAGGTATCGTCCTGGTTGCTTGGCTTCGAATGCAATCGAATGGTCTGAAAATCCTTTACAAGTAACGACCGAAACCGGCTCATTCGCAGGCCCACGAACGTCCAGCAACACGACGGCTTGTGAATCTATCCCCCTAGTCATGCAGTCCAACCGCCAGTGCGTTCGCGCGGGTAGATTGAGCTGGAAGTAAACTTCCTTTCGTGGCTCGAAGCGGCCGGAGTAAATGATCCCGCTACCGACGGGAAAGGATCGCTCGCGAGAATTATTGACCGGTGGAACAACCTGCCAAGGTTCCTTTGTGAGCCACAAACTGCGGCTGTTCGAAAGCCCAAAGCGGCCCTTAAGTCGAATCGGATAAAACCCGGCAGCGACATCTGGCCGGCTACGGAACTGAAACGGCAAGTCGGCAATGCTACCCCCAGCCAAAGACGTTTCGCTTGCCGAAAAAGCATCCAAGAATGCATCGGCCGTTTCGCAGCCAGTGCCCGCAAGGACTCGAAGATCCAAGGTTGAACCAATTTGACCGCCAACGCACTCGAACGCATCCAATTGCATGGTTGGCCATTGTCCAAAGGCGGGAAGGCGGACGGAAAACGCCCCCCAAATCATGAAGCAGAGAACCAGAACGACTCGAACAATCGCCCTACAATTTTGGCGGGGTGGATATGCAGAAATTCTTTTCATAACAACACATAGGACAAATGAACGGAACGTGTACGCTACGCGCTGGAATTCGATTTTGATATGATCTGGAGTGAAGAAGGCGGTAAACCTTTTGGCAATCATTGCTGAAATTACCCCGTCTCCGTGAAACCTCTCACAACAAAACCTTACCCATTCAAGAGTGGTCCGCAATGCCTCATCGACAGACTTACGACAGCGTTATTCAGACAGTAGCTAACACCCCTATGGTCCGCATCAATCGATTGATTCCGGCTGGGCACGCAACTGTCTTCGCAAAATGCGAGTTTTTCAACCCACTCAATAGCGTCAAAGATCGAATCGGAATGGCGATGATCGAGGACGCCGAAAAGTCTGGGAAATTAACGGCGAAGACACACATTATTGAACCGACAAGCGGGAACACGGGAATTGCACTCGCGTTTGTTGCGGCTGCGAAAGGCTACCGATTGACGTTGACAATGCCCGAGTCGATGTCGGTTGAACGTCGATCGCTTCTTCGAGCCCTGGGAGCAAACTTGGTTCTCACGCCAGCTGGCGAGGGGATGCGAGGAGCCATCAGTCGGGCTGGCGAGCTGGTTGCTCAAGACCCCAACGGTTGGATGCCTCAGCAATTCGAAAACCCAGCTAACCCTGCCGTCCACGAACGAACGACAGGCCCCGAGATCTGGGCCGACTCCGAAGGGAAAATCGACGCGATCGTAGCTGGCGTGGGGACTGGCGGAACGATCACCGGAGTTGCTCGCTACATCAAGAAGCTCAACCCGAATTTCAAAGCCATCGCGGTCGAGCCCAAGCACTCGCCGGTCATCAGCGGTGGCCAGCCAGGCAAGCACCGCATCCAAGGTATTGGAGCCGGTTTCATCCCCAAGAACCTCGACACTTCCATCATCGATGATGTTGTCCAAGTCGACGACGAAGTTGCATTCGAATGGGGACGACGCCTTGCTAAAGAAGAAGGAATCATGGCCGGTATCAGCAGCGGCGCAAACATGTGGGCTGCAGCTCAAGTAGCAGCAAGACCAGAATTCGCTGGCAAGCGAATCGTAACGATCATGTGCAGCCTCGGTGAACGCTATCTGTCAACGCCTCTGTTCGGTGATTTAGCAACTTGAAAGGTGTAATTTCGCAAGAACAGTAATCGATCGTGTTTAAAAATCGATGACAAAACAGGCCGCATATATTGAAACCACCGTAATCGGCCACTTGGTAGGGCGTATCCTTGCTGACCCAATCATCGCCGGTCGACAGAAGGTAACTAGATTATGGTGGCCGGATGCTGTCGCAAAATATGACCTATTCGTCTCAAGTGTGGTGGCTGATGAATGTTCCGCTGGAGATGTTCATGCGGCTCAAGAACGCCTAGAAATAGTTAATTCACTGGCCTTTCTTGCTACCTCCGTTCTTGTTGATCAATTGGCTGCGGAACTGATTGCAAAACAAGCTGTTCCGCCAACAGAGCCTCGCGATGCGCTGCATATTGCTTTGTCAGCGGTCAACGGCATAGAATACCTAGTGTCTTGGAACTTTAAACATATCGTCAACCCAAATACGCGAATCGCGATTGAACGGGTGTGTGAGCGTTGCGGGTATACCTCGCCGATGATTTGCACGCCCGATGAACTCCTGGAAACCTAAAATGTCTGTTGACTCGATTAACGATGAGATTCGTGCGACAAGACGAAAATTAGCTGCTCAATTCAACAACGATTTGACCGCGATAATTGCGGATATTCGAAGCCGCGAAAAAATCGATGGACGAAAATACGTTACTCGCTCCCCTCGACCGGCACCGCAGAAATCGGATGAAACGACAATTCCATCGGAGCCGCGTCCGTAATTTTCTTGATGGAAACTTTCCCGACTGTGGGCCAAACGGCAGAAACTTGTTACACGTTTTGAGTTCTATGTCATTAGGTGCAGTTGAGTTACTGACTGGCTGTGATGGCGTGCTTAGCTCGCGGTTTCTCGGACGTTGAATTCCAGTTTCCACTGCTGGCTATCGCGGCTGCTTTGACACCAAAGTTCGAAGATGCCCAGCTCGGTAATCTTGCTCAGGAACTTTACCGGAACGATATTGTCCTCATTAGGGTCGGCTGCTTCGTCACGCTGCAATGTCATTTGTAGAGGATCGGTTTCCAAGAGCTCCTCTTCATCCCAATATCGAAGTACCGTTCCGAAAGAGTCTTCGGTTCGAATATTGCTTGAAAAGAAACCAAAGCTCACGGGTTTACCGACGACTAATCCAAACTCACGCCCAAGCAGCGGTGACTGAGTCCCTTCCTCCATGCCTTTGGGAACGACGCAAACGGCTTGCAATGGACGAGGCATACCCGGGACCGCAAGTCCCGCTGTTTCAATTCCAACGTAGTAACTTTGAGCGACTCCTCCGCGTATTCGAACTCCCCCATTGATCTTCGACCAACCGTAGTAAGCGGCTCCCGAAGCAACGGCAATGTCGAGATCTTCCTTGACGTTAGCGGGTCTTCCTAACGTGTCGACAGACGCATCGGTACCTGCCCAACCTTTTAAAACCTCAACCATTCGCTCGCGCAGAACTTTGGATTGAAAGACACCACCGTTTAAGAGTAGCTTTGATGGAAATCGTGTCGGCTGATCGGAGCTAACGCTTGAATCCAACGTCGGAACGCCAGCGTGATCTTGCAAGAAGGCAGCCACATGCTTGGTGATAGCGGTGTCGCTTTCAAACGAGAGCCCTATTTCTTGGAAGCCACTTGCGGGTTGCTTTTCAGGTCGCGCGTCGGCTGAGCATTTCGGAAAGAAACCCTCGACTAAGACTTGTTCGACTTCTTCGCGCGTCAGGTCCAGCTTGACCGTCCCACCGATGAGTCGGCTTCCTCGTCCGAGCACGGCAATACTATGCGACTCGGCCCCAGAACCAGCCAGAAGACTTTCCTTCGCAGTTCGACAGGAATGCCAAAGCCCGATCGATTGCCAAGGATTCAGCTTCGTTCCTTTGGCTGCAAATCGCTGCGAGGCATGGTGGGCTAAAGCTAAATCCATGTTGTCACCACCAACCAATAAATGGTTCCCGACAGCGACACGTCGTAGACTCAATTCACCATCGGCTTCATCAACGACCAAGAGCGTTAAATCCGTTGTCCCGCCACCACAGTCACAAACCAAAATGGAGTCATTGGGTTGAAGCTCACGTCGCCACGACTCGCCCACCGATTGAATCCAATGATAAAGGGCCGCTTGGGGTTCTTCGAGCAGAATTAAATCATCCGGAAGCCCTGCCATACGAGCCGCCTCCAACGTGAGTTCCCTGGCTGACATATCGAATGAAGCTGGAACGGTGAGTGTTACTTGCTGCTCCGAAAGAGGAGCTTCTGGCATCGCGTTGTTCCAAGCCTGAACCAAATGCGAGAGATAGGCGGCGGTTGCTTCAACTGGAGAGACCGAGTGAACAACCTCTGAAGCATCATCCGTTGAATCGACATCTTGGGAATCCGCATTCCAGGGCAAGATCGCTTCATGTCGATTCACACCGCGATGACAAAGCCAACTTTTTGCGGCGACGACAGTTCGTTCTGGCGCTAGAGCCGAGTTGCTCCTTGCAAATGTCCCCACCACCCGCGAACCCAATGAAGTCAGCTCGCCGCCACGTAGTTCCTCCGCCGTCGGCAAGTACAGAAATGATGGCAAGCTAGGGAGCGACTCCTGCTGATTGGGTGCGGTGATTTGCGGAATCGAAAGGATCTTCACATCACCTGCGGTCAAACTTCCGTCGGAATTCATCGGCACGTATGCCAAAACGCAGTTGGTGGTCCCCAGATCGATGCCTACTGAATACAAAGCTGCCATATGTTTTGCTTGAATGAAGTTTTCTCGGATGAAGCAACATGTTCATCAAAATGCCTGATCAAAACTACTATTCCGGATGACTATTGAAAATGATTGATCAAGAAAATGGTGAATAGAAAAAGCAGACAAATTGTAGTTGTCCGAGCCATTTGTCGGCAGAGCTGATATGCTGATAATTCAGATTCCGAGTAAACCAAAGAGTAATCGCCATTTGGTCATTACTGCCCCTCCTTTGATGATCGAGACCAATTCCATGAACCTCTTCCCGAAGTCTTTTATCGCGACAGGAAAATTCCTTTTTGTTGGTCTTCTGTGCGGAACCGCATCGATTGTTTCTCAGGGCAACGAGCCGCAGAAAGCATCAGCGAAGCCCTCACTTGTCGCAGCCGACTCCTCTCTTCAACTAGTGGTCGGCGACTGCAAATTCAGCGAAGGACCTGCCGCAGACAAAGATGGAAATGTCTACTTTACCGACCAACCCAACGACAGAATCGTTCGAGTTGGAGTCGATGGCGTTGTGTCTGATTTTCTGAAACCGGCTGGACGCAGCAACGGAATGTTTTTCGCTCCCGATGGAAAACTGATCGCGTGCGCTGATGAGAACAATGAGATGTGGGAGATCGATGCGAATGGCAAGCACCGCGTGCTGTTCGATTCGTTCGCAGATAAAAAACTAAACGGCCCCAATGATGTCTGGGTGCATCCCACTTTGCCTGTGATGTACTTCACCGATCCCTACTATCAACGACCTTGGTGGAAGCACAAAACGAAACCGCAAGATACTCAAGCAATCTACCGCGTGGATCGCGACGGCAAAAACATTGAACGACTCAGCTTCGAGTTCGTCCAACCCAACGGAATCGTCGGAGACACTTCGCGAAACTTGCTCTATGTCGCGGATATTGGCGAAAAGAAAACCTATGTTTTCAAAATTGGTTCGGATGGTTCCTTGAGCGACCGCAAACTCTTTTGTGAAGAGGGATCCGACGGAATGACGATCGATGAACTAGGTAACGTTTATTTGACCGGAAAGCCCGGTGTTAGTGTTTTCGCTCCAGACGGAACCAAACTGGAGACGATTGCGATCCCTGAAAAATGGACTGCGAATGTTTGTTTCGGAGGAGCTGATCGAAAAACTCTTTTTGTCACCGCTTCCGATAGCCTCTATACTGTAAAGATGAATGTCGCAGGAATGCGGTAGAAAAATGCTATTGAGGATGAGCACGTTGAGCCGCTGGCGCTAGCCGCGTTAGTGGACGCTACAGCGCACGCGGGTGAGTAATCGTTGAACACGGCTATCGCCTGTGGCTCAATTGGGGTC
>JAIYDQ010000252.1 GCA_027487375.1 Planctomycetaceae bacterium
AAAATAACGCAGCTCGGCAGTTAACATTGCGATGATTCGATATCGCTTGTGCGTGCAAGGGACCGACTACGAGTACTACAAAAACACACTTTACCGTACTCCGTATCGCAACACTCGAAATCAAAAGATTACTTTTTACCGAATCTTACCGGTACAAAACGATCGATTCCAAACATGACCGAAGGGTTTGCGATCATGGAATGTTGAATCTGACATCGGGATTTTTAGTGGCGCCACGCCCAGAAGAAAGACGCTTGCTTTTGGTCAGATACATGAAAAAGAATGTACTCTTAAGCTACCGATTGTCCTGCCTCACCCTGAGCCATTGATCGACAGAGTTCGACGAGAGCACGCTTGTCGATCGGCTTAGTTAGATAATCAGTACAACCAGCATCTAAACACTTTTTGCGGTCACCCTCCATAGCGTGGGCCGTGAGCGCTACGATCGGAACCTTAAAACCAAGCGCACGCAGCCGATGGGTAGCCGTATAACCGTCCATTGCAGGCATTTGCATATCCATCAAGATGACGTTAGGCAATTCAGTAGCCTTTGCAACTGCATCCTCCATCATTTGAACCGCAGCTCGACCATTCTCCGCCAACCATACATCTGCTCCAGCCTTCTTCAAATGAAAGTTAATTAGCCGTTGGTTGTCAGGTCCATCTTCTGCGAGAAGCACACGAACGCCCTCTAGACATAAGCGATCGCTGGATTGCAATGGCGCAAGGTTGATAGACGCCTGCTTATCATTTGACCGCAACTCAGATTGCGTAACCATTTCTAGCGGTTGTGGATTTCCAATATCAATCTGCAGTGTGAAGCGACTACCTTTACCTACTTCAGAGTCGACAGTTATCTCACCCCCAAGCATGTGAGCAAGACTGTTACAAATTCGTAGCCCTAGTCCGCTACCTCCAAAATTGCGTGTTGTCGAACTATCCGCTTGGGAAAATGCGTCGAATCGAGCAACTATTGTTCGCTGCATAGGCGTCATTCCGATGCCTGTATCAATGACCGCGAAGCGAAGCGAATTCGTTTCGAAGGAAAAGAAAATGGATATGGTTACCGACCCCATCTCTGTGAACTTGATCGCGTTACCAACTAGATTCAGAAGGATTTGCCTCAAACGGGTTGGGTCTGACTGAATTGATTTCGGGATACTCGATTCGTAGATGACGTGTAGACCTAAACGCTTACCATCACATTGGTATCGAACCAAATTTATGACTTCATCAACGATACGACTAGGTGAAACATCAATACTTTCGACCGTCATCTTTCCCGAATCAATTTTCGACATATCTAGAATGTCATTAATGATTGTAAGAAGATGCTTTGAATTGGCTTTGATCGTACGAATCGCATCAAGTGCTTGGACACGGTCGGAAGTTAGATCGCCGTCAACCTCCAATAGATCGGCGTACCCCAAAATGGCAGTCATTGGAGTACGAATCTCGTGACTCATATTCGCCAAGAACTCACTCTTGGAAACGTTAGCAGCCTCGGATTGGATTTTCGCTTGCCGCAATGACTCCTCGTATAACTTGCTTTCTGTGATGTTCATGACTGTACCGAATAGCCCACTAATCACACCGTCGGCCGTATAACGTGCGTGTCCGTGCCCTCGCAGATATCGAACACCATTAAATGGGTTCCGAGCTTCAAGCTCTAGCGAGTAGGGGGTTCCATTCAATAGTGCTTCATGAACGGCCGATTCAAGAATCCGTTGACTGTCATCGGTGTAGTAGCTTCCCACCGTTAACAGATCGATTTTCACGTCACATTTTTTAACTCCAAAGAGTGCATAAGTTTGGTCTGACCATTCAACGGCATCTTCTTGCACATTCCAGGACCAACTACCAATCTGCCCAAGTCGCTGCGCTTCATTCATGTTTTCAATGGCAAGAGTCGATTCGGTGATATCCCAATTTGCACCAATCAAAAAAACGTTATTGTTCTCATCCCTATACATTCCTGCAGCGGCTCGCAAGTGCTTGATTTCTCCTGTGGGAGTAACAATGCGGAAGGTCGTATCGAATTTTTTACCGCTAGTAAAAACCTCATTGATCTCTGAAATCGCTCGCTCGCGATCGTCAGGATGTAGTCGATCCGCCCAGGAATCAAAGACAAGGTTCTGGTTTGGGGATACCCCATATAACGAAAACATTGTCGCGTCCCATGTTAGGCGGCCTGCTCCGGTATCATATTCCCAGATCCCAACTCCCGAACTGTACGTCGCGATCTCCAGTCGCTGCGCGAGACTGCGTGATTTACCATGCGCCACCTCGAGCTCAAAAGCATGTTGCTCGCACAACGTTGCTACTCTGGCTTCAGCCGCTTTCTGAACCGCGTCGACTTCGAAAGATTTCCATACAAGCCGAAAGATCACGATAATAGAAAGCAGTCCACCGAGTGCGCACGCAAATGCAGCAAGGGCAAAAGCTAAGTTGACTGGAGAGTAGATTTCATCAGCTCGCTCGGATGATTTCCCAGCCGATTCCCAGATAGAACCATCTTTCATAAACATCCATACGGCGAACAATGCGAACGCAATGACGCCGTATAGTACGATCAATAATGGAACGAACCGCCACCTTCGGTTTGGCGAACCAACTACGATCTTTTCTTCCGAATTGGCACGACGTAGCGTTTTCATGTTTCGCAACTGCGTTGTTTAGATCGATTCTTAGGTTGGTGTAGCTAATCGTGGGATTGGCTTACAGTCTTTCGGTTTCGCAATCGACAGGCTGGAAGCCTATCCTACTGCAATCTGGCTAGCTACAGCTACCCAAGCATTGGTCTAGAGAAGATTCTCAAAACAGCAAAAACTTTAACTCTCTGTCCAAGTAAAGTCGAGCGATCGTTTCGGAAACCAGAAGGATTGCACTAATTTGCAAAAAGGAATTCTTCCAAATCGAATCGCGGCTAAACAAACAAATCACCGAATTGGTCCTGTTCAGCAATGGATCCTGAGATTCGTATGATCAGACAAAACGAGAGAGAAGAACTAGCCGCCCCGAGCAGAACCCAAATCACGCAGGGGCGAATCGCCTCAATGAGATACTCACGACGTAGCGAGCTTGATTTCTAGCTGACACCTCAACCTGGAAGTTCAATTGTTGTTCAAAAGCCCATTCGCTGGGTACACCACTGGTAAATGGATCTCCAGCAAACGTACGATCGAATACTCATGTTCAATGACACGATCTAAATCCGCCCCAAGGATCAATCTAAAGATATTCAGTTCTGGCATACATCATGAACACTCCACATACAAAAACAAAGCAAATAGAATTACATGGGAAATTTCTGAAGGGTGTCAATAATCCGGTACTTTTATCATGCACTAACATGCTACTAATCGGGCCTTAAAAAAGCCCCTTGAAAGATTACCTGCCTGGCTCTCAATCCATCTTGCTTTCAAGTACACTTCCGAATTTCATCCAGAGATTGGATCATTTCGTCATGGCGGCAATACAGTCCTCGTACCTCATAAAGCTATCGAAGGACCGAAGGTTGCAATCCTGCTTGCATGGCGTCGCGATTGCTGTAGTAGCCGGGACTAGCTGCTACGGGTGCTGTTGGGGAATTGGTGTAAGCTACATTCGCACCAGTTGGTTGAGTGGGGTAGCCGGTAGCCATCATCGAATTGCTTGAGCCATAACTCGAGTAGCTTGATGGCCCCATCAAGTTCTGACTAAGGAGGGGCCCGTTACCCGAGATCCAACTTGGCATACGAAACCATGACTGAGCATAAGTCGAACTTGGATTGGGATTACCGTTGTAGTAGGGGCTTGGGTAAGAGTACTGATTCGCATATGCGTTTTGCATCATCGCAGCATTTGTGTTCTGGCCCCAAGGTATCGGTTGCTGATAACCCACTGTGGAAAGGTTGGGTTGATAAGTTGTTGGGTAACTTGGAGGATTGCTTTGTTGATACCCGGCAGTCGCAAAGCTGTTCACTGGCGAATAGTTTTGTGGAGCGAATGTTTGTTGTGCAGGATAAGCCGGTGCAGCGTAGAAGGTTTGCGGCATCGCAGCGTACGTCGGGACATTTGCCGGAGTAGTCCTGGCGGCGTAAGGGGAGTAAGGATACGTCGGGGCGTTCGCCGGGCCCTGAATCGGTCTCGTCACATAGCTGGTGCTAAGCGTGTTTCGATTGGCTAGTGCAGACTGAGCCGACTGTTGTTCGGGGGAAAGAGAGGGCTGTAGAGACCGCAAGTTGCTGGACTGTGTTGCTAATGGATTGCTCATCGACGTAGCACTTGCAGAAAGGCTTGACTGCAGCGACGTGTTTCTGTCGCGTTGTGTGTACTTGGCACGCTGTTCGGTGACTTGCACTAGTTTCGGAACGATTACTTTGACTTCTTGATCGACATACTTTTGATATGTGATCGGTTTATCAACAACTTGATTGACTGTTTGGTACTGCGTGACAGGGATGTATTCATAAGCAATCCGAGGCGGTAGCAAAGGATTCCATGCGTTGAGGTTTTTTGCTTGAGTTTGATAAGACACCGAGGGAATGTATTGCACTTCGGTAGTCTTCTGGGTTTCATGAACCCATTGAGGGACAAACCTTCGCTCGGTTACTTCTTGCTGCTCCCATTTCAGTACGGGAACCGCTTCATGTTCAAGGTAAATGTCGACTTGTTTACCTGTCACTGGATCCACATTTGTCTGTACATAAACCCCGGTCGGTGCAGTAACGATCGGCGGCGCTGGCGGCGAAGCGACTCCACTTGCTGGCAATGCATATTGCGCCTGAAGAGTGCTGGAACTGGCATAAATCTGGCAGATCGAACCGACAACCACAGGCAAGGAGGAACGTAAACTTCTCAAAGCTCGCAATTTGTATAAATTAAGCATGTTCACTGTGCTGGGAATCATCAAATTTTTCCATTGCGTTATTGGGGACACCTTTCCTACCACTGGCATTTTGAGGCTCATCATGGAATCATTACCTTGTCCGGTATGGCTTTTGGATTATCTACGTTGCCCAATCTCTCAAACTGCATTGGTTATCCCGAGCCCTGGGTGGTTTACGAAACTTGCGGAGTTTCATACGCAAACACCTTTGTCGACTCGACTTGGTCGTAGTATTTCTGAGCCTCCAATGCAAGGGCTACTTAGCGTCGACCGGCAGTGGCTTTACCCGGCTGAAAATCAGATTCCTACGCTGATACCGGATGAAGCGATCTCAGTTCCGGAAGCGATGCGAAATGAGAATTTGTAAGGATCCTACCGATTAAAGTAGACACTCGCTTGTGAAGACGCCGATTCTTCCATCATGTGTCGATGCTCGGATGCTCGACAAGTCTACTTGATGAGGGGAGAGAATCTTGCGTATTCGATTTGATGCCGCTTCTGCTAATCCACAAACGGTCAAACCATCGGTTGAATTAAATAGACGATCACTCCTGACAACCTTCGCGGTCGCCACGTCCTCACTTTTAAGCGGGCAGTCTCTGATGGCGGAAACCTCGGATGAATCTGCACGAAAAGGAACCTCTGCACTTAAAGGTGACCGCTTTACCCGCGTCAAATCCGTGGTTGAAATCAAGGGCACGGTCGAAATCAAAGTCGCGAAGGCAGGTACCGCATCAAAAACGCCGATTGAGTCGACAACGAATCTTGAGTACGAGGAAGCCGTCCGAAGTCGATCTGATTCTAGTGAACGCTTTGCAGTTCAACTGTATTCACAAGCAGAGTCTGCCAATGACGTTCAAAAGTACGTGACAACGACCAAGCTCCGCGATGAATGCAAAACCATTGTTAAGCTGATCGATTCAAAATCCCGTTCGATTCAATGCTTGGATAATCCTCTGACCGCATCCGAACGCGACTTGGTTCAAGGACCAATTTCATCTATTTTTCTGGATTCGCTTCGCCCATCTTCTGCCATCAAGATCGGCGACCAATGGCAAGTAAAGGGTTCCGCGTTATCAAACCTTCTCAACCTAGCAAAGGTAACAGCTGGCGAATTGAAGGTGACGCTTGTGGATGCTGACAGCAAGATGGGCCAGCTTGAATTCTTAGGAGAAGTCGAGGGCGAAGTACATGATGTGAAAACATCGATGACGATCGAAGGAAAAGGTCGGTTGGACCGTTCCACCGGAATGATTTCTTGGGTCGCTGTATCGATGCAGGAGAAACGCCAAGTAGGCGAAAGCGAGCCGGGATTTGATGTTACGGCCCGAATTCGAATTCTCCGGGAAAGCATCGAGAATCTCACGCAAACGATCGATTTGGATAGCTTGCAGAAACGAGCCGAGGCGGATCAATCTAGCGAATTGACTCGCGTGCTATCTCGGCTCGGTGCGTACCAATTTGTTGCAGATCGTGGATGGACTTTGTATTCCGATTCTGGTGTCGACGCGAGTCTTCGTTGGGTTCAGAAGAATTACACCTTTGCCCAGTGCACAATTACCAACCTTACTGATACCGAGCCCGGCCAACAACTTTCGATTGATGGATACCAACGCGATATCCAAAAGTCGATGGGCAATCAATTGGGGCAAATGCTAGAAGCGACCGAAAAGATTACCGCAACCGGCCTCCGTATGATGCGAGTCGTCTCTGTTGGAACCGTGAATCAAGTTCCGATGCAGTGGATCCATATTCTCGTCAGCAACGATGCTGGACGACACTTGTCACTCGTATTCACGATGAATGCCGCATCCGCAGACCGTTTCGACTCACAAGATCTTCAAATTGCAGACACACTGGAGTTTACTCTACGACAACTCCCAACCGCTCCAGCAAAGTCGTCCGAAAAAACAGAAGAGAAGCCGAGCGAAACGGCAGGTCTCAAAAAACCCTCTAGCTTGATTAAATAATAAAGCCTCTGACCATATCTAACAAAGCGATCGTATAAGAGCACAAACCAGAGCAACCGACCTCGAATAGCCGATTCGATCGATCAAGAAAAGTACGAGACTCTGTTTCCAAAGATCGATCTTCATGTGGCCACATTCTCTAGAACGTGGATTTACCACTGAAGCCAATAAGTCTTCAGAAAAGAAACCTTCTAAAGATACTTCGTTAGTTATCCAGCCGTCGATTGGTTAGAATTCTCTGAGGCGCCGCCAAGTTTGGCGTCGCATTTCAAAGGTAGTTTTCTGGTTTCGAGCTTGCTGGGGTTACTCAATTGGATAAGTCCGGAAATCGTCCAACGCTTGGCGGGATGGTATTACAACACACAATCGTTTTCTTGATCTGTATCGTGTTTCCAGGACTCGTCACGGCGATAGCCCCGGCGACATGGATTCAATTCGATCGAACGCCAACAGGAGTACGTTCCAAGACGTACACTTGTGTCTTTTTCGTAGTCCCTTTCAAAATCCAGCAAGTAGACCAAGTCACTGGGATCTCACATCGGGAACGCGCTGGACGAGTCGAAAAACAGCGTAAGTTCGGCCGCACTACGGACACGAACGTTAATGTCCAAGGAGAAGGATTTTTAAAAATTCAGGGAATCGATGGTCAATTCCTTGAGGTAAGTGTTTCCCCGGCCAGCTTAGAAAGTGTTGTTGCCAAATCCAATCAATTCTTGACGTCAACCGCTGAAACATCTGCAACAATCTTCACCATTGCCAACTGGAAATTTGGTGGACTGATGGGTGGCACCCTTACCTTGTTTACGTTGCTATTTGTCATTGGTTATACAGCCGAATTCTTACGATGGATTTTCACTCTTGCTAAAAAACTCTTTGGTTTAAGAACAGAATAAAGATGGTGAGATCCAGCTAAGTCTGCTGCTTGAAGGCAGCGCGAACGGCACAGAACAATGACTCTGAAACCAAATGCACAACCTGGCACTCGATCAGCAAGAGTTGCGGATTTGAGGTAACCGGTTCTGAATGCGGAACAATTCAACGCACCAGAAAGCACTCGGATACTTGAGAAAGACTTCTTGAACGTACTCTCCCGCAAAAAACTTCTGCTATTCGCGAACCTTTGGCGATTTTCACATTCTTCTTTCCTACCTCTAACATATGTCGATCAGAAATTGGCGACACTTTTAGTCCTCGAATCAAACCGGTTTTGAGGACATGCTATATGTTGCTGAGTCCAAATACTGTTGAACGTAAATCCTAGAATTGTTCAACAAGACCGTTCGGAATCGATTCGATTTTGGTTGGGCCAGAAAGAAAAACGGGCACTGCTAAGTTTTCTAGAATCGCCACTGGAACTCGGAATAAAAGATGTATCCAGAAGCATCAAGTAGTGGACTTCGATAACTGGTTCTTCGATAGTCAACTTGATTGCTAATTTGAACATTCTTCGTCCAATTCCAAACCACGTTCGTAAAGTACGTTTGGTTCTCGGTAAGCGCGAAGGTATCACCAGATCGGCGCAGAGGAGAGTCGATGCCATAGCCGGTATGTACGTGTATCTTCGGTGTTAGATAAGCAAAGATTTCGCCCCATCCGCCACTACTGCGAATTGATTCTTGATTCGTCGCGTCAAAGGTTTGCCCAATACCACCGTTGTATTCACCGAGTCCGGCACCCGTAAATAATTCTCCTTGAATGCCGATTGCTTTTGTAAGATTGATCGCTGCGTCGACACCCCACCCCCAACAATCAACAACTGTCCGAACGGGATTTTGTGGATCTGGAGGGGCAAGAATACTGCGTGTGGTTCGTATCTGACCGACGAATGCGGAGGAGCCTAACTCGAATGTTCGAGATCGACGACCTCTAGTAAAGGTCTCGAACTCTCCTACCCCCATACTTAGCCGAGCTTCGATGTTAGGCCAACCATTGTCCTCTTGAATACGCAGATCGCGACTTCCGAAAACAGACTGGATAGGATCGCTCACTGCAAATTGAACTGTGTATTCGCTATAGCTAGATGGACGGAGAAATCGCTCAACTCTTGCTTGGGAGCGGAACGATCCGGTGTTACCAGTAGTAAACATCGAAGCCAGGGAAACGACTGTCGGCTTTCTGGGGTTGAAGACATCGTTTTGCAAACCGGCTGCAAAACGCCAGTCCTCATTCTTCAATTCGCCAAAAGCGTTGTACGGAAGCAGACCGTAGTTATCACCTGTGAGCGTGTCATTTGCGACGAAAGCCAGAAAGGTCGCCGACGGAGTAAGTCCGTTGGCTTGAGGTCCAATAAACGTCGCTCCAATGTTGGATTGTCTGGCATGAATGTCAAATGTGTTGGTATTGAGTCCAAACGGCGAAGACGGAAGCAAGAAGAGTGGCAATCCCGGAGCAAAGGGGCGATCAGTGCTAAATATCGTTAGTGCTGAAAGCGAGCCGAATATCTTTAGCTTGCTCTTCCCATTCATCATGGAAACCGTAACTCCATCCTCACCAGACGCAGACGGATTACATTCGATACACTCCGGCAACGTCGACGGCTCGACAGCCAATGCGTCTTGGGGTGTGGCTTGGGCAGGAAGCGACGCGTTCTCCAGAGGTGCCGACTCGCTCACCGTTACATTTTCAGACTGTGCGAAGGCTCCATTCGCAAGCACTAACGTCCATGACGTGATGACGGCAAGGAAATTGAATGCGTTTCGCATATCTCTAAGATACCCCTCAATGCAAAGACGCTCCGCCTTTTCACGTTAAATTTTCGGCGGGCCGATTGTATCGACATGAGCAGATTTGCACGCTTTATCGACTTTACGTCAGGAAGGATTGCAGCGACAAGTCGTATCGCCCTTTTGACTAAAGAGTCCTGTTGGATTTTTCTGTTGAATAAATTTCTTGCCTGTTGCTTTACCACTAAATGTTTTCGCGCGGCTATTGAAGACCGTGGACAAGCTGGGAAGATTTGCAGATGGGTATTTTGGCAAGTATGAAAGCGTCGTAGGTTACTGTTCGATTTGCAGGATATCCACGTAGCGATACTGTCCGCCGGTTTGCGAAGCTAGCTCTTCAATCCAACGTCCTGGGCCAGGGTTGGGGCCGCTTCCGAATTCGATCGAGTGGACAGTTGTGCCTCTCGATGTGCATCGCTGAACAATATCATTCAGTTGTCCATCGCTGAGTATGGGATCTGCAGCGTCAGTCAGAAAAAATAAAACGTCTGGACTCATCGATGCTCCCAGTCGAAGTGCGGGGACATGTTCGGTTCCTCCGATCGCATGAATCCCTTTCACGTATTCGATGGCTGTTGCCCGTTCGTTATCTGTTGCAAAGATCAAGCGTCGAGTTCCCGAGAGAGAGCCTTGATAGGGACTTGGCGCTTCGTTGTAAAAGATAACTTGGAACTGGTTGATGCTCTTCAATGACTCAAGGCTTTTGAGAAGCTCCCGTTTGGCCGCTCGAAAGGGTGCTCCTTCGAAACCATTCATCGAGTCAGAACGATCGAATACGTAAACGAAAGAGTTTCCACTTCCTTCGATACCAAATACCTGCGTTTTGGTCGATCCTTTGGAACCGCGACCATTGCCCACACCCGAGCTTCCGGTACCAGTACTTCCCTGTCCAGATTTCCCGACAGAATTCATGCCCGTACTCACTCCCCCTGAGCTAACACTTTTCTGGACCGCCGTGGCATCCAACGCGGCAAATTCGCCAAGCAGCGATTCCATTGTCACGGAGTTTACGACCTGCGAACTCGCTGCTTCAACAGCTTTCGCTAGACTGTCACTCGTTGTGTTCATTTCGCTATCCGAGGCTGGCTCGTTTTTGGACGAATCGCCTTGCCCACCTGGTTCCAAGAAATACTCATTGCTTCCTCCTGCTTGATGAATGATCGCGATACCAATAGGTCGATCACGATCGGCACCGGATCCGTTACCCGACGGATTCCAAAACCAAGCGAGCAACACAAGAGAAACAATATGGAAGCCTAGGCTGGAAACAAAAGACTGCCAACGCGGCTTCGAATTCCATTGATCCGTAGGATGCAATACCCGTCGACGTTCAAGCTTATCAGTCGAACTCATCTGGGTAATCTACTTCCAGTCAATAAACAAAAACGAAAAATGGCTTGTCGGAATCCCTTGCCCGCTATCGAGAAGATTGACGGGTCACGATAGCAAAATTGGCCATGCATGTTCACGCTAGTAGCATTTAGTATTGTACTTTAGCCAGGCGGCGAGAAGCCCCATTTTGTCTGCAGTGCGGCGAGTTCTTCTTGCTGGTCGACGGTAAAGTGTCGCAGAGGACCAACTTGGGATGCCAGAATAAGGATGCGACAATACGAATCAAGTACTTCCGTCCACCAAAAGGCTTGCTCTAGTTCTTTTCCGAAAGTCACGGTGCCATGATGAGCAAGGATAATTGCATTGGATTCTTTTACAAAAGGTCGAATCGTTTCTGCGAACTCTTGAGTACCTGGAGCTTTATACGGTGCGATCGGGATTTTACCTAAAAAGATCTCGACTTCGGCCAAGACCCATCGCGGAAGTTCACTGTTGGTAATCGCGAATGCGGTCGCATGCGGTGGATGACAGTGAACGACTGCCTTAATGTCCGGGCGATGGCGATAGGCTTCTAAGTGCAGAAGAG
>JAIYDQ010000028.1 GCA_027487375.1 Planctomycetaceae bacterium
AAGATGGGCAACACGTAGCCAGATATTGGCGATGAAGAAGAGTGTCAAGAATGGTTCGGTTACACACTTGTACCAACTCCTCGGACACCTCCAGCGATTTGACAACCATGACATCCGCGAAGAATTCAACGGCATTGTCGCAAAGCCATCAAGTCCTCCGCGGGAGGCGTACTTAAGTTCGAGACCGGTGGAGTTTTGATCTCACCTCAATGCGGAAGTCCGAACACGCTTTAGGCAATTCCTTGCCCGCAAACTCCAAACGGAGCCAAATTCATTGACGAATTTATTCGCTGTTTACGGTCGTATTGTCGCTCCGATAGCTGCTCCGACTTGTGCTCCTTGGTTCCCTCCAATCGCACCTCCAATGATCGCGCCGGCGTTGGCGTTGGCTGCCTGTCGAGGATTGGTGTAGAAGCCCGTACCATAGTTACTTCGATAAACAGGCTGAGGTTGATTCCATTGAGGCGAATTACTGTAGTAGGTTTGATTACTCGTAGGGTTACTGTAGTAAAATGTGCTTGATGGCTGTTGGTAATACACTGGTGGATTGGCAGCATACGTTTGTCGAGGTTGGATGTAGACCCTCCCGTTCGAATAAACTTGCGATTGGCTGTAGCTAGGTCGGTACGACTGATATCGCATCCCACCGTTCGTGTAAACGCGACGCTGTGGAGCGACCATGATACGGCTTTGCGAGCCGAGTTGAATGCCACGGGAAGGGTAGTAGTACTCCTGCGCCCTAGCATCTGAATGGACTAACGAGGCCGCAAAGCAGACCAAGAATGCATACGCTAAAACTTTTCGATTCATCTTCGACTCCAAAAAACAGATTGAGACTTGAAGCAACCAACTCCTATGTAATTGATTGACTGACACACGGTGACTATCTATCGCATGACTTGTGCCATGGGAGCTTTTTCTGCGACAAAAGTGAATAACCAATCAATAAAAGCTTTCAATTGGCAAAAAAAGCAAATACTTCCCTTCGCCTTTTTGGAATCTGCGCTTGCTATGCAGAGATGCAACAGCGTTATGGATGCTGATAGATCAGCAAGGTGGCTTGACGGTCGGTTGCACTGAAGTTGAATTCGCGAAGTGATGAGCGACATAACCGCTCTTCGTCTGAAATGGTCCCGATCATGTTGCTATCCTACAGGCGCTCATTGAATCGTTTCCCATATCTAATCTAGTCAGTATCGCATATACTGCTTAAGAAGATATTGATAAGGCTTGAGTAATTCCCGCAGATATATCCAGCACGGGATTCGAAGGGACTCTAGGACACCTATTGTTGACAGAAAAACAACGCCGATCCTCTCTTCAGCGAACCAAGCAATTTCTTAGTGTTTTCGCCGTTATTGCGATCCTGATGATCGCCAGCGTCATCTCTCTTTCAAACATTATGACGCTTTGGTCGAACGCGTCTTTGGTCGAGTCCACTTATAAGTATTTGATTGCCATTGAAAGCCTCGATTCGGCATTGAAAGATGCTGAAACCGGTCAGCGGGGATATGTAATCACCGAAAACCCCTCCTATTTAAAACCTTACAACGATGCGAACCAAACACTTGATTTGTTGTTAAGCAAACTTCTTAAATCATCTCCAGGAGTCAATGTTCCTTCCGAATTATTAGTCGCTTTGACCGAAAGCGTGTCTCGGAAGCGAAGCGAACTAAAGCGAGTCCTGGACCTTCGTGATCGTTTGGGGGGCGAAGCAGCTCGGGATCTCATCAATACAAATACCGGACAACAAGCCATGGATGAATTTCGCGTTGCGATTCAAAAGATACGTAATCATGAGACAATGCGGTTGGGTGAACTGAAAGATCAGTCGAATCGAAACTACCACTCGGCGTGGTATGTGATCTTGTTGTCCACTGCCGTAGGGATCGGTTTGGTTGTCGGAGTTTTGCAAACGGTCCATCGTGGGCGAGTCGCAGCGGAGCGCGATGCGGCGATTATCAGCGAGGAGCGTCAACGATTAGAAAGGGCTGTTAATGATCGGCAACTCTTCGAGCGACGTAGCAATCAACTCGACCAGCATATTCGCTTGTTCGTTGATCAAATTCAAGACTACGCGATTTTTACAATCGGCACCGATTACCGCGCAACGAGTTGGAACAAAGGAGTTGCCAAGGTCCTCGGTTTCGAGGAAGCAGAATTCATCGGGCAAGACATTCGCCCACTTATCTTCACTCCGGAATCCAACGCCAGTGGAGCTACAGCGAATGAGTTTCGTGTGGCGGATGAACGCGGGTCTGCCTCGGACGATCGTTGGATGATGCGCAAAGGGCAAGTCCGCTTCTGGGCAAGTGGTATCACTTCCTCCATTCGCGACGAACATGACCAGATGATTGGCTTCAGTAAAGTCATGCGAGATATGACGATGCAGAAGCAAAGTGGCGACGAACTGAGTCGACTCGCCTCTGAGCTTTCTGAGGAATCGCGTCGTAAGAACGAGTTCCTTGCAACGCTTGCACATGAGCTACGAAATCCGCTATCGCCAATAAAAAACGCAATTCAATTGATGGAGCTGATGCATGTTGATGGTGAAGTTAACGAACTTCGGGTAACGATGGATCGTCAAGTGGAGCAGCTTGTAAGACTTGTCGACGATTTGATGGATGTCTCCAGGATCGGACGAGGGAAGCTGGAACTAAAGCGACAAACAGTTCATTTGGAATCGATTGTCGATGCGGCCGTAGAAGCTTCCCACCCCTTGATCGAGACAAATCATCAAGTATTGGAGGTTCACCTAGGTGACCCCAAGATGGTCGTGAATGTCGACCCGGCGCGAATGACCCAGGTTTTATGTAATCTGCTGAACAATGCGTCGAAATACAGTGACGCGAAATGCCAAATACGGCTTTCGGTAGAGAGCGTCAACGGTAGCGTCCAGTTCCGTGTTAAAGACAACGGAAGTGGGATCGCGACTGACCGCTTAGACACCATTTTTGATATGTATTCTCAGTTGGGTGAATCTGTGGAGCGTGGTTCAGCGGGGCTGGGAATTGGACTTGCCCTCGTTCGAACACTGGTTGAGCTACACGGAGGAACGATCACAGCTCACAGCGAAGGTGTAGGGAAAGGAAGCGAATTTGTATTCCAAATACCTGTCGAATCACATTCACCAATACCCACCGGCAGCGACGCTCCCTCCGAATCGGATTCTCCTGACCGCTCTTACCGTGTTCTTGTCGTTGAAGACATGCGAGCTCTCGCAATTGTCTTGGCTCGGTTGCTTTCTAAGATGGGGCACCATGTCGAGATGGTCGAAAATGGAGAGGCTGCGATTGAGAAGTTAAAGCACTTTGATGCAGAAGTTGTCTTTTCTGACATCTCGATGCCGATGATGACTGGTTACGAGCTAGCGCGTTACCTTCGATCGCACGAGCCGACATCGAAGATAAAGCTTGTTGCAATGACGGGCTACGGTCAGGTATCGGATCGAGAAAAGGCATACTCCGCAGGTTTTGACGAACACATGACAAAGCCTGTTGATATCAATCGGCTGCGAGACTTCTTTCGCGATCTATCCTTGTCCAATTCTCAAGTCGAAGAGGCCAAATAAAGTATCGCTGAGTAAAGAGGCGCTGCAAGCAGGCTTGATCTGATTGTCGATCGATTTCGAAACGACATAAGTAAAGCAAGCACGAATGAAGCTTTGTCTTCCTGTCTTCAGAACGCCAGTTGATTATACAATGCTTAACCTACATTTCTCTTCCGACTCGCTATATCAACGCCTTGCATCCTGGATATACGAACAGCGATAGGGCTCAAGTCGAAGGGCCTTTCCGATTCTTGTAGATCGATTGGTGCTTGGATAATCTGGACTCCACTGCCACCAATCACCGGCATTCTCATTTCATCTGAATTCACCCTTTTGAGTGCGAGCAGCACCTGGTACACAACTTGCGATTAAGATGAATAACGAAGCAAGGTATTGCGACGGTATCACGTAGAAAGCATTCTTAACCTTTGTAAGGTACCCACACGATGGCGATGGACCTCGATCTAGCGCTCCGAGCGATGGGGGGAGATCGGCAATTGCTAGAACAATTAGCGCAAACAGTATCTGAAGACTCGCCGCGGATTGCCCTGGAGTTTCGGGAGTCGCTGTTGCGACAAGATTTTGCTTCTGCTCGTATTGCTGTTCATAGCCTCAAAGGGTTAATGGCATCCTTTTACGAGCCACGATCGGTGGAAACGTTTGCAAAGTACGAAAGACTTTGCGCTGAAGAGAACTGGGATGCACTTCAAGGAGCAGCAGACTACGTAACTCAATGCATCGCGAGCTTGTTAAACGAGATGCGAGAACAAGGGCTAATTGATAAATCAACTATAGGAAGCCAAACCGCCGAAAGCCATAAAGGTAACCTTTGAGACTCTATCTTTGAGTAAGCCATTCGTGCTCGGGGGATACGGTTCCTAAGCTAGGATTTGGTAGCTCTCGAAGCGCAGTTGCTTAATGAACGAATCTGATGATTTACTTCTGCACTACTTCTCAAAATTTAGGACTCGCTCCGATTGTTTTATAATGATTGAGATTTTGGTTGGTGTTCAACCAAACTGGTCGAGCAGCGTTCACGGATTCAGCTAATCGCTTCGTATCGCGACTACGCTCGGGTGAATGACCATGCCACAATTGCTATGCCTAAGGCGATAATCAGTATTAGCGGATAACTCGCGAAGACGAGTAGCGGCGGTGCTTCTGGATGTGACTGTTCCATAGGTTCGTCTTTCCCCTGAATACTATCTGAAACTTGTTCAGCAATCGGAGTATCGACATCTGTAGGCTTACGACCATCTTCCGCTTTACTCATGATAAAACTTCCATTTCCAAAAATTTGATCCCCGTTACAACTCCAAACCCCTTCTCCCGTGAATAATCTGTTCACTTAAAGAGTCTTCCCACGCGGCACCAAAAACTCTTCGACAGTTCACGCATCTTGCTAACAACCGCTTCCGCCCGTGCGGCCGTCTTGATGGTGCTCGATAAGCACCCATCACCAGCACGTCGATTTGCCTTAAGAACTTCGTTGGACAGCACGACTTTGCGTTGGAGTCCAGGCCTTAGCCGCTTTGGGAGCATCCAAGTTGCTCAGCGCCTAAAGGCTCTTCTTCAGCAGAGTTGCGATTGATTCTCAGATCCAAAGTGGCGCTGTCGATTTAGATCAAGCGATTAATCGTCTCTTTTCGTCGTCCTTCATCGCTTCGCATAACCCGCCCCTCAAATGCCCGAGACGGAATGCGACTTACCGCAACTCAAGACTGTCACATTAATGTTCACTTCTGTTCTTTAATGGCACCGGCTATTCGACTCAACGAAACCAGTTCTCGTTGATAAGCAATGGCTATGCCAAAGGAGTTGCAATTGTAGGAAATCGCTAGAACGTCTCTGTTAGCCGAATTGCTCGTTCGCTTAATTTGACATCGTGACGAACTTGATACTTACACTTCCAAACACAATGGTTCGCGATCGATAGAATTCATTACGAATCATACAAAACGTACTACGCTTTGTTCGTATAATCGGTGTCGCATAGCTTCGTCTTCTCCGAGTCGAAGCTGGATAGCGTCTCGGAGAGACGCTATTACGTGTTTAGAAATGGAACCTAGTAGTAATAGGAACTTTGCGTTTCACCGGCATGAATGTTTCTAATCGTGGATTCTGGTAGGAGATTAGCTCTCCATCGCAATCGATGACGATTGAAATTGGAATCTCGTTGTCGGCACAGAGATTGCTTCAGGCGTACTGCGAGCTTGGGCTATGTGCCCAAGAATTCGAGAGCAATTTAATTAGAGGAGATAGATGATGTTGAACTGGGCTTTTAGCTTTCTTGTCTTGGCACTGATCGCAGCTGTTTTTGGATTTGGTGGGATTGCAGCGGGTGCGTCAGAGATTGCAAAGATTCTGTTCTTCGTGTTCTTGGTGATGTTTATCGTGAGCTTTGTGATTAACTCAACACGAGGAAAGCCTACTATCTAGAAACGGATACCTCTCCAGGACGCACTTACACTAACACACTCGTGCTCGACTGATTCAAAAGATCTGTTCAGGCACGAGCACGCACGTTGGCTGGTATGGCTAATGTTGAATCAACGGCGGCAGCGTTTACTGGAAAGCAAGCCCACTCACCTCTGGTGGTTCTACTACAGGGAAGAGAGATCCCAGTAGTGATTGAAGCGTTCCCATATCGACGGGCTTAGCAACAAACCCATCGCAGCCACTTAAGTGAGCCCGCTCCTCGTCACCCGGCAGAGGATGCGAAGTGCAAATGACGATAGGTATGTGCCGCAATTCTTTATCGGCTTTGACCATTTCGGTGGCCTCACATCCATCCATTTCAGGCATATTCATATCCATCAGAATCACGTCGATGCCACCTCCAGCGAGCACCTCCATTAACTGCGTAGGATCGCTCAAGGTTCGGACCGAAAAGCCACGCGATTTCAATTGACTTCCAATTGTAAGTTCAGCTTCGCGACGGTCATCTACAATGAGAATCGTTGCCATGGTTAATTCAAGTTTCTTAAATCTGGGTACAGTTTGGGAGCATCATTCAAAGTCTGAATCCGATGCATTGCGTTTCTAAGTATTGTTCCGATTACCATTACGCACGAGAATCAAACGTAACGTTGCACGGGGGATGGCAGATGCCACCATAGCTTGATTCAAAGCGCACCTATGGTAGATCGCTGAACTATTATTTCGGGTGCCTGCATTTTGGCCTTGGTGTCGGGATGGGTATCTTTCAGCAGCATCAGTCGTCGCGTTGTCTGGGCGATGGAGGTAGTTAATGCGGACGCTCCAAGGCGACGGAACGAGGTCAGTATTCGATCGAAATTTCGAAACTTACCCGGTCGAGCGATAATGATTTCCCCTTGAAATCCTTGGCTGCGGAGCGATTTGCACCAAAAGCGAGTTTCCGAAAGTCCACCGGGAGGAAGTGAAACAATAACAACAGCATCGGGATTCGCAGCGACAATATTGTCTATCTCCCGGTCGGGAAGATTGTTAGAGTCTCCGATCCGAAAATCGATTAAGGGCTGAAGAATCGCTTGAAGTGAATTCAACACAACGTTTTCACAAGGATGACGCGCTACGATGCCATAGCAGATTGGAAGTGAACGATGATTTGTTTCTACTGCTTCAGTCGACTCGGTTGGAACAACTACGTTGCTAACTAGCGTTGACGACGGAACGGAGGGAAGCCTATGCTCCTTTAAAGTTTCTAGAAGCGTCTGCGCGAATTCATAGTCATGTGAATCATCTTTATGCCTATTTCGCATGATACGTTTGGTAGTTGGCACCACAACTTGATCCACGAATTCGATCGCATCCCGCCCGCTTGCTTCCTCAACTAAAGCATCAACCAGCTTGTGGGTCTCACCCGAGAGAAGTCTCTGGTAGATTCGCTGGTCAGGTTTGATCTGCTGCTCGTCACTCAAAAGCGTAACGAAAAAACTTAGCTTGGGGATATATCTTCCTAGGACGACTAGGCAAACCGTGAGAGGCGTTGCAAGCAGTAAACCAACCACCCCCCAAAGCCACCCCCAGAAAACGGCAGCGGTGATAATCGCGATCGACGACACACCGGTGCTGGAGCCGTAGAACCATGGTTCGATGATGTTGTTTGAAGTGAGCTCCAGCAAGACAATCCATACCAAGACAAATACGAACGCGCTATACCCAGGAAAAACGGCAATCGAAATTGCTAATGGGAGTGTCGCTGCGATCCAAGCCCCAAAATAAGGGATAAATCGAAACAATCCTGCAACAGTACTCAAGAACAATAAACTCGGAAAGCCGTTCTCGCTCGAATGTAGCCAACCGATGAAGAATAGTCCCACGCCAAAAAAGAGTCCGTAGGACACATTCAGAATCAATTGAGCGACTAGGTATCTGCTAATTCGCGTCGTCGCGTCGGCAATCGCATCTGTCGTTACAGCGTAATTTCCCCGGCTGACGACACTCACAAACCGGTCTCGAAGATCATCACGGTTGACCAACAAGAACAACGCGAAAACGGTTACTAGCCCTACCGTCCCAAGCGGTCCAAAAACCGCTCCAGCTCCACCTGCCCAGTCTTTCCACGATATTTCCATTCCAGGAGCAAGTTGACGGGTGTAGACTGGTTTTTCGGGAGAACCACCGAGCGCAGGAGCGTTACTCAAGTCAGTGCTTGTTAAATCTTCTTGTTCATTCGAAGCGGTCGTTGAAGGCTCTTTCAATCTTTCAACACTGTCTTTTTGATTTCCCTCTGAAGCGGACTGTCTAGTCGATGCTAACTCCGAATCGTTGACCTTCTGAGATCTTCCTTTTGAATTCGATTTCGAAGTTCTTTCTTTATTCTCGGGCGAGGATACTTGTCGAGAGAATTCTTGGATGACAGTATTGAAATTGCTACCGACGTCACGAACGTAGCTATCGACGGACGAAACCTTCCGCGTAATTTCTTCACGATACTTCGGCATATTCGAAGCGAAATCAGAGATGCTCGACCATAGTAACATTGCGCTAAGCGTGAATAGAAGTGCAACGCTCAATGTCACAACCGCAACCGCGGCAGGGTTTGAGAGCCCCTTCCATTGGAGCCAATTCACGCTGGGCGTTAGAAGAAAAGCAAATAGGATACTGAGAGCGAACGGTATCAAGACATCTCGACCAGCGTTCAGAATGAACACAATGAGTACTGCGGACCCTAGTGTTGAAATGAATTGTAACGACGACGCCATCTGCCGCGTTACTAAAGATGTAGATTGGAGTTTCACGTGAGAATCGATTTCCGATAAGCGATAAAGTTTAAAGATGGCCAACCAAATCAAGTTGCCAATACAATTCGCAAATAACGTTCCCAAGACGTGAGCGTGATGAATCTGCCCCGTCAGCATTCACGCTGATCGATAGTCAACCAACTCGACACCGGACGCATGACTTTGAATATCCGATGTTAGATTTGCTTTTAAATTTCGTTGGAATCAACGGAGACGATTGGTTACATCACGGACACCACAGCGCAACACAATATCGACTTTTGTATCAACCCTCTTTCTTAGATTCATTCATTCGATCATTCATTTACAATCACCTATCGCGATTTAAGCCGATCGCTTTGGCATAGCGTTTGCCTTGTTCACATTCGTCTTCGAGACGAAGGGAATGTTTCTCTCGTCGAAGTGGAATAACTCACAGCAAGGTGAAAATGATGAATCGAAAATTTGTTGGAATTGCAGCGATCACGGTCGCTTTTTTTGTAAGCCAAATCTCCGTTAGTGAAGCATGTCATCGGCATCGTAGGGTTCGTCATGCACGAAATGCGGTAGTTGTCCAACCAACTTACTATAGCCACGAATATGTGGCAGTGAATGCTTACCCTAAGAGCGCTGATTGTGGATGTGCGTCATCGGTTTATGGCTCCAACAGTGATCGCGCTTATCATGCCGGATATGCCCCGGTAGACCATTCTCAAACCAACGCGGTTCCGGCAATTCAAGCGGACGACGAAAGCAGGACCGCACCCGGATACATGCCGTCGAATTCATCGGGCGTGAACGCTCGGGTGAATGGAACCGTGCAGGGAAACCAAAATATGCCGACCGCAGACTCAAATCCGAACGCCCTCCTTGGGCAGTAGATAAACCCTCTGAGCTAGCTAGCCCCAACCAGAGCAGCTACCTGCGGCTCGAAGATGTCACAAATTGTTGATGGTGCGTCCGTTGTTTTGATGATGAGAGATGTGCCTGAGGCAATCAGCACCACAGATAAATCCTCTGATAGGAGGTGTGTGCATCGCTTTCACCTTGATCCAACGATAAGCATGCGCACGAGCATTACGACAGCTTATGTCTCGATGCTTGGAATGAGCCGCCTCATTTGATCGCGGGATCCGATCGAATTCAACTTGCGGCAACACTGCGAAAACAAAATTGACGAGGCACGTTACAAGCTTTGCCTCGCTTAGCTTCGGAATGAGTTCGTATAGTCGCCAAGAACAACTATATCCATTCCCAATGTAAGCGTTCGATTGAGCACTTAAGTAGTTAAAGCGAGTGGTGAATGTCATCGCTCGATAGTCCACCTTTTTTAGAGAGTTATGATAATGATGTTTTCAAAGAAATTTTGCGGATCGATAGTTCTAAGTCTTGTCGCTATACCATGTTTTGGTAGTGAACCAGCGATACGAAGTAATGCGATTGACAATACCGTCGCCAGCGTTGACTCCAAAACCGGCTATGGAAAAATCAGAGCGAGTAAACTGATTGGCATGAAGCTGGTTAATCGAGCGAATGAGAATGTCGGCACGATCAGCGACCTTGTGATCGATGTAGACTCTGGGCAAGTCGAGTATGCAGCAGTATCGTTCGGCGGTTTTCTGGGGTTAGGCGATAAATGGTTCGCTGTGCCTATGGAAGCAATCAAAACGGAAACACTTGCGAACTCAAGTCAACCAGTTCTTGTATTGAATGTCAACAAGGAACAGATGAAAGGAGCAATCGGTTTCGATGAAGCTGGCTGGCCAAACTTTGCCGATCCACAATTCACCAATGACGTCTACCGACGTTTCGAAATTAAACGCCGCGCCCCACTGCTAAGGGACGGCGGTAA
>JAIYDQ010000420.1 GCA_027487375.1 Planctomycetaceae bacterium
GGCAAGAGGTGATGACGCTTCGTCCGTTACGGCGATGTTTTCACCAAGGTCAGGTTGTCCTTTTGCCCGTTCGTACTTTGCGTTTCGGATGCCGATGAGCCCGACCGCTGTATTCTCAAACGTTTGCATCGGGATTTCATAGTCAGGAGCTTTCCAGGGTTTGGCATCGGACTCCCAGTTCGGATATTGATGTCCTTGTGAAGCGATTGCTCGCCATGCGATACCCTCGGGCCGATCTTTTCGTACACCGGCAACGCTGAAGTCCCAAGGCTTGAACCCAATTTTTGCAGCCGGGCTGTTTGGCTTTAATCGGAAGTCGCGTTGCTCGATGTTTTCAAACATGGGATCTGCGAAGAGACTTTCTTTATCGCGTCCCATTGCTTGCCATTCTTTCCAAGAGAAGTGTGTGCGAGTCAAGAAGGGAGGCTGCTTTCCATCGGTTGTCCAATAGAGATTTTTACGAAAAATTGCCGAATCCTTGGGTTCACCGCGCTCAGGACTTTTTGCGACTTGCCAGTTGTACTCGCCCCCATCCAAGAGCAATGAGGAAGGATCCCAAACGACGATGTTCTTTTCGTAGATAAAGCACAGGCGACCTTCGTTTCGACTTCGTTGTATCTGAGCCGAACGACCGAAAGCAAAAATGTTGTTACGAACACGATTGGCGTAGCCGTAGTGCTGATGAAACCCGCTGTTGCTTGTGTCATGAACAAGATTGTTTTCCATTAGCACGTCGCTACTACCTTCATCATTGTAAAGTCCCCAGCCTCCGTATCGATGGCTCGCGATGTGATGAAGATGGTTGCCGCGAACTACGGTCCCGGGGGAAGTACCGAGCCCATAAAACCCACCCATGTCGCTCAGATAAGCCCAGCCCAGGTGATGAATATGATTGTTTTCAATTCGGCTCTCGCGAGAAAGGCTTTCGCCGTAGCCCCAGTTCCATCCAGCACTCACTCCGGAATAGTAGAAGTCGCCAATATCGCAGTGAGTGACTGAGCAGTTTTGAGTATGTGTCAACACGACGCCGCAAGCACTCGGGTGAAGCCGGCCACCGTGCTGGATTATGCAGTCGTCAATGACAATTTGCCTGCAGATTCGTTCTTCCGTTGGGCGGTTTGTCTCACCGACTCGGACGCCACCACCTCCGATGTCATGCAACCTGCAATGGGTGACGGAGGAATTTGAGCAGCCATTTTTGAAATAGATCGCATGGCGACCAACATATGCAACTTCACAATCATGAATGTTGATGTTGGAAGAGTCTTCGATCTCTATCACCCCGTCCGTCTTGGTGGCAGCTTGTCCATCATGAAGCCCCCCTTCGGGATAAACATAGTTCCCATGGAGAAAACGGAGTCCTTTGAAGTTGATCTCTTTTGCTCCTTTGATTTCCAAGAATTTGTCCGATTTTGGGGCGAAGACTTTTGCTTTGGTGAAGTCCTCTCCCGGTAGCGGTTTGTAAAAGAGTTCGCCCTTTCGCTTATCCAAAAACCATTCGCCCGGTGCATCGAGAGCTTCTGAAAAGTTTTCTAACCAGTATCGTTGATCCGGTTCGAATTCGACAAAGGGATACGCTGCTCGATTTTTAATCAAAATGGCCTGCGACATGTCGTCGATTGCTTCGATTCGACACTGCCCTACTGCCCATGCGTGAGTCACTGTGATCAAGACCCCGTCGCGTTCCTCTTTAGGGATGGACTTGACCAGATCGAATTGCTTCGGAGCGATCGCGAAAGCGCGAAAGTTGACCCCTTCTTTCACGTCTGGAAACACCTTGGGGCCTACGGCTCCTGAGATATTAAAGAAACCCTTATTCGGCGTTCTTGCTCGAGTTGCGCGTCTCCCGTTGATCCATATTTGTTCGAAAAACCATTTGCCTGCTTTGACTTCCGGTATGGTCGCTTTCCAAATTCCATTATTAGTTTGTTCCCAACCGGTTATAGGGACTCCTCCGGTAATGACCGGCTTAGCACCCGGCGCCGCTTCCCAGCTTACTTGGGAATCTTCAACGCCGAGGACTATGGGTTCGGTGATGGAGTATACACCTGACTCGACCACGATTCGAACGGGCTTCGAGGCCTTGCGAGCAGCATCGCGGGCAGCCTGTGGAGTTGAGATGGGACCGGTTGGTGAGAGTTTAATCTCGGCAGAAACTACAACTGAACAGGTCGCTAAAAATGCGAAAGCAACTTTTAAAAACATGATGCAAATTCGAGGGAAAGGATGGCGAAACAGTCGATTTCAATTGGGAGGCTTTTCTGCGTTGCGATTCAATATGGGTCTTAGCTCTTCCACGAAGTCTCGCACCCCAGTGAACTCGCGATAAACACTTGCGAATCGTACGTATGCAACTTGGTCTAACTCCTGAAGATGGGTCATGCACAAGGCACCGATTGCGCTAGTTGGAACCTCGAGGTCAAACTCTTCCAGTAGCTGAGCTTCAATGGCTTCTACGATCTGCGAACGCTGCTCGGCACTGATCTTTCGTTTCCAGCAGGCTAGTTCAAGCCCTCGCTCTACCTTGGCTCGAGAGAATGGCTCGCGTTAGTTGTTTTTCTTGATGACTTGCAGGGTGCCTGCAACACGTTCGAAAGTCGTAAAACGGCGACGACA
>JAIYDQ010000187.1 GCA_027487375.1 Planctomycetaceae bacterium
CTTTGAATTCGTAACGTCGACCGCAGGCCGCTTCCCGAATAAAGGAATCGCAAGAGGTGAGTTCGCGAGATGGAATTGAGCAAGCCGATCCCCCGGATGGTCCGCTAGCTGTATCAGACTCAGTAAGACTTCCACTGCGGCGGAGTCTGTTAAAGGATTACCACCTTCCTGACTGGCATCGATACCGTTCTCGCGAAGCAAGTTGATCAATGGGCCTAGTTCGTGATTAGCTCGTACCAGGACTCCTATTTCTACTTCGGGTGCCGATCGATGGAGCGTCGCGATGTCAGCCACACAGTCCACAATGTCTTCATCAGCATCGATCTCAACCTCCTCGTCTCCACCGTTGCGTCCGTCGGTTTGCTTTTGATTAATGTTCTTAATCTGTACCAATCCGGGCATCGAAGATTTGGTTGTATCGTGGGGCGGGAACGCTTGCGACCAAATCTCGGATGCAGCTTGTCCAGAACCAAGATTAGGATGATCAAGAAGATGAGCGAACGTGTAGTTCACAAAATCAATAACAACCGGTGAACTACGATAACTGACTGCGAGCGTATCGCCTTTGACGCTCTTCAGGTGATTTTGAACAACTTTAAACAGCTCGGCCACTCCACCTCGCCATCCATAGATCGCTTGCTTTACATCGCCCACACAGAAAAATGAAGTGGTTTGGTTTCCTCGTGGCATCGTCACCGCCTCGGCAAAGGGGCGCAAGATATCCCACTGGGCAGGAGCGGTATCTTGAAACTCATCCAAAAGGAGGTGCTTGATTGGCGAGTCGAGTCGATAGTCAATCTGCTTGAGGCTCTTTTCGGAGTTTTTCGAAATCAATTCGCCTTTTGTTTCCTTGTCAAATCGACGATTGAACCAATCGGCTAGTCGAATGGAGATATCAGCAAATGTAACCATTCGATAGGTTCGTTTGACCTCCTCGAATTGCAGATGAAAGTTTGCCAATAGTTGCTGAGCAGCTTGCGTTTGCCCGAGTCGAGAACTGAGTTCACGCGAGAGGGAGTACTGGAATAACAAGTCGAGTGCCTCACTCAATGCTGACGGAATTGCTTGCCGTGAATACTTGCCATCAGTTCTCGCGCCGCGCACAAGTGTCGAAGCAACCACATCTTCCCATTGCGATTGCTCAAACAATCGAAGGACTTTATCGCGAGCGTCGTTCATCTTGGGACCAGGCATCGGAACGGTTTTCGCTTCATGAAGAGCGATCGTAACCGCCTTTTCATCGGGCGAAGCGGGTATTGGGAAATTGGTCCACGCTTCAACTGGCGATGTTCTGTAAAGCAGATAACCAGCGTCAATGGTTTGATGGATCTCGCTACGCACACTGCGTCGCGCTTCACCTCGCGAAAGCTGCGAAACCAGCGAACGCAACTCGCCCCGACTTTGATTTTCAAACATGCGAGTTACTGCGAGCTCGCGAATTTTGGCTTCTTGGAATTCGTCCGCTAACTTCCAACCGGGAGGCAACTGAAGTTCCAGAGCAAAGCTTCGCGCGAGCGTTTGATAGAAACCATCTAAAGTACTGACTCGAAGACGATGGAGATTGTCGCAGAGTTCCGAAAGATGAAAAATGCAACTCGTCTCGTCGATAATCATCGGGCGCAATTTGTCCCGGAGAGTTTCGAGATCCCCTTTGTTGACTATCGCTTTGGCGAGCATCTTTAGAACTCGCTCGAGGATTTCCCCGGCAGCCTTGCGAGTAAAGGTCGTTGCAAGGATTCCTTCCGGCGATTGCTTTGCAAACAAAAGTCGAATCATACGAATTGCAAGGCTAAACGTTTTACCACTCCCTGCAGACGCCTCGATCATCGTTGCTTGAAACCAGTCCGGATTGGTCTTTCCACTGGTGTTATTCAACACAAGCCCCGGTTTGCGTGGCCCAGCATCCGCAGATGGTTTGATCAAGCCAACGGAAACACGATGAGACATGCCGGTATTGGAAACAACCTTGTTACTACCTGTAGCTGGTGCAGCGGTAAGCGCAGTGCTAACCGATGACAAGTTACCTGCGAGCGCGGCCGGCTCCGAAAGCTCAGACCATCGCCGAGCCACATCGTTTTGACAAATCGCAACATATTCATCCCAAGGATTCACATTGTCATATCTGGGTGGCCAAAAGACATTCGCACGAATCTGCCGAATCACTTGTCGTGCTTCCTCATCAGCCTCTTCCAAGAGGTCGTCTTCAAAGCTTGCCACTTCAAACTTACACTCCGAGGCCGACTTTGGAATGTTGATGTAACCAAGCACAATGTTCTTGCTAAGTGCTTCCGGTGCAACATTGTGTTCTTTCCAATCCAAAACCTTGATGAGATGTCGATAGACCGGCAATTGAAGATTCTTCCAACCCGCTTTTTCACCGTAGTGAGCTTGCTTAGGCTTTTTCGCCTTGTCGCCCGTTTTGTAGTCCCAAATCGCGAGTTGCTTAAGCTCCGGGTGATAATCGATTCGATCAATTCGACCGATAAGAGGCATCCGCTTCCCATCGACATCGATTGACGCTCCGTGAACCTGATTAACTGCAACTTCAGTAACTAGTATTCGCCATCCTTCGGCAACCTGTGCGGCTTGTTGTGATGCAAAGGCACATAGTCGCTGACGGGCTTGTTCTATTTGAACGATGATGGCTGGAGGTAGCGATTCGCCGTATTTGGTTTGAACTACTTCGTCGATCCGCTTGAGCAACCAACTTTGAATCGCCTCGGCATCGGATGAATTGGCAACCGGTGAATCGACAAGTCCTGCCAGAGTATCGTGGATAAGATTGCCAAAGTCGTTCGCCTCTAACTCCATTTTACGATCATCGATCGGACTCAAACGAAGAACGCGAGAAAGATAGAAACGATACGGGCATTGTAGGTAGGACTCGAAGTCGGAAGGAGACATGTGCTCAATAGCCACCCCGGCATTATCGATCGGCGCAGGAATCGGAAGATCACTTTGAATCGCTCGAGGGTTGGGCTCGGAGTATATTTGAATGCGGCTGTCGGGAGCTTCGGGTTCGATGAGTTGCAAGATGCGGTTTGCAAGTTCATGTGCATCGACGGCAAGTAGTAAACGGCTGGGGGTTTGCGGCTCTCCGGTCACGCTGGCATGGTTCGTAATGACTCGAAGATGCTCTCGAGTGTGAAGCAGGACCTGCATCGCGTAGCAATCCCGGGCGTAGCGTCGATCGTTATCCATCAAACCGAGTTCTGTTCTTATGCGATTCGGTAGAAACGCATCGGCATTAACCGACTCAGGAACGGTTCCATCATGAATTCCAGTTAGCAGGAGAACCGGTGCATCATCGAGCGTGAGATCCAGCCAGCCAATCATTTCAACGGAATTGGGATCGACCAGGGGCGGCACAGTCTTCTTGTCGAGCTGTCTTAATATCCAAGAAATTGCTTCTCGCAGCGTCGCATCCACAACGAATGCGTCTGGAAGATCGTCAAGCGTCTCAATCGCTTCACTTGCAAACTTTGTTGCATCCATCAATGAATCGCCCTCAGGCGTATCTAGGTCCGCTTTTACATCGATGAACACTTCATTGAATACGGTTCGAAGTGGCCCAGTCCATTCGTTGAGAGGAATGGGGGGCAAGCGAAGTGGTTTCAACCAAGCATCAATTGCTAGAATAGTTTCCCGGATAGCATCAAGACCGCGTGCTTCAGGCCATTCACGGATTTTGATACTTTGAATGAGGGTCGCTTGGTAATAAGAATCGGTCTGCTGAATATAGTCGCGAGGAACCGTTGATGATCGCTCTAAGATTGCACCAACAAGCGGTAATCGAATCAGAGCCGAGAACGCTTCATATGTCCCCTCTTCGAGATAGTCGACAATTCCTTCCAAAAGCCGAATCGGCGAGGTCTCAGTAGCTTTGACGCCTCCCCCGTTTCGTCCTTCGACGTCATAGCGGTGCAACCTTTCGGTCAATACGCTAATCATCGAGGTGTCCGGAACACCGATCGTGATTTCTTGGGCAGAGTATTGATGCGGAGAGTTGGCATTCGCAATCGGCTCAGGGCTTGTCAATAGTGCTAACTGCTTTACAACTTCGTCGGCTGCCTCGTCGGCAGTTGCGCGGCAAATCAATTGTCCCTCTTGGAAGTCAACAGGAATGTCTTGCCAGAGAGTGCTGATCAACGCGCCGAAGAGATCAAATTCGTTGCTCCAGCTCTTCGGAGCACCAACCAAAATCGTGACACGATCTACAACCGCTTTTAAGAACGCCCGCTGTGCCTCATTCAAATCCACAGCACCGATTACGATGATGTCATGTTTGGCAATCGGTTCTTGATGTTCGATTGCAAACATACGAGCGGTCTGCACATCCCAACGCTTTGATTTGCTTAGCTCATCCAGATAGGCTCGCTGGAGTTTTGCTAAAACATGCCAACGGGCAGCCTCGCTTGAGTTGTCCTGCTCCAATTTTTTCGCAACTTCGGTAAACATCGTAAGATCGGAGGACAACTCGCGATGCAAAGACGAAAGAAGGGAGGCCAATTCGATCCAAGGCTGCGTTGCCCCAGATGAAGGAACCTCTACCAAGAGCGGCTCGAGAACCTTCGACGAAGTACTACGAAGGACTTTTGTCCACGCGAGCACCTGCTCGATATCTCCAGCGAACGGAAACTTTGCTTCGTAAAGCTTTTCGGGGAGCTCCCCGATGGTCAAGATCTCAGGGGGACGCAGAACCAAGGATTCCTTTGCAGCTCGCTCGGCGAGGAGCTCTGATAGTCGACGTCCGGCCAGCGAACTTGGAAGAACGCACAAAACTTCGTTCATGTCCCAAACGTCGTTAACGCGATATCGATTCGACAAGTAGTCAACCGTACTATGAAGGATCGCGCGATGCCAACCTAGCCAAACACGATTGTCAGGTTCTGATTTTCTCAAAGGTTCTCACTTACTCTAAAAAGGAGCCGCAATTCAAAGGGATTCCCGATTAGCATTCCCGGTAAATCGTACTCGTACTCAATGAAATGGTA
>JAIYDQ010000520.1 GCA_027487375.1 Planctomycetaceae bacterium
CACAGTGGAATCGCGATAGCCTGCCAGCCATTAACGCTGCGATGGATGCTCCGCCGCAAGAGGACACGCCACTGGGACTTTACTTGCACATTCCCTATTGCCGAAAGCGATGCAAGTTCTGTTACTTCAAAGTATTCACAGACGTAAACGCGCAAGAGATTGAACGCTACGTCTCGACGCTGTCGCATGAGATTGAAATTCTCTCACGGAAAGCGATCATGGGTGATCGTCCGTTTCGGTTTGTCTACTTCGGTGGCGGTACCCCAAGCTTTCTATCGCCAAAGCAATTGACCAGTTTAGTCGATCGACTTCGAGCAAATATTTCGTGGGACAAGGCAGAAGAAGTCACGTTCGAATGCGAGCCCGGTACGTTAAGCGAATCAAAAGTCCATACGCTGCGTGAGTTAGGTGTCACTCGATTGAGTCTGGGCATCGAGAGTTTCAGTGATGCGATACTTGAAGAAAATGGTCGTGCGCATCTTTCCAAAGAGGTCTATCGAGCATGGGAATGGATTGTCGCTGCGGGCTTTCCAAACGTAAACATCGATTTGATTTCTGGAATGGTCGGTGAGAATTGGGAGAACTGGCGTGAAAACATTCGCAAGACGATTGAATTGTCACCCGAAAGTGTGACCATCTATCAAATGGAACTTCCGTTCAACACCGTCTATTCAAAAGATCTGCTTGGGAACACGAAGGAGTCACCCGTCGCGGATTGGCCGACCAAACGTGCTTGGGTTCAATATGCTTTTGAAGAGTTTCAAGCGGCTGGTTACTCGATCAGTAGTGCCTACACAGTTGTCAAAGACAAGAGCAAGGTTAGCTTCAGCTATCGCGACAACCTCTGGCGGGGTAGCGACCTCCTTGCAACCGGGATCGCGAGCTTCGGTCATGCATCCGGGATTCATTACCAGAATAGCCACGAGATGGCCGACTATTTGAAGACTGTCGGCGAAGAACATCGCTTACCCATCACGCGAGCTTACGAGCCAACACAAAATCAAAAGCTGATTCGCGAAATGATCCTTCAGTTGAAACGCGGCTATCTTGACGTTGAATACTTCCAAACGAAGTTCGGGACGAACATTCTTACCAATTGGAAATCGACTTGGGATCAATACGCAAGCGAAGGTTTTGTGAAATACTCGCCCAGTCGGATCGAGCTAACGATGGATGGCTTGCTACGTGTCGACGCGTTGCTGCCGGCGTTCTTCGAAGCGGAACATCAGAACGTTCGATACACGTAACGCGAGTTGGCTTGCGAGAACTCGCTTCAACTGTTTGAATATGATCAGGTAAATTAGTTGGACATTGCCACGTCGAACCTGACAAACAATCGCAACTCTGCTGGAGTACAGCCTTTAGGCGCTGGCACCTTGGATTCTGCAAAGGCGGCTAAAGCCTGGACTCCAGCGAAAAGTCTCGCTGTCCAATTAGAGTCACTTGGCGTTGCTTTCGGAAATGTCTTCGCTTGCGTCTACCTTATGCGGGCCGACCAATTTGTCGATCAATTCTTCGATTTCGTCGCGATCGATTTCCATTTTCGCGGCGGCTAGTGAAAACAATCGCTTTTCAACATCGCTCAGCGAGCCATCGGCGGCCATGACCCGGACCAGATCGGATAACATCGCAATCTGTTCTGCATGCTCGGTAGGTAGCTTCATTACTGCTTGGCTGCTCAAGGCAAACTCGAGCGCTTTTTCCATGTCTTTTTCGCCAAGGCCGAGTTGCTTACAGCGATCAACCAACAAAGCAATCTCGCGCTCCGTCAGCGAGCCATCAGCCGATGCCATGATGACTAGATTTTTCAAATGGTCTAATTGTTTCATGTTGGTTCGATATCTTTGAGAGTCGTATCTGTTTCAAGTTCCATTGCTTCCTCCGAAAGCAATGCGTCCTGGTCGTCTGGCGAATCTTGGTTCGTCAGATACTTAACTATCATAGTAGCATAAGCACCGCGAGGAAGAGAGAAGTGAAGATCGAGGCGACTTCTAGGTGAGTTTGCCGAACTGCTTTGCTCATCTTCTTGGAACGAATGTTGGATATCTTTGATCTCTAACCAGACGGCTCGTTCGCCTCGTGAGAAGAAAGTGTCGCGAGGAAACTTCAATCGAATTTGATGCGGCTCCATTTGCAGGTCCTGCAAGATGGGCATCAAGTATTCAACCGTATCGGCGGGATACGATTTTTGACGAGCTGATGGAAGTGGAAGGCTCCAGTTGGAGAGCTGAATGTTTGCGTTCTCCTGATTGAACGAAGCGTTTGGAACAATCAGATCGCCGCAAAGACTATTGATGGTTGTCCGCTGATCGCTTGGTATCTTCGCTTCCAAGATGTTGCTTACCCATCGGTTCCAAAGGTAGCTTTGGAAAGCGGCGAGATAAATACTTCGAAGGTCCGGTCTCAGCAATGCGATGGCTCGTTTGAAGTTTGTCGGATGATCGCACAGGAACGTCACGATGCTACGTCGATGGGAACGGTCAAGCCGATCTTTGCAGACGATCCATTGATTCCAGTTGTCCCGAAGAATCTGCTTCTGCTCTTTTTCGCGAGGCCTGTCGTGCACGTTTGGCTCGGCGATCGCTAAGTATAAAGCTCGTTCGTAGTCGCCCATGCACCATGGCTGAGCAATAAACTGATTTGAGATTCCAAGCGAACCAAACCTTTGATCATCGAAATAGTTGATGATTCCGCCACTGGCGAGATTCTTGAGCCGTTCCGTTGCCAGCTGGACCGTTTCGGAATTCAAACCGCGAAGTGTAATCTCAAATCGATTGGCAACAATGTCCTTCGCGACAAAGTGACGATTGGCTTGACCAAGGTACGTGAGCAAAAACGACCGATCTTCCAGGTTGCGTTGGGGACCGCGATAAATCGTAACGTGCTGAGTTGTTTGAGCATGTCGATCCTTCAATCCACCATGTTGCACGGCATCGCGAGGAAGATTCCAAGTCGAAGAGATTGCTTGAGCCACCTCGGGAGTACCCAATCCACTTTTCTCGAGCCGATAGAACGCGAACGAGCCACCTGTGACTTGGAAATCGGTAAGTTCGTCGACAACAAAGTCTTCGGGCTGGCTTTTAAGTTTCATGGACACGCGTACGCGAGAGGATATGGAAAGGAAGATACAGAGGGATTGGTAAGCAAGGCTCGATGGTTAGTATACGTCCTTGGGATCCACGAGGCGTTCGGCAATAACTTTAAGAGTCCCCTCTTCGTACTTGCGAAAAAAGCAGCTTGCATAGCCTTCGTGACATGCAGCTCCCGTTTGGTTGACGCTGAGAAGGATCGTATCCTGATCACAATCCAGGAAAACATCGACGACCTGTTGTCGATGCCCGCTTTCTTCTCCTTTTCGCCAAAGTCGCTTCCGGCTACGTGAGTAGTAGGTAGCAAATCCAGTCTCGATCGTTTCTTGGAAAGCTTCAGCATTCATCCAAGCGACCATCAATACCGACTTGGTCGAAGCATCTTGGGCAATCGCTACAAGTAGACCGTCGACCCCTCGTTGGAAGGCTGGTTGATTACTGGATTCTAACGAATTCATCGATTTTGAAATGATCTTACTGTGTCCTCAAGCAATTTTTGCCTCTGCAACTATTGAAGTCGGCAATGTTTGCCTTGGATTTAGGAAGCGTGGATGTAGATATCGGAACCAAATGTTTGTAAGGGCCTAGATGAATGATAGTCTCACATCTCTCGAGTGAGAAGCCAAATGCGCTGTCAAGCAAAGCTCGGCAAGATTACTCAAAAAATCCGGTATGTCGAAGTAGTTGTTGAATTCTTAGTTACGACCCATCACAAAGTGAACAGGATCACGAATTTGTCGATTCGTGGCCGATTTACTCGGAGACGCGATCCCACCGCACCTTCTCTATACATGTCGTGAGGTGCGGTGGGGTTGCATCACACTTGCTCTGGCTGGTGGTGGAAGACGAAGGACTTCTTATGGAATGGTGAAAATCCGTGGAATCAGAAACGCTAAGCATCGTTATCCCGACTGCTAATCGACAAGACCAGATCGCCGCACGGGTTGAAACATTGATTGACCATGTTTCCGATCTTTGCAATCGATTGCAAATTGTCATCGTGGACGACGCTTCGACCGACGCGACCCCCGAGATTCTCGAGGAGCTCCAAAGGACCTACCCACAGGTTGAGACCATCCGAAACACCAGTCGTAAAGGTCCCAAGTTCGCAGCCGAGATCGGTTTGAAGAAAGCGATCGGGACATTCGTGTTTATCCACGATTCGTACGACTCCATTGATATCCAAGCTATGCAACAGCTTTGGAGCTTGAGAAACGACCGCAATCTCGTCGTAGCACGCGCAGGAACGCGAACTCGGCGAATCGACAACGCGATGCTCGAACAGTTGGCCAAATGGGGGAAGCGGCTCGAAGAGCAGTGGCGTCCAGCGACCGCCGACGCTGTAGCCAACTCCGGTGGAGAACCCATGTCAGGCGGACTTCAAATGGTTCGCCGCGATTCTCTTTCGAAGCTTTCACGAGTCGATTCGGAAGAATCCGCTTTTGAAGTTTCACACCTTTCTCAGCGGTCACTGGTTCGTTCATCGAAGAAGCTATCGACGTAGTCAACGACAGTCGTACGATGGGACCATTGTCACGTCGGGCCATTTGTTCGGGACCGTGGTCCCAAACTACAAGTGTTATCTATAAGCCCTTGAAGCTTATGGCAACCGAACGAACTGATAGTGCGTGGCGATCCATTTCAATTTCAAGTCATACCGCACACACACAGCGGCGATCTCGCTGTGAGGAAATGCCGAGTTCTGGATCGACGGATATCGCAAAAAATTCCCCGCGATTGGAGGAAGCTTCAGCATTCGCGTGGTCGCGGATTCCAGTCCAAGTGACAAGATTTCTCCACCGGCATCGACGACTTCTCCGCTCTCGGCCTCATAGATCGCATGCGCAGCCGTCACATCAAGAGCCGGATGCAAGTCGTCAACCAGTAATTCTCGCTTGAGACTTGAAAGGCTCTCGGGCGACCGCGTGCTCCCAAAGGGTCTTGCGTAGGTTCCATTCTTGAGCCTGGACATGAATAACTCCTTGTCCGAGTCAAAGCGAACGATCTCCCCGACGCTGACGTTTTTCCCTTGCACGTTTGCCCAACCGGCTTGGATCGATTTCGGCACTGGTTGCGACAGAATGGGGACAGGCATGTCGGTTATGGTGACAGACATTAATGGAACCCCGGCTTCATTCTTCCAAAGATTCCCACGGGTAAAGATGTCGATTTCAGGGAAGCCGGCAGTTCGCTGCTCTTCGGCCATTTGCTGTGCAATGCGAGCTCGCCAATGCAACACATCGTTGGTCGCTTCTCGATAGGCTTGCACGCGTTTCTCTAATCCAGCTTTCTTTGCCAACGAATCAAGAGCCGGGCTAAAGTCCCGTGGTGATACAGTCGACGCGAATCTATTCAAAGAAAAGGCAACCGATTTCAAGTGGTCTACATAGTCTCCCTCCGCCATCGCGGCTCCGCTTTCCGCATCGGTCCTGATCACGGCAATGATGGCTTCTTGGAGTTCCTTGGTGGCAGATTGGGCTCTTGTTGTCCAAGTGGCGAATGCATTTGGACCGCCATCACCCGCAGAGCTTCCTGATGTCAAGCTGGATCTGACAAGAAAGTCGAGACTTGCGTCCGACATAAGGTCTGCATGTCGAGGCCCAAAGTTTATAACAAAACGCTTCACCGAAGCGCTGCCAGAAAGTTGCGTTCCGTCAAAAGCGATTTTTCCAGTACTTGCTAGTTGGCCGGTTGCTAATCGTAGACTACTTAAAAACGAATCTCGCGATTGTTGGTGGACTTGAAATTTCTCTTCGACTGCTTTTTGGAAAACGAGTGATCGTTCACTTGATCGGACGGGAGTGATCTCTTGGTCGAGCGTGTAGAAATCCAAGGCAAATTCGGAAACAACTTGCCCGTCCAAGAAGGCCAGTTGTTGCCAAAGCGAGTTCATAGTCTTGTCCCACAATGCTTCCGCTCCCAGCCATTTTTTATCGTTGACCAATTCGCGGATTTGCGTCACCAGTTTCACTCGGACGGCAGCCCTTTTCCGGAGTTCGACAATGATTTTTTGAGCAATGTCGTTGCACTCTTTTGTCGGAATATATCGCGTGCGTATGGCGATAAATCGAGCCTCGGGATCTGCTATTCGAAGCTGTAAATCAACCGAGAGCGGCTCGCCAAAAATTCGGAGCCTTGAATTGAGTCGTGAAAACTTCTGTAGAGCGACGTAGGCTGCCGAGAATTTCTTGGGATCGAGGTTTTTCTCAATCGCATCGACCAATTCACGAAAGGATTCGTAAGTTTGAATACATTCCGCACCAAGGGAAACGGACTCGGCCACGGTTCCATGAATCTCAAGATACGCGTCAGGCTTCCCGATGTTCGGATTGGCTGACGATAGGCGAAGCGGCCACGACAGGCATGCAAAGGTAACGATTCCGATTAGTACGCCATGAAAAGTTAAGTGCTGAAGTCGATTCATTTTTGCACCATGTTGTCTCGATTAGAGGCGCTATCCAAATTGGCTACGCTGGTCGCGGCGAAAACAGCTTCAACAGTTCCCGAAAGCGGGCTGGAGGCGTTTTGACTCGAGATGAGCTTATCACAACGCAAGTCCCCCTTGAGAACGTTTTCTTGGACGCTTTGAATCGTGAGAGACGCAATAGACTGATCCTGGCAAGACCAGATCGGTTCGTATCTGCTTGCAGACAAGTAGACGGTTGCGTTAAGAGTTTGTCCGACCAATTGCGAGATGTCGGTCGCCGTTGTGTTGACTTGAACGAGAACCGATGGAAATTCTTCTGCTGCGACATCTTGGTACGATCGTAACTGAAGAACGTTAGGACGACCGTCTCCTACGATGATGATCCTCGCGTTGGCTTTGCTGGTCTCGATAGCTTTGTCGACTTGCAATTTGAACGCTCCAACACTCACGATCTTCATTGGTGTGGGCAGTTCGGGTAGTTTGTCGATCGTTTGCTCTTGGACTTGTTTGGCGAATTGTTCCAACTGCTCTTGCTTGCAGCCAGAAACAGCGAAAACACAAACGAGCAACAACGGAGGCACGAACTTGGGCCATGCATCTGAAGAAATTGAAAAAGGCAACATGATAAAAACAACCTAGTTGGAAGGGAGTATCTGGAATAAGAACGAAACCAGTTGTTGAACGTTTGTCAAGCACGTCGGCAGGAGTCAGCTGGCATAAACAATAAAGCCTAGCTCCCCTCGCACCGGTAGTCCGGGGAGAGGGGTCGGGGGTGAGGTGCTTCAG
>JAIYDQ010000096.1 GCA_027487375.1 Planctomycetaceae bacterium
GCATTGGGTGCAACCAGCATCAACACTGGTCGAACCGGACTGAATGGACTTGCATTCTCGACGCTTGACTACAACCTGTTCAACGTAAGCAATCAGCGAGGCGGCGACGCGGGACATGGAAATCCGGGAACACCTGATGGAATTGTCTCCGCAACTGCTGGTGGACAGAGTTGGCACTTCGCCTATGAAGGCGGCAATCAAAATCCAAATTCACAATATGATGCGGTTACCAATCCGTCATCGCAGGTTCGCTTCGATGCGGGTCCGACAACTAACACCTACAACTTCCCTGGTGGAGCAACAGGTGTATTGGAGTCGCAGCCGATTTCGCTTGCGAGTATCGCGGCAGGGGATAGTCCTTATTTCTACTTTACCTATTTCTCCTCGACTGAATCGGCTAACAACACCGACAACGATTTGATTCGTATCAAGGCGATTGGTGACGACGGTATCTGGCGTGAGCTTGGCAATAACGACGTCGATTTGAATTCACCAGTGATTTTCAACAATACGGCAACACAAACCGGTTGGAAGCAAGCTCGAGTGAATATCGCCCAATTCGCGGGAAATCAGAACGTACGATTCCGATTTGAATTCAGTACAGGAGGTGGAATCAGCAGCGACCCGGGCGCTGAACTGCGCGTCGTTCCAGGAAATCAATTAAGCGACGGTCAAACATTTACTGTTGCTGGAACCGTGTTTGAAATCGATAAAGGATCTTCGCTGATCGTTCCTGCCGGATCGTCTATTGCTAACGGTTCGACAATCACTGTTTCAGGAACGACTTATACGTTCCGACTTGGTACTCCGCCACTTTCGCCTTCCGCGACTGACATCTACTATTCGAGCTCGTTATCTGCTTCGGATGTAACCGGGCTTATTGCTACGTCAATTATCGCTTTAGGTCCAACCGTTAGCGGAAACAGAATTCAGCTAGCGACTGGTACCTTCACAATTCCGACAGGAAGTCCATTCATTGCTCAAGGAGTGGCTGGTGCAACCGTTGGAAACATTCCAGTAAACATTTCGGAAACCATGTCTGCAAGCGAAGTCGCCATTGCAGTCCGTGATGCACTTCGCGCATCGATTGGTAACGGAAGTACTTATGATATCTTCCCAACTCGAGAAGAGTTTATAAGTCTTCCAGGCGTACGAGCCGGAGTAGTTCCGGGGCCGTTTACAGTCAACTTCCCGGATCCAAATCTGCGTCAGTTTGCAACCGTTGCGAATCCTTCGCCAACCAACCGTCTGGTCAATAACGCCTTCGAAGGAATCTATTTGGATGACTTCGTAATCGGTGTTGCTGAACGTGGTGAGTCTATCGGTAGTTCTAGCACCGACACGACTTTTGTTGCGAATCCAAATTCGATCACTAACTCCATCAATGTTGGAGCCTATCAACTCGAAATCCGCGGCGGTCAGGAATACGGTGTTCCCACACAAACGGGACTTCTATACCCGTCCGCGGTCGATAGTTCTTTGACCGGAATCAACACTCGTTTGGCACTTGGTGCAACCATCACTTTGCCGAATGCGACTGCGATCGTCAACGGAGACAGCTTTACGATCTCCGATGGCAACAACTCGATTGTGTTCGTCTTCTCGGATGTTTCCTCCCCTGCAGCGTTGCCCGCAGGAGCGATTGCAGTACCGTACAGCGTGTCGGTTTCGAACCCTCGAACCGGCGTGATCGGTGCTGAAACATCATCAACACTGGCGGGAAGACTTCGCGATATCCTGAATAGCTCGGTTGTTCAGTCGCGTCTAAAGGTTACAGCCATCTCGCTCACCGGCGCGTCCGCTGGACCTTCGGGGCCTGAGCTTGCCTTGTCGAGTAATGCTGTAGTGACAGTTCCTGCACGTCCTGCCGGATCTACGCTTGCACCAGTAATTTCCGTTACTCGGTACACAGGGAAAGGCGATTCGAATACCCCACGCGATCAGGGACAGATCATTATCGAGAATTCTAAGATCTCCGATTCGGCGCAGTATGGAATCGTACTTCGACCGGATGCACGAGATCCTATCAGTGGCGGGAACAACCCAAGTCCTGGGGCTGTTCGCAACACGGTTGTATTGAACACCGAACGCCTCGCACCTGGTGCGGTGATTATGAACAATGAAATCATCGGAAACCGCGTCGGAGGAATTCAAATTGTTGGCGATAATGCAGCCAACACAACAGTTCCTTCTTCAATTCCGTTTGCGAGAATCATCAACAACACGATTGTCGGTGGCTCAATCATCAAGACAGAGGTATTGGGGCCTCAAGTGTTCAACGACTTGTTGTTCCCGAATGGATCGATTTCCTTTGCAGATTCGGTGATCTCCTACTTGCCGAACTTTAGCAATGGATTGGCACCTGCTGCAGGAGTTGCTATCGCCACGGACGCATTAGGGATTCCAAATTACACGGGCGGGTTAGCGGAACCAGCCACTGGGCAAGGCGCTGTTTCGCTCGGATCTGGTGGTCGGTTGACAGTCGAGTTTACAGACAACCTTCTCACAGGATCAAATGATGCAAGGCCCGACTTGGCGATCATTGAGGTCGGTGACTCGGAACGCGCGTTCGTCGAAGTCAGTACCGATGGGGTGACCTATACTCAGGTTGGTTCGATCAGCGGTACCGTCCGAACGATCGATTTGGATTTCTACGGATTTAATCGCGACAGTCGACTTCGGTTTGTTCGCATAACCGATGACGTCTTAGATGGAGCTACCACCGGTGAAACAGTGGGTGCTGATATCGATGCGATTGGAGCCTTGTCGAGTGTTCCTGCGACCGTATATGCGGCAGGCGGGATTGGTATTGATGTGGGTGCAAACACCAGCCCGACGCTGCTAAACAATATTGTTGTAAACAGTGTGACAGGATTGAACGTTGCCGCCGCGTCGACACTCAATCCGAACATCCTTGTTTCAACGGTTGGACCTGTGGTTGGCGGCATGGTCTTCCAACGCAACACCGCAGACGTAGGTGGCATTGCGACATTTGGACAATCCGTCCTTCAACCGAACACCACCGTTGAATTGTTCCAAGACCCAGCGAACCGGATTTTCTACCCGAACGTTGGTGCTCCGACGATTGACTCGACAATCGATTCGATATTGGATCGACCAGGCTTAATTGCTGTCAAGCAACCGCTTGGTTTGGATCTCTCTCCGATCATTGCACCAAGTTATGATCTCAATGGACTCCTACGAGTCGATGATCCGACGGTCAACACGCCATCGGGTATAGGGCAAAACGTCTTCAAAGATCGTGGTGCTCAAGATAGATCAGATAACCTTGGTCCTAGTGCAATTCTGTTGCTGCCAACCGATAACAGCACAAGCAGCGGCGATTCCAATCCGCTCTTGGGAACCGTTCAGGTTAGCAACCAAACATTACCGTACTTCGAAATCCGATTGATTGACGGAGTGGATCTCGGAAGCAGTTCAAACGGATCGGGAATTGATGCTCAATCCGTCAGCGGTGCGGGGATCATTGTTACTCGCGATGATGTCGAATTGATTCAAGGAGTCGACTATCGATTCGGTTTTGATGCAACCAGCAACACGATCCGTCTTACTCCAATCGCTGGTGTCTGGACTTCGGATGCGGTCTACAAGGTTCGATTTGTATCTGCTGGCCAAAGTGTGATTCCGCTCAATACAATTGCCAACTTGGCCGACGGAACCACTTACGTGATTTTGGATGCCAACGGAGACTACAGAACGTTCGAGTTGGATCTTGGTCTCCGATTAACCGTCCCAACGGTCACTAACGGAACGACGCAAAGCCTATTGGATGGATCGCAGTTTGTTCTCAGCGACGGCATTCAGACGCTGACCTACGAATTCGATTCAGATGGCATTTTTGCAACTAACTCCGTTGTCATTCCAATTGTCGCTACCGAAACACCGGCAACAGTTGCCACGAAGATGATCAATGCGATTCGTTCTTCGGGTTTGAATGCTTCGGTGAACTCGGTTTCCAGCGACAGCATCCAAGTTCTCGGTGCAACGGTAACGCTTGTGTCAAACACCAGCCGTTTACGTTCTACAGGTAGCAATGGAACTATCTCTACGTCGATTCCGATTGTCCTAAACGCTGGCCTGTTGATCGATGGAAGCGCCGTCGCATCAGCAGTTGCAGATGCAATTCGCGCAGCTGCATTGCCTGGCGTGACCGTCTCGCAGAATGGTCAGAACCTGTTGCTCGGAGGTACGCAAGGAGTCTTCGGCACCGGTGCGACAGTGGCAGGTGAGATTAAGGACATGGCTGGAAACGCCCTCCGCGCCAATGGCGAGAGTGGCGACACAACGCTTACGATTATCCTGGCGGACGGCTTTGATTACGGTGATACTCCTCAACCGCTTTATGCAACCAGCAAAGTAAACAATGGACCTCGTCATCGCATTGCCGATGGATTTTATCTTGGCTTGGGGGTAAGCGCTGAAGGAGACGCTCTCCCTGCTGGTACTGACACGCTTGACGATGGAATTGCTTTCCCAGCAACGTTTGTCAAAGGTTACTCGACATCGATAACAGTAACGGCTGCTGGCATCTCGGCCGATCGACTTGGTTACTTGAACGCATGGATCGATTACAACCGAGACGGGGTATTTGCTGATAGCGAACGAATAACAAACTTGGGAGGTCGATTGCTTGTCAATGGAAATAGCAACAACCTTCAGGTAACGGTTCCTGGCGATGTTATCCCGGGTACTCTTAACGCTCGTTTCCGATATAGTTCGGTCGCTACTCTAGGCCCTCAAGGAGAGGCTCCCGATGGAGAAGTTGAAGACTACGTCATCACTGTCGGCAACAATGCATATCAGAATCCGACCAACCAGTTCGACGTGAACAACGATACATTCGTGTCACCGATCGATGTGTTGCAGGTGATCAATTATCTGAATCGCAATCCAGGACAGATTTCAACTCAGTTGCCAATCAATCCGACGACGCCGGTTCCGCCGTATGTAGATGTCAACGGTGACAGCTTTGTTACTCCGCTGGATGTGCTACTCGTTATCAACGAACTGAACCTGCGTTCACGAGGACGTTCGGCGAGCGGTGAGGGCGAGAGTGTTTCTTCTGACACTTGGATTTCATCAGCTGCTCAGGTCCCGTCCCAGCCAAGCACACCTGCTGCTTCCAACTTCGCAAGCCCGCCAGTTCAGAACGTGCCAACACAGAACAGTGGCTCCGGTCTGGCGTCCCAATCGGCTTCGCAACCATTGGTTCAGTCAACAGATTCGGGAGCCGCTTCCGGTAGCGTGGTGGCATCGGTCGACAATCTTTGGGCCGCTAGCAGTAGCGGTGCGGTTGATTGGCTCGACGAGATCGATTCGACCTTAGGAAGCTTAAGCGACAGCGAATCATCCAACAGCCAGACGGTGGACGGTTTATTCGCACGGCTGGAGGGTTTTGGCAGCTAAGTTCGCTTCGAACAATCGTTACAACCGAAAAAGCTTTGCAAAACGACGGGTTTTGCCAAGCTGGCGGCCTGGAAACCGCTGGAGGCTAGCCCTGAGGGGAACTAAGCTGGAGAAATGTCGTCAAAGGCAACGAGATTTCTAGCCCCTTCGTGAAAAGACGAAAATGCCTCGATTTTGGCAAGTCTTAAAGTGTTCCGACCTACCGAAGTCGATTTCGCGTAGCGGGTTCCGTTTTGGTTTTGGGCAGATACAGTCGAACAAAACGAAAAGATCGCGGAGACTTTCTATTGAGTCGCTGGAGACGCGAAAGTTGATGGCGAGCCTTCCGTTCGGAGCCTCACCGGATGATCTAGGCGAATTCCTTCTTGGCCGCGTTGCGGTAACGCCGGTGCTGCTTGAAAGCAACGGAGCAATTGACGAAAACATCCTGAATTGGACGGCTCAGCAAAAGACAGAGGTCCTCCAAAACATCACCGAAGGCCTTCAATGGTGGAAGGATCTGCTGGCGACGCAATCATCAATCATGCAGCTTGATTGGGTGATTGATACAACATTTTTGGATTCGCCCGTAGAAACGTCTTATGAACCGATCACCCGAGTATCTAATGATTACGTGAAGTGGGTTCCAGAGTTCCTGGACAAAGTCGGCTTCAACAACACGGCGAGCATAGATGCGGGAATCCGATCCTTTAATCAATCGCAACGCGACAAACTTGATACGGATTGGTCGTTTACCATTTTTGTGGTGAACTCACGCCCCAATCAAATCTTCGCGTCTGGAGGTAGTTTCTCGCGAGCCTTTGCGTTTGCAGGTGGTTTGTATTTTATTACACCTTCAAACCGCCCTGCCTCGACGTATACCCATGAGACGGGACATATGTTTTGGGCTAGAGACGAATACCAAGGCGGAGGCAACTACTATCAGAATCGCGGCTACTACGATTCTCAAAACACAAACGCAATCGATTTAAACCCCGACTTGAATTTCCAACAGTCTCTCAGCATCATGTCCTCAGGACTCAACCTTGAGACGGCTTACAATACCATTACGACTTCACAAGCAACACTCGCTCAGCTTGGTTGGCAAGACAGCGATGGGGATGGAATCTTTGATGTGCTGGATGTCCCCTTACAGTTGGATGGTGTTGGGCGTTTCAACGCGACTACGAATACTTATCAATTCACCGGCAAAGCCTCGGCAAAGGCACTTCCGAACCGGAATTCATCGGGCTTGCAAAATGATATTACGCTCAATCGCGTAGGCCGAATCGAGTATCGCTTTGACGATAACGCACCATGGACAACTGCTGTCACACTAAACCAATATCAAGCCGATTTAAACCTATCGATTGCGATTCCTTCTGGGACAACTGGAAGCATTCAGATACGGGCTATCGATCCGAGAATAGGGATCACTAGCGGCATATTTCGAGGTGCGATATCCGGAGCAGGTCTCACTGCCGAAAGCGGTATCGCTGGGTTTGTTTGGTCAGACACAACGAATGATGGACTCTGGCAATCCACCGAATCGGGGCTCTTTGGGCTGACGGTCCAGGTCGTTGACGCCAATGGTGTTCCACGAAATGCACAAACGCGGCTAGAACCGGATAACCTTCAGAATGGTGTGATTGCTCCGACGGCCTTTGCTGGGGCAACCCTTCGCGCGATCGGAATGGATGCGGACGGCACGCTTGGGGTCACGACAGATGCTCGTGCAACAACTGGAACAAAGGTACTCATACCTTACTCGCCAATTGCGCGGACATTCCGAGCTGGCTGGCGTGACGACGATCAAAACCTACGTATCAGTTTCAATAGCTTGCAGTCGACGGTCTCAGTAGACGTCATCGGCATCGACTCTATCAACTTCGGAAGGCTCGAGGTGTACTCGGCATCAGGCCAGCTACTCGAGAGAATTACTTCGTCAACCCTCGCTGCGGGAAGGTCGACAACTCTCACCATTACGCGCCCCACTGAGGACATCTCGTACGCCATCGTAAAAGGGCATGCTGGAACGCGAATCGGAATCGACAACATTCGATTCGGTGCAAGTATGAAAACGACGACCGGACCTTTTGGCGAATATCGGCTACCAGGACTTGCCCCTGGAACCTACTCGCTTCTCGTTACGCCTAGCAACGGTGGTTACACTCCCATCCCCCGAACAGCAAGAACGCGCGTCACAACCGTGGAGCTGACGCAACCTACGATGAACGTAAATTTCGGACTGTTCACTCCTCCGAGCCCATGGCAAAATCAAGCAAATCATTTTGATGTAAACAAGGATGGAAACGTGTTTGCATTGGATGTGCTTTTGGTAATCAATGCAATCAACACGCACGGAATTCTCGAGTTGGTCGGGTCGAGTGTTCCAACAACGTTTTCAATTGATGTGAACGGGGACAGCATGCTGACTCCGTTGGACGTTTTAACGGTGATCAACTTCATCAATGCATCGAACCGAGGAATGGAAGGAGAAGGCCCCCCCGTCCCGTCGGTTTACCAAGCTCCTGCCGCTGCCGATGGTGAAGAACCCCCGGAAGGCTTCCAAGGACTCTATCTTGGCGACGATGAATCCCCTGAAGCAGTTCTTGGAGGTGGCTTACCTTCAGTAATCGACGACAATGAACCTGGGCTACTCGGCCTAGTTGGCAATTTAACGAACGCGATTCCTGAAATCAAGTCACCGCGTCACGGACTACTTGCGTTTGATTCACCCGCAGTAATCGACTCAGCGTTTTCGTCACTGGTTTTGGGCACATAGCAGATGCCGTGAGACAGCTGAAATTTGCAGCTAAATCCAGCCAATATTGACGTCTCAATTCTTCCGAATTCAGCTACGCCAAAGTTAGATAGCACTCAGTACTTGGCTCTGCTTTTAAACACGTAGTCGCGTCTCTCCGAGACGCGAGATTCCTGCGTCTCGGAGAGACGCAGCTACGTGAAATCAACTTTAGAAACGAAGCCTAGTCGATTTTGTAGCACATGATCTTGTCTTGCTCGCGCAGAAACAGTTTACCGTTGGCAATTGCAGGATAAGACCAAGATTCTTTCTCTTGGAAGGCCGGCTCAAACGTTCGAACAACGTCGTATTTCTTGGGACTTGCTTTTATGATTGAGACCTTGCCGTTTTGAAATCGAAAGACGACATGTCCATCTGCATAAGCAACGCTCGATTCGCCACTTCCTGCTCCACGTTGAGGTCCCCAAGCAATCTTGCCGGACTTCATTTCTACACAAATTGGCAACCCACTTCCATTGCCATGTCCGCAGTAGATATAGCCGTCCACCAGAACCATTCCGCCGTGTTTATTTTGCAGCGTTTTTGAAGGCAAAAAGTAGACTTCCTTCATTTGCACTTCGTCTTTTCCCTTCTTCGTCAATTTCAGCAAAGCAGAACCCGTGTCATAACCAGTCGAGCAAAAGACTTGATTCCCATCAACAATCACCGTTGGAATGTTTGCGGTCGTATTGCCAACGCCAGTGTACCGCCACAAAAGTTCTCCATCGCTCGCTCGAACTCCAACCACTCCCTTTCCAACGAGCTGAACATACTGTTTCACTCCACCACCATTGGAAACCACGATCGACGCATAGCCCGCCCCCTCGTTTAGCTTCTTAGAGTCGCTGCTAGTATCACCAAGCTTCGATGCCCAAACTTCATCGCCGGTCAGCTTGTCCAGTGCAACGATCAACCCGTCCTTTCCACCTGGAGTGCATAACACCAAACCACCATCGACAAGAGGAGACTCGGAAAAGCCCCAGCCACTCATCATTTTGCCATTCCATTGTTTAAAGTCTTTGGACCAAACCAACTTCCCAGTTGCATTCTCGAGGCAGGAAATGCTTCCACCAGAACCGACCACGTAAAGTTTGTCTCCGTCGACGGTTGGTGTACTGCGTGAACCTTCATAGGAGTGACGAGGTTTCCCGTCGCTGATAGAAGTCGACCATAAAACACTTCCTGTTCCCTCATCTATCGCTGAGACCGTTTGCCCATCCTTCAAATTGCCTGTCGTATAGACACGACCATCGGCGATGGAAACACTTGCATAGCCGCTACCAACACCTTCTGCTGTCCAAATAAGCTCCGGATCGCTTTCCGCGATCTTCGACCACAAAGCTTTCTCACCACTCTTTCCGTCGCGATTGGCACCACGAAATTGAGGCCATGATTCCGCTTGAACAGCATTTACGACGAACGATAGAAAAACGCTAAAGACGAGCAAAGCAAGAAATTTTTGTGATTGTTTCATGAGAGGAATACCTAGGAAGTTTGTTTGAAACGAGTTCAGATTCGAACGTATATTTTTCTCTGATGCATCCAATAGAGTATCAGCCAAATGATAACGAATGTTATCGATCCAACAAAAACCGGAGTGGAATGTGGAAAACGAATTTCCGTCACGTCCCAGATAGGACCAAGCCAGGCAGTCATTCGATCCTCCAGGAAAACTGCCGTTGTGTGAGCCATAACGTAGGCAACAATTGAATTAGATCCGATGACAACCAGCGGGAACGCCCAAGATTTCCAACCCGCCAGATCAGTGACTAGATAGAAAAACAGCAATAACGTAAAGCACCAACCGCCACTCCACAGAACCCAAGTTGGAGTCCACAGGCGTTTGACAATCGGACATAGCTGAGCCCAGTCAATACTCCAAGCAAGCCCCCAGCAAACGATGATGGCCACGAGGAAATATGTCACTTTGCTTCTTGCGCTCTTATCGGATCGAAGCCAATTGCCAGCAACCAAACCAAGTAACATCGTTGCCAATGTTGGAATAAAACTGAGCGTCGCATAGCCTCCATCAGAATGCGAAAATGGCTTCGCGCGTGGGAAAAGATTCATCCACCAGCGGTCGAAGGCCCAAGCTAAATTCGAGTTCTTATTCCAGTGTGCCTCTATCCCCTCGTAATGGTTGGGCCAATTAGAAGCAACGCCAACGGCAGCATAATCAAAAGTTTCAGGAGGAGTGGGATAAGCGACAAACGCCACCCAATACCCAATCAATACGGTCGCGATCGCGGCGTACGTCACCATTCTCGGAAGCAAGGCTACCAAAAATAAAAACGGATAACCAAGTCCGATTTGACAAAGGGTATCGTCAAATCGAAACACGATTCGATCGGTATCCAAGCTTCGAAGCAAAACTCCTAACGCTATCAGGATAAAGCTTCGACTGAGAGCATGACAGAACATCCTGCCCCAAGATTGACCAGACGCGATCCGTTTACTGATGGAAAACGCGAGGGCACAACCAACAAGAAACGTGAAGCTTGGCTGGATGAGGTCATGTAGCGAACATCCCTCCCACTCGACGTGCGTCGTATTGAAGTGAATCAAGCTCCAAAACCCACGATGCAATTCGCTAAGACCGTTATCCTGTTTTAAATGTCGCGACAGCGAATCGAGATGCACCATCTCAAGCAGCATCAAAAACATGA
>JAIYDQ010000255.1 GCA_027487375.1 Planctomycetaceae bacterium
AACAACCAACCCGAAGAGAATGTAGAACTGAATATCTTGCTACCACAAGGCATGGCGGTTGTTAGCCTGAGCACTGGAGACGGATCGCCAGTGAATTCGAGTCGATCTGATGACGGTCGAATACTTTCTATCGAACCGTTCCAGGTCTTGAGAGCCGGTGAAGCTGTGCGAAGAATTGTCGAACTCCAGCACGATGTTGCGGGCGCGAACATGCTTCAGGTTCAAGTCAAGAGCGTCGCAGATTCACAAGGAACTCTGCAACAATCACGAATCACCGTGCGACCGCGACTGTAGAGTCCGCCAAATTGGACCGCGCTAGGTTTGCGCTGGAGTCCAGGCTTTAGCCGCTTTTTGGCAGAACCAAGGTGCTCGGCGCCTAAAGGCTGTACTCCAACTTAGTACTTCAAAACAGTTGCGATCGATTATCGTGCTCAACTTGGCGTTGTCCGACTAAGCGGCTCTTCGGTTTTCTTGTTGCTGTTTTCTTAACCGTTTTCGTTCGGCTCGACTCATTCCTCGGTTGGATTGATCATCGTCGTCTTCTTCGTCGGGTTCGACCGTTGGTGTTCGGTTGACTTGAATCGGAGTGTTCGATTTGGCTTGCGGCGTCGTATCGTATCTTGCTGCGGAAGAGCTGGATGGGGGACCGATAGGCTTCGACGACGCAGGGCTTCCCTGTGATTTGTTTGTATTGCCGCTGCTGCTGTTCAACGAATTGGCCGCGGATTCAGAAGGTGGCTTAAGCTTCAATCCATCCAGCAGCCCAAACCACTTCTTCTTGGTCTTTTCCGCAGGCTTGTCTGCAGGTGTCTTTACGCTGGTCTCAGGGTTACTCGAAGCTGCTTTGCGTTTCGGCAGCAGTCCCCACGACTTGGAGCCCCATGACTTTTTAGGTTTATCCACCTTAGCATTCGTTGCCGATGCGGGGCTGTTGGTAGATGATGAAGTTGATGTGGCTTTTGGATTGGCGGTGTTTGATTTTTGAGAGCTTGCAGGAGCTGATTTGGTCGATTTGTCTTTTCGGGAAAGGTTCCACCAACGCTTCTTGTCGCTTGTTACTTCGCTAAAATCAGGCATGTCCGAACCCACGTCTCGAGCGGACGATGACTGCGCGGAGGTTGATCTTGCTTCGGATTTTTGTTGCGAGCCGCTTGCATTAGCATTAGATGTCTTGGCTTGCTGTTCAACTGATTTGTTCTTAGAAAACCAACCGGGCTTCTTAGGCATTGGGGCATCGAAACCTTTATCGCGGAGTCGCTCGTCGGCATCTACATCGGAGTAGTCCGCTCCGAGCTTTGGTTCCGAATGCCATTTCGGAAGTCGTAACGCGGGCATTTTCAAAGCCGGAAGTGGGATACGTGGTAAGCGTCTTGCTTTGCTTGGTGCGACTTCACTCGAAGCTGCTTCAGACTTGCGATCGTGCTCTGAAGTTTGATTTCGAGTGGAGTTCGAAGATCGATTCGCTTGGGGTGCTGCTTCGGCTGCGATTGACGTGGCAACGGCTGGTCGCTCGGTCGATGCCGTCTGACGTCGAGAAACCTTTTCATCAGACACACGTTCTGTTTCTAAGCCTTCTTCATTCGGCTTTCTTCGCAGTGACAGCTTCGGCATTCGCCATTTCTGACCTTCGCGGATCATTCCGTTTCGCATGACAAATCGACGTTGAGCTTGAATGTAAATGTGACGCAGATAGATTCCCGAAGAGACAAATACAGCGAGAATTCCTCCTAGCCATGCCGCTCCAACGATCATGTCGGTTTGAGCCTGCGACCAATCTGTCTTGAGTAACCCCGTGCCGATCACAGCGCTGGTTGCCCAGGCCAGTAAGCCTCCGAGCCAGAATACTAAGCTCGCTGGAGCAGATTTCAATTCATTACAAAGTCGAATTCCCAGCATCGCAACAACCGTTGCAAACGATGCCAGTACAAGAGACCAGCCCGAGTAGCCGACTTCGCGGAGTGCCCAAGCATCGATAGACTTGCCAAGCAATAGTAATGCCGACGTTGATGCATCCATACTCGAAAACAATGCCGCAATCGAAAGCGTGGCCCAGACTCGGTATTTGGCTCGATAATCGTCGAGTTTATGTCGCTTGAGTTGAAAGATCATCAACGCCGATAGTGCTGTGAGCATCCAGAGCTGACCACCCAACCAATGCGCGATTCCATGCGATGATCGCAGGTGCAATAGGTAGCTGATCGGAAGGGGTGGCGATGGCGGTGGTTGAGCGACTCCGCTTTGTAGGAGACTCAGCGGTCTCACGTGAATGACATAATGCCCGAGAAGCAACGCGCCCCAAATAGACCACGCAGTTAATAGAACCAGCGTCAGCGAACTGCGTCGGACCGGAATCAGCTGAACCAGTCTCTGCTGACAAGCACGTCGGACGGCTTGGCTGTAACCAGGGTCGCGACGAATCGGGATCGTGGAGTCGTCTTCTTCTGCCCGATCGGCGATTCGCTGTCGTTTGCGAGCACGAACCGATTCGACTGCTAGTTCGGAATCAGCCGCAGCCGCTTCGCGAATAACACGTCGACGTCGATCACTTCGGTCGTTGCGTACAAAAGACATAGTAAGGTTACCAACCGACTAGCTCGCTCGAGATCGGGGATGGGCTGGATGATTCGCCAAACGATTTGACAAATGATTGGCTTGAAGTGTTTCACGAGCGATTGGAATCGTCGTCGGCTCGCGTCCAAGGACTTCACGAACCGTGAATGGTCGTCGTGAATCGCGTGTGTAATAAAGTCTTGTCGTCGCTTCGCCAAGCAAGCCAACGCTCAAGGCTTGAAGACTCATCAGAGTAAACATGACACCCAGGAGAAGTAGTGGGTTGCCAGTCATATCGACTCCGCCGAATACCTTCATCGCAATCACGCCAGCCATCGACGCCATGCCAGCAGCCATGATTCCTAGTCCAACTCTGCCAAAGAGTTTCATCGGGCTTGTATAGTAATCAAGCATGTACTTAACCGTAATCAAGTCGAGCACGACTCGAATAGTTCTCGCAAGCCCATACTTGGTTGTTCCAAACTTTCGTGCATGATGCTTCGTTTCCACTTCGACGCATTTGGCTCCACGCCAATGAGCGAGAATCGGGATGAAGCGATGCATCTCGCCGTATAGCTCCAATTCGTCAGCAATCTCGCGTCGCATCGCTTTTAAGGTGCAGCCGAGATCGTGAATCGGAAATCGAGTGACATAGCTGATGATTTTATTAGCAATTTTCGAAGGGATCTTGCGAGTTACCAAGGTGTCTTGACGGTTCTTACGCCATCCATGAACCAGGTCGTAGCCTTCGTCAATTTTAGAAAGCATCATCGGAATATCCGATGGATCGTTTTGAAGATCTCCATCCAAAGTAACGATCACATCGCCGTTGGCGTATTCGAGTCCCGCTTGCATGGCTGCAGTTTGACCGTAATTTTTTCGGAACTGAACAACGCAAAATCGGTTGTCAGTAGCGACGACTTTACGAAGCCTGGGCAGCGTTTGATCGGTCGAACCATCGTCGACGATTACCACTTCGGCAGGTCGCTTTAGGTCATCCAAAACAGCACGAAGCTGCAGGAAAAGAGGCTCGATATTGTCTTCCTCGTTGTACACGGGGACAACTAAAGAGACGCTTCCAAGGGTGGTTGGCTCGGAAATTCGATGTGAATTCACATTTGAACTTAGCTGTTCCATGCCGCTGATGACCGCCTATACTATTTCGGTAGTGAAAGTGTCGCTTCGATTCCTTTCGAAACTGCCAGCGAGTCTAGCTAGAACCCGAATCAAGAATCAAGACTGTTATCGCTCCCATAATGTCACTCATTCCCGAAAGCCAGCCAACTTCCAATTCGGTCGATCGCTACCGTCGACAGTCGGCCTATGGCAATCTGGGTAAAGCAGGGCAGGAGCGGCTTCGAAGTTCACGAATCGCTATCGTTGGGATTGGTGCCTTGGGGTCGGTGATCGCCGAAAGACTTGGACGCATGGGGATTGGGACGATCCGATTGATTGATCGAGATTGGGTCGAATGGGATAATCTTCCGCGGCAAACATTATTTGATGAGCATGATGCCGAACAGCGACTTCCTAAAGCGATCGCGGCCGAGAGCCATCTCCGAGCGATCAATTCCGATGTGCAGTGGGATGCTCATGTTTGCGATCTCGTCGCTTCCAATGCGGTTGAGCTTCTACGAGGCTTCGACCTCATCTTGGACGGTACGGACAATTTTGAAACGAGGTTTTTGATCAACGACGTTTCACTTGAGCTCGGAATACCTTGGGTCCATGGCGGTTGTATCGGTGCCACGGGACAAGTAATGGGAATCGTGCCGGGAGTCACTGCTTGCTTTCGATGTCTGATGCCAGATCCTCCGCCAGCCGATCAAATGGCGACATGCGATTCGGCAGGAGTGCTCGGACCCGCCGTTTCAATCGTCGCTTCATGGCAAGCCATGGAAGCAATCAAAATACTGACGCGTCCTCGCGGTCAGGCAGCCGATTCTTCCAAAGCTGATGATCGATGTGAGTTGATTACGTTCGATATGTGGTCTAACGAAGTGAGGAAGATTTACTTGTCGCCGGTTCGCCCAAGCGGAAATCAAACGTCTGCAAACGCTGCTTTGCAGATTTCATCGACGGCGGGATGTCCAGCGTGCTACGAAGGCCGCCGTGACTTTCTTCACGGAGATCGCTCCAGTCTTGTTCAGGTTCTGTGCGGTCGAAACGCGGTTCAAATCCAAAGTGCATCGCCAGGAAAAGTCGATCTTGTCCGGCTTGCAGATCGGTTGCGAGCCGATGGGAATCTGACTTTAAACCCGTTTCTTTTAAGGTTCGAAGCCGAAAATCTGACCATGTCTGTCTTCACGGACGGTCGAGCGATCGTGGCTGGAACAGAAGATCCAACTGTCGCACGGCGTTTTTTGACGCATTGGTTAGGCTAGGCTCAGTTTCTAAACACGTAGTAGCGTCTCTCCGAGACGCGTTGCTGCGTCTGGAAGAAACGCTCCTAAGTGTAAACGAGCACAAAAAGAAAGCCTAAACCAGCCAACGTAATCAAACGTTTGCCCAAGGTCCGACTGAATTTGCCGGATGGCTTGTGAGTTGCACGCTGGGCGAACTACAATACGAACGTTGTTTCAACCCTCCCCGTTTGTTTGTCAAAGGCACCCACCTAACATGTCGCACTCAGAAAACGCTTTGTCTTTCAATTCACGTCGCCAGTTCCTTTTTCAATCCGCTGTTGCAGCAAGTGCGATCGCTGTTGCTTCACCGCGGTTCTTTCCCGTTGCTCAAGCTGCCGCCGCTGAGTTGCCGTTTAAGATTTCGCTCGCAGAATGGTCGCTGCACAAAGCTCTTAAGGCCGGTGAAATTGACAATCTCGATTTCGCAAAAATCGCTAAGCAAGAATTCGGGATCGATGCGATTGAGTTCGTGAACCAATTCTTTAAGGATAAAGCTAACGACGCCGCGTATCTTGCCGAGCTAAACAAGCGTGCTGCGGAACACGGCGTAAAGCATGTTTTGGTTATGATCGACGGTGAAGGCAATCTGGGCGACACCAATGAAGCTTCTCGAACCAAGGCCGTTGAAAATCACTACAAGTGGGTCGACGCGGCGAAGACTCTTGGCTGTCATAGCATTCGCGTTAATGCGGCTACACAAGCAAAGTACGATGAAGGCAAGAAACTTGCTGCTGACGGACTCCGTCGTGTGAGTGAGTACGCGGCGAAATCTGGTATCAATGTGATCGTTGAAAATCACGGTGGTCTTTCATCGAATGGCAAATGGCTTAGCGAAACCATCGCATCAGTTGGTCTTCCAAACTGCGGAACGTTGCCTGACTTTGGTAATTTCATCATCGATCGCAAAACTGGTGAAGAATATGATCGATATCAAGGTGTTACCGAACTAATGCCGTACGCAAAAGCGGTCAGCGCAAAGTCGCACGATTTCGATGCTGCCGGTAACGAAACGCATACGGACTATGCAAAGATGATGAAAATCGTCCTAGCCGCTGGTTACAACGGTTACGTAGGTATCGCGTATGAAGGTAAAGAACTCAGCGAGAAGGACGGCATCAAAGCCACCAAGGCGCTGCTCGAGCGACTTCAAAAAGAACTAGCAGCGAAGTAGTTTTGGGACGGAAGTGTCCTGAGGCGTCTTTTCCAGAAACAATGTACTGGCAATAAGAATCTTAACTCCACAAGTGACGATGGTTGCTTGTGGAGTTCAATAGCACGACCAAGTAAATCACTTACGCTACAAACTCTTCTTCGCCCTCGGCACTTGGGCGAGCTAATTGGCCGGAGTCTTCTAGGCCACGCACAATGTCGACGATCTTCTGTTGAAGTGCTTCGACTTCGGCAAGTTTTACGCGACCCAAGAAACTCATTTCTTCTTTCAACATTTCGGCAGCACGAGTCGACATGTTGCGCATGACCTTCTCTTGGAGAGCTTGGCTGGCTCCCTTGAGCGCCATCGCCCATTGTGCGGTTTCGACGTTCTTGAGCACCATTTGAATGTCTTTGTCTTGCAGCTTCGAAATGTCTTCAAAGACGAACATGAGACGTCGAATCTCGGAGACCAAGTCGGTGCTTTCCTTGGCGAGCGAATCGAGAATGGTTCGTTCGGTGGCTCGATCGGAAACGTTGAGTATTTCTGCGACAGCGGGTACACCACCAGCCTTTTGGAACGACTGGCTCATGAACAAGGCCATTCGCATTTCGAGAGCTTTTTCAACTTCATCGATCGCTTCCGGGCTGGTTTGCCCCATCTCGGCAATTCGACGTACCACCCCCAATTGTTTGTCTGGTGCGAGACCCGCGAGGATCGCTGCACCAGTTGCCGGGGGGACGTGAGAGATAACCAATGCGATCGTTTGGGGATGCTCATCGGTGATGAACGTCAAGATGTTTTGTGGATCGGCCTTTTGAAGGAAGCCAAACGGAAGCGACTCAATGGTCTGCTGAAGGAGTGTCAGCATGTCGCCGGCGTCTTTACCAAGCGCCTTTCGAACTAGCGCTTTCGCCTTCTCCAAACCACCGGTACTTGACGACAGCGAGCTCGGTTGGCTATTGAAGAATTCGGTAAGAACCGACTCTTGTTCCTTACCGCCAACCTCATCAAGCTGGGCAATGGCCAGTGAAACTTGCTCCACATGGCGTGCCGGTAGCCGCGACAGAAGCGATGCTGCTTCGTCTTCTTCAAGTGCCATCAGCAAGACGGCCGCTTTTTGTACACCCGAGGTGATCGCCAAGGTTACGGGCTCATCAAGGTTCGCGGAAAAACAGCTCTAGAAGTCGAGCTGGTCTATCTTCTACATCGACGTTTGTATCGTCGCTTGCTTACCCTGCGATCAAAACCAAAGCGATCTTCGGTGGTCTCTCGCAAGCACCACGGCGTCACAACAAGCACAGCCGGCGCTTTCGGAATTGAGATCAATAATGAAACAAACCGGTCAAGTTACTAAGAAAGTTGACAACGGCGTCATCGCACCAAAACGGGGAAACTCAGTCATTGGGTACTTGCGAATCGAAAGACTCCGACAATCGCAGACCTATCAAACGGCTACCCCACGGATCTTGGACCAGTTCTTCGGTATTCATCGAGCTAGACATTTGCAACGATCCTCTAACCACGCAATTGATTTTCGGGCCATTCGATACGCACGCCGAGATCAACTAGCTTGCTTTGGTAGTCTTTCAAGAGCGTATCGGTTTCGCGGACTTGGTTGGGTGTGACACCTTTGAAGCCACAGTAGGCAGCGAGGATACCTGCCGATTCGCCGATGTTCCATTCCGTTGGATGCAATCGGAAACAGCCGTTCGTGATGTGAGTCACGCCAAGATTCTTACAAGCAGCCAACAAATTGCCAACGCGTTGAGGAATCAATGCACCAAGTGGGATTTGGAATGGAAACACCTTCCCGCCGCCGCCGTTGCTGTAACCTTCGCAGGTCTTGTGAATGTCGAAGTAAAGGTACAAACCAATCCCAACAGAATCTTTGTAAACTTCTGCTCTCGCTTTTTCGGCACCCATTTCAGCGACGCGAATGTCGTAGGCGACATGTTGTTGAAGGACGCGGAACTTCGGAACAATTCGACGGCTTTCACGAATGTACGCCGACATCGCAATCCCGTCTTCGGTACCTGTCTGCTCAGGACACAATCGTAATTCTGGCCAACCCGTTTTGCCGTCGCTACGTGGACAAGCGGTCTGCAGCCAGTATAGAAACGACTTACTGAGTTCTTTCGCGCCTGCATTGTGCTTGGCACGATCTTCAAGGCTACCGTAATGAGACGGCCCCAACGCGTAATCGTTCTGATGATAGTTGACGACGGTGAGATCGCCTTTGTAACTACCCGGAACAAAGAGTTTATTGTCGATGATTCGACGATACGTCCAGAAGTTCATCAAGTCAGGCTTGCCTGGATCGCGGGAACCTAGCGGATAAAACGCATAGGGAGTTGGCTTCTCCCATTGGAATACAGGCGCCCCTTCTGCAGTTCGCTGCTTCATCCAAAAGTCATAATCCTTGGGCTTATCGATAACGTGCGATTCACCCGCACAATGCTCGAGGACAAAACAATACGTAAACGACTGAATGTTTCCCGGTCGAGGCTTATCTGCTGCGTTGGGTTCGGTGGTTTCTTGTTGCGACTCGGAACCGGTGACAAATTCGGTTTTCGTCAAAGGAAGTAGATCTCCTTCTTCCGTTGCATCCAGAAAGAAATCTGCTTCGATAACCATCTTCTTGCCGTCTACAGACTCCACAGTCACGGCTTCGACATTATCACCATTCGTATCGGCACTGAGGGCTTTGGTTTGTCGTAAGATGACCAGTTGCCCGCTCGCGACGAAGGGCTTTAACATTTCTTCCATAACATCAAGCGCGACCTTCGGTTCGCAGCAAATTCTCGAAACCCATCCATTACCAGGATTTAGGTTCGCGATCTTTTTAGCTTCAGCTGTTAGTGGTTTGTCTGTACGAGTTCGATATACCTTTCGAATATCATTTCGTAGTTGCTGGTACGATCCAGTGCTACCACCACCTTCGATAAACTGGTGCTCGTCCGGTGGAACTAATTGGCTGGTCATCTGGCCGCCGATCCAAGTTGACTCTTCAGTCATAACGACTTTCTTCGCACCAGCTCGGCAAGCACCTAATGCTGCTGCCACACCACCCATACCGCCACCGATGATCGCGATATCGGCTTTCAAATTTTGGTTCGCGAAAACAAGGCCCGATGAAAGAAGTCCTGCTGTTCCAGCCGAGGACAAGATGAAGGTACGACGGTACATAGAGTTCCTAATTCTTATTTGGGTAACGGTCCGATTACTCGACTACGAGAATCGCCAAGATTTGGTTTGCAATCAACCACGTATTCATTTGCACCCACCAGATGTTTAAGAATAGCTGGATAACTCGCTGTCCGCAAATCGCTAGAAAGCAAGAGCTGTTGATTTCTGAATCCGATGTCTTGAGTCTTGAATACTTGAGTCTTGAATAGCAACCATTTTGGGTTCGAATTCGATGACCAGTATACATCGTTTGGTATTCGCCAACGATCCAATACAAACGCATGAACCGAAGCTACCAGACCATTCAAGCGGTTGCATTAGAAAAATCTAAGGATATTTAATCGATTCAATTGCGTTCTCAGGTCCGCTCACTTGAAATTCTCTGAAGCGATCTGGAAATCCCAGATCTAACAGTGAGGGGAACAGCGAAGATCATTGCCCGCCGAACAAAACCAGCCCTGGATACACTTTTATTGGACACGGACGACTCGGAAGACACGGAGTAAAATCCCGTACACACAAAACTCCGTGTCGTCCGTGACCTCCGTGTCCCACCCGCTCATGGTTCAATCACCCTGCTTCATAGCCTTACAGGATCGACGTCAGAAGCAATCAAAGGGGTCAGGTCTCTTTAAAAAAGAGACCTGACCCCTTTACGTTCCTAAACCTGATTATGAATCCATTCTGTAAGGTCGAACCTTCTGAATTTTACCGTCGATTTCGTCGTAGTAGATTACGGCGTGTGGTTCGAGGCGGTTGGCGGCCCCGGAATCAATGAGGGTATTGGAGTCGTTGTTGCTCATCTGGCAAAGTATTCGCACTTCCAAGTCTCGCATCCCTTGTCTTGGAATCCAGCGACCGAGATTTCCGGCGCTGTCGCTGCAAACGACTGTGTGC
>JAIYDQ010000405.1 GCA_027487375.1 Planctomycetaceae bacterium
CAGTATGTGTTGGTAGCCGCTCACAGCGTCGTTGGTGTTCCGAAGGGGCAATTGACTTTCGAGATCGGTGGCATCGTTCACCGAATTGCGGAAGTTATTGTCCATCCTGATTTCAATCCCGATGTAATCGGCTCGGATGGTGGGAATGATATCGCGCTGCTGAAGCTGGATACTGCGGTTGTCGGTATCGAGCCGGCGTTGTTTACCGGACGCTCACCAAGGTTGGGTGAGTCGCTGAAGCTAGTCGGCTTCGGTGAACATGAAGGCGATACGTTCGGTACAAAGCGAGTTGGCTCAACTCCGCCGGTCGATGAAGTAAGCTCAGAAGTCTTCCGTTGGACACAGACTAATCTGACCCAAAACGACAGCGATGCTGGTGATTCGGGATCGCCACTTTTCTCCAACGTCAACGGAACCGATTTGATCATCGGCATCGTCATGGGAGGAGCATCGAACATTGCCGGGGTCGGTTCGGTAGCAACCAATACGCGTATTGATGGATACTTGGCGTGGATTCAGTCGATTGTTCCATCTGTAGTCGTGGCGGACGTGAACGATCCACCGTCGTTTCTCTTGGAAGACTTAACACTGTTTCTCGATGAAAATTCGGGGCTTCATCTTGTCGGGTTCGAAGTCAGCGCCAGCGATGCGGTCACGTTTGACGTTACGACGACCAACTCGGCATTGTTCCGAAACCTGGGAGTCGACTACGAAGGTTCGGGCTTGGGAGACATTGTTTTCGAGACCGCAACCAACGCCAGAGGCACGGCGACCATTATCGTGACCGCCTACGCAGGCTCATTGACAACATCGCAAACGATCACAGTGACTGTCGAGGAACGCAACGACCCTCCAACGATGAACGCCACCGACACGCAGGTCATCGATGTTAACAGCGGTCCGCATTCGCTCCTCCTTTCTGGTATCACCGCCGGCACAGGTGAGAATGGACCGGTGAAGGTCAGCATCGTAGGGACAACGCCGAACAATTTCTTTAGTTCAATCGCAATCGGATCCGCGCCAGCAGGATCAGCCCCAACCGATAGGCTACTCAGTTTTACACCGGCAGCTGGAATTACCGGAGGCGGCTCGGTGACTCTCGAAGTTCGAGACGCTGGTCCGGATAACCTGTTTAACACGGCAGATGATGAAAGCTTGATCCACCGAATCGAGGTACACGCGACCTCGAATAAAGCCCCGACCTTGGCTGCCGTCGCCACACAACGATTTGCGGTAGGTGGTGGTCCAACATCGATTCCGCTAACTGGAATCGGTGATGGAGGAAACAACACGCAATCGCTTCGATTCGAAGTGGCTAGCACCAACCAAAACGTCGCCAATCTTTACGTTGGCTACGATGAAGCGGCGAATGCCAACTCGGGATCTTTGTTTGTCATTCCTTCTGCTGTCGGATCTACGATCATCACCTTAAACGTGACTGATCCCGGTGACGATGGTGTATTTGATACTTACGATGATCGAACCACGACACGGACCATTCCGTTGGAGATCGTTACTGCTCTGAATCATTGGCACAACTTCGAAAACCGATACGATGTCAATAAAGATGGAAATGTGACGCCGCTAGACATATTGTTGGTAATCAATTATCTAGCACGATTTTCCATCGGGCCGCCGCCAGAAAGAACGGATGGCGAGTCGCCATACGTTGACGTCAATGATGATGCTATAGTCTCGAATGTCGATATACTCCAAGTCATCAACGAGATAAATCGTGGAAGTCGCATCACGAGTGGTGAAGGTGAACAGGCCGCGAAGCGTTCTGTAGCATCCATTTCATCACCCAATAGTTCAGCGAGTTCGCTCGCTACCCCGAAGATCGAGACAATCGGCTCGGGTACTAGTGCCGCGGGAAGCGTGGCTTCGATTGCAGCGTTGGCTGACCAAGCGATGGCTGCAGAATCATTGAGCGATTGGTCGAGTGATTTGAATTGTGAGGCCGACTTGTATTCGCTCGATGCAAACACATCTGAATGGGATGAGCCTATCGAACGTCGAAAGAAGAAATACGATTTAACGAATAAAATCGATGTCGATCAGGCGATCAGCGATCTTGTAACCAATGGCGGATTGTCGTGAAATGATTCTCGGCCGGCACGATATCGAGAATCAAGCGTGAGCATCGCATTCATATACGAATTGTTTTTACGAGGTACTTACACGATCCTCAGCGACAATTCGCTCAAAGGGAGCCAAACAACTACTGATCCAATAGTTATGCAATGATCGTGTAGCAACCGTTCGGCCGATTCCGACAGTTCCATAACGGAATATTCTTGCCGTCGCGATTTTATGCTGAGTTGAATTCGGAATAGGTTGCGTCCGAGAGTTGAAGAAAACACTACCGTTGTCTGGCTAGTCGACTAACTGGTGTTTTTCACCTGTCGGGGCAGCCGACGCGAGTTTTTGTTTGGAATCAATTGTGGTGGCAAGTGATCGCGTGGGTTTCGTACCTATCTCGCGTCCCGTTCACACACAATCAATTGTGAACGAAGCGGCTAAATTCGAGCGTACAGTAGCGTAAGCACGAAACCATTGTAAACCCAAAATGGGCTACAATCGCAAGTTGTTAACAGCCCGGCATGAGGCACTTTGGCTGATTAATCCAAGCTAGAATACTTGAAGAGCCTGAATGAAGATTGAAGAAGCCAATGATGGTTCGTGTCGTAGTGGCTTTTTCAGGCCGCACTGGATCGAAAACAATTTGGACGTTCTGGAGAAGGGCGTCGTAAAACCAATATCCCATGTCAAAATCGCGAAGTAGTGCCATCTCGAAGCTTCCATGCAATCTGGTTTTTTGCACTACAGTCACTGTATGGCTCTGCGTTGGTCAGGTTGCCATCGCGTCGAAGTCACCGGATTTCGAGAAGGACATTGTACCAATCCTCTATCACCATTGCTTCGCTTGTCACAGCGAAAAACAGGTACAGCCAAAGGGCGATTTGCGCCTGGATACTGCGGAGGGGATTCTTAATAGCGATGTGATTGTTCCGGGCAAGCCTGACGACAGCGAGCTGATGAAGCGGGTGTCGCTTCCTCATACGGACGACGCTGTGATGCCGCCGTTGAAAGGAGGTGCTCAGCCTTTGAACGAAGTAGAGCGTTCGATGCTGAGACTATGGATCGTCGATGGAGCAAAGATGAATTCATGGGTCAAATTCGAACATCGCGGTACGTCTGCTCCGGTAGTCGATGTGTCGCTTGATAGAGCAGATGTTCGGATGCTGAGCGCAGAGTTGCAAAAGCGCGTGGATCAGTATCACAAGTCGACGAATCACAAAGCGGTTGACGCGAAACTGAACGCGCTGGCGAGTGATACTACATTTCTTCGACGCGTCTATCTCGATGTTGTAGGCCGAATCCCGAGCCTGGACGAGAGCTCAAGTTTTCTTGATAGCAAGGATGCGAATAAGCGTGAGAAGTTGATCGATGAACTGCTCGATAGCGAAGGCTATGTGAGCCATATGTTCAACTGGAAGGCCGACCTTCTGCGCATCAACACGCGTGGGCTTGCCCCCGGGCAACCTGGAAAACTTTACGACGATTTGGTGAAGGATACGATTCGGTCGCGGATGCCATATGACGAGTTTGTGCGGCAGTTGGTCACGTCGAGCGGCTACCTTTGGGAGAATGGGGCGGTCGGCTTCTACTTGCGCGATCTTGGAATGCCGCTCGATCACATGTCGAACATGACTCGGATCTTCCTCGGCACTCGCATCGAATGTGCACAGTGCCACGATCATCCGCTGGAGCCGCTCACGCAGAAAGAGTTCTACCAGATGACAGCGTTCACGTTCGGCGTAAGCAATCTCGGCAAGCCAGGTGGTTACTCGCCAGCGAATGTAAAGCAGTGGCCGGAACTCAAGGCTAGGCTGGCCGCGCTCCATAGCGACAAGGAGCTGGACGACAGCGTGAGCTCGACGATCGCGCCTTTGAAGCGGCTAACTTCGGATACTAAGATGCAATTAAAGTTTCCCGAGACTTATCCTTACGACGAAGCCCTCCAAGGCCAAGCCGTCGAGCCACGGACGTTTTTCGGTGACGAAGCTGTGATCACGGACGGGAATCGTCGAAAGGCGATCGCAGAGTGGTTGACCTCGCCGCGCAATCCACGTTTCGCCAAAAACATTGCGAACCGTCTGTGGAAGCGAGTGATGGGCGTGGGTTTGATCGAACCGGTTGACAGCCTCTCGTCGCTGCCGAACCCTGAGCACGCTGAGCTGATGGACTTCCTCACGACGACTATGGTCCAGCTTCGCTTCGATGAGCGGGCATTCCTGGCGGTGTTGCTTAATACGCGGCTCTATCAAAGCGAAGCCGTGCGCGAGACACCGGAGCCGGGAGCGACTTTCGCCCTGCGCGGGCCACAACTGCGGCGGCTCTCCGCAGAGCAGATATGGGACTCGATTCTCGTAATGCTCGTGCCCGAC
>JAIYDQ010000201.1 GCA_027487375.1 Planctomycetaceae bacterium
AATCTCCAACTCTATGAAGCCAATCGATTGAAGAGTGATTTCTTAGCAAGTATGAGTCACGAGCTTCGAACGCCTCTCAATAGCATCCTAGGTTTCAGCGATGTTCTACAAGGCTTCGATACTTTGACCGACAAACAAAAACGATATGCGGCAAATATCCAAAAGAGCGGTCGACTTCTTCTCGAGATGATCAACGACATTCTCGACTTGGCCAAAGTTGAAGCCGGCAAGATGGAAGTTCGCCCATCGCGATTCGACTTTATTCATCTTGTCGAAGGTCAGTGTGACGTCGTTCGCAAGCTGGCAGATGACAAGAACATCGATTTGCAAATCGAGATCGACTCGTCAATTCCAATCCCAAGCCCACCCGAGTCAATCGAAAGCCCACTCGCCGATACCGACTCAGCGAAATCAAGCACAGCCATTGGTGATGTTTCGTCTGTTTCTTTACCACACGCGAGCAAACCCGAGTTGATCCTTTTACAGGACCAGGCGAAGCTGTTGCAGGTATTAACAAACCTGCTTTCCAACGCAATTAAGTTTACACCTCAAGGCGGAATCATTCGCGTCGGAGTCGCCGATAGCGGCCCCGACAAGAATGGCGTTGATTGTTTTTCATTTTCAGTAATCGATACCGGGGTTGGCATCGCCGAGCATGATCACGAAGCTATCTTTGAAAAGTTTCGACAGATCAATAGCACGCAAGACGGCGACGCGCTGACTCGTGAGTACTCAGGCACAGGGCTTGGTCTGTCGATCGTTCGCGAGCTTTGCAGATTGCTCGGAGGCGAAATTCACCTGGCCAGCCAACTCGGGCGAGGCAGCACATTTACTGTCACGCTTCCCAAGCAGTACAGCCAACCCTTTAAAGAAGAAACGATTTCAAAAGCAATCATCGATAACGAGATGTTTATCGCCGCGCCACACTAACTGGACGGCGCCAACTCGCTTGCATTCATAAACCGGAGCGTAAGCGATGGAACGATTTACGTGCAATTCCTCGGCTACGCGTTTTGAAGTTGCACATTTAGATCGATTCTTAGGTTGATGTAGCTACCGATTGAGCATGAAGACCAGTTGTAGGATGGGCTTCCAGCTGTCGTTTTCGCTATCGACAGGCTGGAAGCCTATCCTACTGAAATCTGATCACCCGAAAGGGGTCAGGTCTCATAAAAACGTGGTTCAAGTCGCTGTGGACGGTCCGTTTTTTGACAACGGCCTCCGCTCCCGTACTTCGCAAGATACACGATCGCCCCAGTCGTTAAAGTTTACCGTCGATTTGTCGCAACGATTGATCGGAGGTTGATTAAGAAGCCATTACGGGTTAAAAGTATCGCAGTGAAATTTGCGAATATTCCTGGCAAAACAAGATCAACTGGCCACGTGTGAACCCCATTTACGTAACCACTTCTGAGCAATTGCAAGAGCTGTGCAGCAATTTGGAAACGGCTGCCTTGATTGCGTTTGATACGGAGTTCGTTGCCGAGGATACTTATCGCCCCGAATTGTGCCTTGTTCAAGTCGCGACCGACGAGGTGCTCGCAGTCATTGACCCGTTGTCTTGCGGTCCGATGAATCAGTTCTGGGAGCTTTTGCTGAAACCGGATCGGCCGGTCATCGTTCATGCAGGTCGCGAAGAGATTCTTTTTCATTATCGTTCGACCGGGCAAACCATTCCGGCGCTATTCGATATTCAGCTTGCCGCCGGGTTTGTGGGCTACGACTATCCGGCTTCGTACGGAAGCTTGGTTCAAAAATTCACAGGCGAAGTACTCGACAAAGAAGAAACACGTAGCGATTGGCGGAAACGCCCTCTGTCGAATCGTCAACTGAAGTACGCTTCGCAAGACGTATTCGATCTACCGAAGATATATCGATTGCTACATGCTCAATTGGTCAAGCAAGGCCGATTGGAATGGTTGCAAGAAGAAATCGCATCGCGGCAAGCGGATCTGGCCTCGGTGGAACGACAAGAGCAGTGGCATCGGATGAGCGGAATTCACTCGCTCAATGGCCATTGCCTTGCGATCGCAAGAGCTCTGTGGTTGTGGCGAGACGAACAAGCCAAATCGCGTGACATTCCGCCTCGTCGAGTCCTCCGAGATGACCTTCTCGTCGAATTGGCTCGTCGTGGCACGTCCGATCCGAAGCGAATTTCCAGCCTACGAGGGATGGAACACCGGCACCTGAAAGCAGCGTTGGATGATATCGTCGCGGTCATTGAAGTGGCTCGCAAAGAACCGATCCCGCAATGGCCTCGACGCGAGCGATATGGCACGGGACAGCCATCGGGCATGCTCACGCAGTTTCTTGGGGCCGCTTTGGCTTACATTTGCCGATCCAAAAAAATTGCCCCGTCGATCGTCGGAACGGCTGACGATCTTCGCGATTTTGTTTTGTATCGAACGGACACTCGTGCAACAGAGGTCCCTCCGCCGTCGCTCCTTCAAGGTTGGCGAGCAACCATCGTGGGGCGTTTTTTGGATGATTTGCTCTCCGGAAAGACAGGAATGGCACTGACGGACATCCGCAGCGAAATGCCGCTCAGATTTTGCGATGCTTCCAACGAGCTGGCGGTCGATCTGGATCTCGACCACTGACCTCGCCCACAACGTGACCAACCGCCGCTGGCCGTTTATTCCCTTGTAAAGTCAGGAAGTTAGCGACTTCCTTTCACTGAAGGCTTGTCATTTCGCTTCAAGATCGCTAGGTTTCTACGTCTCTTTCACATGCTTCAGACGCGACGAATCAGCACATGATTGCAATCGATAAAACAAGCCAACTTCCCGATGACCAGCGCGTTGTGATGACCGCTGTCGGTCTTACGGCTCCCAATGGCAATAATCTCGAAGAATATCGCGCAAACTTGCTCGCCGGCAAAAGTGGCGTGCAAGACTACGAGATCCGCTACGTAGGAAAAACGCTTGCCGGGATCTGTGATTTCGAGTCGACAAAATATCAAACAAAAAAGGACATCCGCCGAGGTACGCGAGCCGGGGCAGTCGGGGTTTGGGCAGCTCAAGAAGCAGTCGCTCGCAGCGGCCTGGATTGGGCAAATGTGGATCGCTCTCGAGTGGGCATCTATGTCGGAGTTACCGAGCACGGTAACGTCGAAACCGAAAACGAGATCCACTCGATCAAGGCCTTCGACTACGACACGCAGTATTGGTCGCACCATCACAATCCACGCACGGTGGCCAATAATCCCGCTGGTGAGATCGCTTTGAACATGGGGATCACTGGCCCGCACTACACCATCGGAGCGGCGTGTGCTGCAGGGAATGCAGGGATCATCCAAGGCGTCCAAATGCTAAGACTTCACGAGTGCGATGTCGCCCTTGCAGGTGGTGTCTCCGAAAGCATTCACACTTTCGGTATCTTCGCTTCCTTCAAGTCGCAAGGAGCACTGGCCTCGCACGCCGACCCTTGCCAAGCCTCGCGACCGTTCGACCGCGACCGTAACGGAATCGTTGTCTCCGAAGGATCTTGCATGTATGTGCTCGAACGGCTTTCGGATGCCAAGGCTCGCAATGCACCGATCATTGCTGAGATCGTTTCCTATGCAATCAACACGGACGCGACCGACTTTGTTCTCCCCAACCCCGAGCGCCAGGCCCAATGCATTTCGATGGCTTTGGCACGCGGAGGTCTCGCGGCTGACCAAATCGACATCGTCAGCACGCACGCCACCGGAACCAGCAGCGGGGACTCGCAGGAGTGTGACGCTCTTCGGAGAGCCTTCGGAAACAGTAACCGAACACGATTCAACAACACCAAAAGCTTCATCGGCCACACCATGGGAGCCGCCGGAGCCCTCGAATTAGCTGGTAATCTACCCGCCTTCCAAGATCGCGTTTGCCACGCGCCAATCAACGTAGAAAATCTAGATCCTGATTGTGCTCTGAATGGTCTGGTTGTCCAAGAACCTCAAGAACTTTCTAGGGTCGATTACATTTTGAACAATTCATTCGGTATGCTGGGGATCAATTCGGTCTTAATCGTACGGCGTTTTTAGCAACGCAGACGCGTCTTGGCACCTCAACCGAACAATCAAATCCTTTATTTACTTTAGAACTAGCACACTACTATGACGCCAGCGGAAATCCGTGACGAAATCCTTGACATCCTCAGCGAAATTGCTCCGGACGAAGATCTATCCGATCTTGAAGACGCAAAGAGCTTTCGTGAACAGATGGAGCTGGACAGCATGGACTTCCTAGACATTGTCATGGAACTCCGCAAAAGACACCGCGTCCAGATTCCCGAGGACGAATACACTAACCTTGCAAGCATGGCCAGCACGGTTTCCTATCTAGAACCGAAGATGAAAGACATCATCAAGGCATAACTCCGCCTTACCGATTCAACATCGAAGGAACTACTCGCGTTCATGACCAACACCGACTATGACACAATCATCATCGGTGCTGGAATGTCCGGACTTGCCGCAGGTATCCGACTGGCACATTATGACCAGCGGGTCTGCGTTTTAGAGAAGCACTACACCATCGGCGGTTTGAATTCGTTCTACCGCGTCAACGGTCGCAACTACGATGTTGGTCTTCATGCGATGACTAACTTTACGGAGAAAGGTGCCAAGAAAGGCCCACTCGCGCGACTTCTAAAGCAACTACGTTTTCGTTGGGACGATTTTCAACTTGCTCCCCAAGCCGGTTCGGCGATCGCGTTTCCCAATATTCAGTTGAACTTCAATAACGATATTCAACTGCTACGGTCTGAGATCGCCACGCACTTTCCAACTCAGATCGATCGGTTTGATCGTCTGCTTTCAGAGCTCATCGAGTATGACGATTTGAAGCAAGAGGATTTTGAAGTCTCGACACGGCAAGTTCTAGCCGGCATCTTCACCGATCCACTTCTGATTGAGATGTTGCTATGCCCGTTGATGTGGTACGGAAACGCTCGCCAAGACGATATGGACTATGGTCAGTTCTGCATCATGTTCCGGAGCATTTTTCTGGAAGGCTTTGCAAGGCCTTTCAAAGGTGTTCGATTGATCTTAAAAAATCTTGTTCGGCGTTTCCGCGAATTAGGCGGGCATCTTAAGCTGCGCAGTGGTGTCGAGCGAATCGATGTCGATGGCTGTCATGCGATGGGTGTAACGCTTGAGGACGGAACGCAACTCACCGCAAAAAGAATCTTGAGCAGTGCCGGTGTTGTCGAAACCATGCGACTGTGCAGTGATAGCTCGGTGGTTGATGTTGATCGAACGGGCGAGCTAACCTTTATCGAATCCATCTCCGTCTTAGATTGCCAGCCGAAGAAAGCCGGCTTCGATAAGACGATTGTCTTCTTCAATGATTCAGACAAATTCCACTGGCATCAACCAGAATCGGATCTTTGCGACGTGCGAACCGGTGTCCTCTGCTCTCCAAACAATTATCTGTACGACGACTCCGAAGGGGACCTGGAGGCGGGCTTCATCAGACAAACATCGATCGCCCATTTCGGTCGTTGGATGGAGCTGGACGAAAGATCCTATCGACAGCAGAAGATGCGATGGTACGACTTGAGCACCCAAGCCGCGACCCAATTTGTTCCCGACTTCCGGCGTCACGTGATCGATACAGATGTCTTTACGCCGAAGACTATTCGACGCTTTACATCACACGACAACGGAGCTGTTTATGGCGCAACGAAGAAACAGCTCGACGGCACGACTCATCTAGATAATCTTTATCTTTGCGGCACCGACCAAGGCTTCGTCGGAATCGTCGGAGCAATCGTCAGCGGAATCTCCATGGCCAATCAGCACTGCCTGCGAAGCGACCTGTAGATCGCGACTTTGGCGTGTTTAACACAACAAGTGCGAGAGAAACGCGTTGCGGATCGTCGGCCCAAACTATGTTCGCACTGTTAATAAGACTTGAAACACAGAGGCACAGAGAACACAGAGGAAAAAGGGGCGGCGACTCTGAGCTCTCGGTGCCTCAGTGTTATACAAATGATTTTCGCGTATGCTATGTTCTCCTCTTTCAAAGTCGAATGTTGTTTTTTTAAAAGGTGGCCCCGTGAACCTCTCAACTCAAAACGCGAACTTGAATACACGATCACCTCACAGCTTGGGACGCCGTAACTTTATCGCGTCGACTGCGCTGGCGTCGATCGTTGCACCGCTTGCTGCGACCGACTCTCGATCATTAGCAGATGATGATGCTTCTAAGGCAACCAGCGTAAGCTCCGACCTCGTCAAACCGCCTGCTGGGAAACGTATCCTCATTTCCTGCAAGCTGACCATGATCGCAAAAGAAGTGGAAGGTAAGAAGCTATCAATCGTCGAGCGACTACAGCTAGCCGACAAAGCAGGGTTTGATGGAGTCGATTTTGATGAGGCAGGATTGTTTTCAGTAGAAGAAGCCCGTGACGCGGTTCGCAAATCGGGTGTCTTCGCCCACAACGCAATCAATCACGATCATTGGAAATCTCGACTCACGTTAGCCGACGAAGCGATACGAGCGAAGGGAGTTGCAAACATCGAACACTGCTTGCATGTATCGCATGCTATCGGAGGAAGCGCAGTATTGATTGTCATCGGTCGCGGTGAAGATGGAAGCCCGCAAGAGGTCGATGATCGTGCGCGCACCGAGATCAAAAAACTTCTCCCCCTGGCTGCGTCTCTTGGCCAATCGATACTGATTGAGAATGTTTGGAACAAGATCCATTACGACCACGACGCACCACCCGAACAAACAGCAGATAAGTTTGTCGCCTTTGTTGATAGCTTTAACAGTCCTTGGGTTGGGATGTACTATGACATCGGAAACCACTGGAAGTATGGGCAACCACGTGAATGGTTGAATGCTTTCGGACGTCGCGCGGTGAAGCTAGATATCAAAGGATTCAGCCGAGCGAAAAACAAATTCGTGGACATCACTTCTGCAGATGATGATGTGCCTTGGGGTGAAGTTCGGAAAGGCTTAGACGACATCGGATTTTGTGGTTGGACGACTGCAGAGGTTTCTGGCGGTGGGCTAGAGCGACTGACTATCGTCCGGAAGCAAATGGAAAAAGCTCTGCTCGGGTAGTATCAAATTGAGCCGCTGGCGCTAGCCGCGTTAGTAGACATACCAGCGCAAGCGGACGGCAAATCACACGAACACGGCTAAACACGTCTGCAGGAGTCATCTGGTAGAAACCATTAAGTCTAGCTCCCCTCGCCCCGGTAATCCGGGGAGAGGGGAACAGAGATTTGTTATGCCGAAACACTCTTTCCGACGTGCTTAGCGTCCCGCAAACAATTGCGACGGTTTGTCGAAAATTTTGAATTTGTTTTTTGACAAGCTTACCAGGTGACGTAATCTTCGATTGGCGACGTCGAATCGAGACAGTCGGGATCAATTTCACCTAGCAAGGGACGATGGTACATGTCGAATGTTTCGTTTGCGACCAATGGTGTCAGCACAGCAGATTTTCCGGTTGTAACGAAATTGCCGGAAGAGTTTGTCGATCGCCGATCTCAACGGTCATCGAGCAAAGAGAACGAACGCCGACAGTTTGGAAATTCGTATCGAGACCTATCGCCCGACGGACGCGATCTTGCAGAGGCGATCGACTCGTACAAAGTGAATCACCGTCGAAAGTACATCACGACCGACGAAATGCTCGCGGTACTGACCACGCTTGGGTACAAGAAGATGCCCATCGAGTAGCGATTCGAGTTCGCTTCAGCGGTTTCGTCTGGATGCGATCTGATTCCGTTTCCATTAGTACTCGTACTCGTGCTCGATTCAAATCATGCCATCGAGTAGGAGTACGAGTACCGCCGATGGCTGAGCACGAGCACGACAAGAGTTACTGGCTAGACATCCAAGTGTTTAGAAAGCTCACTCGCGGCAACTTCTGGTAAGACCGGATTGATAAAGCAGTCCGACCCCCATTCAAAGCCGGCGACTTTGGTTAGTCGCGGGAATATTTCCATCCGCCATTGAAAGACTTCGTCCCAACAAGGATCAAAGGGGCTCGTGTGAAGAACAAAATTGTAAGCCGCTTGCGGAAAAAGAGTCTCCATCGCTTGCAGCACACGACGCGTTACGATCGCGAGCTCCTTTAGATCCTCGTCGGAAACTTCCTCGAATCGAGCTTCCTTTTTCTTTGGCAAGATCCAGATGAAGTAAGGAATCTGCGAAGCAAAGGGTGTTAGCACTACAAAGTTTTTCGATTCGAGAACAATACGCTTGCCAGCCGCAAGTTCCTTTGCGAGGACGTCAGCAAAGTAGGTTACTCCATAAGTCTCACGATAAAGCAACAACCGTCGACAGGAACGCGTGACATCAGGTGGCACGAAATTGGTTGCAATGAGCTGACTATGTGAATGGGTTAATGACGCCCCCGCATCGCTGCCTACGTTTTTAAAGATGACAGCATAGCGCAACGAATCATGAGCACGCCAGTGGACAAGTCTTCGTCGAAAGGCTTCGAAGACCAATTGCGCATGCGATTCTGAAAGCTGAGTAAGACTGTGCAGATGCTCGGGGGATTCAATGATTACTTCATGAGCACCGAGAATGCTTCGCCTCGCAAACAGCGGGTCGTCGCAACTTCGACTATCTTCGGAAGTAGCCCTGAGAAAATCTGACTCCGAGTCATTCCCGTGCTCGGAGATATGGGATGTAAGTTGATAGCCCATTCCATCGTTGAATTCGCCAACACGATTCTCGCTTGTGTGATCGACGTGACCGACTGCAACGGCGTGCAAAGCATGAGGAAGATCGGCTAATGGAGTAAGTGCCGGGAACTTGTTTGCAACCACACGAACTTGCCAAGGACGATTTCTTTTGGAACCTGCTGATTGTCTTGGCAGCCGAAGAAGAGTCGCCGGTGTTTGCTCTTCACAACCAGCACAGAAAGGACAACTAACGAAAGAGCTTGGCGAAAGGAGTGCGTCTTTAAACTCGTCGGGACGTTGAGAACGATGCGGGGCAAAGATGACCCATCGATCTGCAAGCCAGTCATAACGTGTCTCACTCATTCGATGAAAGTTTCGCTCAGTGGGATTAATGTCAAGGGTTTATTGCGAGCACACGTTAGTCTAACTTCGAAAACCAGCAGATGCTACTCAATCGTCCGCGGCATTGCACATGCTCGCTTGTAGAGACTTTCGTAGTGAAGAGCGCTCTTAGTCCAAGACCAATCTTGGCGCATCCCCGTTTCAACGACCTGCTTCCACACCATTGGCTCGCGTGTGAACGTATCTAGCGCACGGTCTACGCACTCTGAGAGAGAATCGAGGGCGTAATCATAAAAAACGAAGCCTGTAGCGGACCCATCTTGCAACGTGTAATCGGACACATCCGTTACAGTATCGACCAACCCACCCACCGCATGCACGATTGGAACCGTACCATATCTTAACGAGTATAGTTGATTCAAGCCACAAGGTTCATATTGGCTTGGCATTAAAAACATATCTGCCCCGGATTCGATCGCGTGGGCCATTCGGTCAGAGAACTCGATACGAATGCCGACTCGTTCTGGATAACGATTCGCGATCTCTTGGAGGGCAGATTGAAAGCGGTGCTCGCCACTTCCCAAAATCGCCCACTGCACGTTGTTGCACGGAAGCGACTTCTCCATCAACGCCAACACCAAGTCCCAGCCCTTTTGGCTCGCAAGACGCCCGACTAGTCCGATCACAGGCACCTGTGGGTCGACCGACAAGCCGAGTACTTTCTGAAGATGCGATTTGCAAGCGGCTTTACCGACTTCCCAATTATCCACTCCGTAGGGCTGTGGCAATAACGTGTCACGCATTGGATCCCAAACTTGGTAATCCACTCCGTTGACTATACCTGTCAGACGATCACCTAACCCGCGAAGTACACCATCCATGCCGCAACCCGATTCGGGCTTCTGTATTTCTTGCGCATAGTTGGGACTGACAGTCGAAACCATATCGGCGAAAGTGATGCCCGTCTTCAAGAAGCAAACATCATTATAAAATTCCATCCGCTCCATCGTGAAGTATCGCCAATCCATTCCCGTCCAGTGCATGTCGTTAACCCAGTAACGACCTTGATAAGCAAGATTATGAATCGTCATGACGCTTGCTGCGTGGTTGTACCACTCAAAGCCTCCCATGCGGGTCCGCATATACGCAGGGACTAAGCCTGATTGCCAGTCATGGCAATGCACAACATCTACAGGAAGACCTATTCGTTCGATTGCGCGAACGACTGACCTGCAAAAGAATGCAAAGCGCTCGCAGTTGTCTTGATAATCGGAGTGTTGATCTCCATAAAGATGCGGCCGCTCAAAGTAGTGAGGTTGATCGATGAAGTAAAAGTCAACTGAAGGTTCACCTACCGTTGCCTTTAGTAAGCGCATGGCTTTCGGTTTGCCATCCATATCGACAACAAATCCAACCTTTGTGTCTTGAACAGCAACGCCCGCTTGAAACACACGACTATAAGCAGGTAAAAACACACTGCATCGATGACCAAGCTCTGCAAGTCGCGATGGTAGCGTCCCAACAACATCAGCAAGCCCGCCTGTCTTTGCGAATGGAATCGCTTCGGAACTGACCATAACGATATCCATCGAAAATACTTTCTATTGGCACTGAACAATTCTTATAATCATGGTAAGCGACTCCGTTTTGCTTACGCTCACCAAGCAATTCAGACTGCTTATACAGTGAGTCCGCATCATCCTTTGTCAACTCCATTATACCCACTTTTCCAAGAAACTTTTCTGTTCAGATTCTTCGTTTCAGAAACTGCGACTTGACCTTGGAATTATCAACACAGAATCGTTATACTCGGAACCGACGGTTGATGGTCTTGCTGCTGCGATACCATAATCCTTTCCGCCGTATTCCTTTTCGAGTGCCCCTTAGGGTAATACAACGATGTTATCTATCCGTCCCAAAGTTGCAGAGCACGCTCTCTTTGTTTTGGGAAGATCCATACATCCAGAACTGTTGACCCTACA
>JAIYDQ010000242.1 GCA_027487375.1 Planctomycetaceae bacterium
GAGAATTGGACACGGATTTCACGGACGACACGGAGGTCTCGTGTTATGAGCATTGCTCCGTGTCTTCCGTGTCCCATTCTTTTGAAGCAGTCGCCGATTTTCTGACCGCGAATTACGCGAATGAGCGCGGATGAATGCTCCACGGCTTACGCACAATGTAGATCAGTTGTCCCAACTGATTAGCGCACTCAGTGAGTTTCCACCAAAGTTGATGTAATGGGCCCGCCAGCGTCACGATTGACCTAAACCAAGGCTTGAATTTTGTGGCGACGCGTTCTGCGGGCTCGGCGTAGACGCCTCGGGGAACAGCTGGGGACAGCTGTTCTACAATGTAGCTCGGCCGACCCCACGACGCACGGCTTCAGAGTCTGCAGAGAGAATTGGACACGGATTTCACGGACGACACGGATGTCTCGTGTTATGAGCATTGCTCCGTGTCTTCCGCGTCTTCCGTGTCCCATTCCTTAATCCCCGATCCGACAAATTTACGAGCGTTCCTCGGTTGATGCCAATAACTGCGAAGCATTGGACTTGAAATGAACACGACAATCATGCGATATCTTCACCATGGCTGGAGCACTCGCAATCGAACGACCCAAGCGTTGGGATCATCCGCTAGATCCTTCGATGCTCCTTCGTGATTTGGACTGGTTGATTGCTAGCGAACCGTTCGCATCGATGAACCCAGATTGCTTTCCTGCGGCGACACCGTTGGTTGACATTCTCAAAAACGACGCTCGCATCAGCCGCTACGAGCACGGCGATGTGATTATCCGAGAAGGTGAATACGGAGGCAGTGCTTTCATCGTCGTTCGTGGTCGCGTGAGAACCCTGATTACTCGTCTCGAATCTTCGTCGGTTGAAAGCGCACAGCGCGAGCGGCCTTCGTGGTTAAAGCTGCTGCGCGATTCGTTAAAGCGATTTCCAGTTCCAGAAGTCCGCCATGTCGCAACAACGCGGTCACACAAGGATGGCCCGCCGGGACTGGTCACTCAAGTCCGATCGGTCGATGACAAGCCTCGCGTGTTTTTGCAAGACGCGTCCGCTATCCTTGCTGGAAGCACCTCAGAACCGCTAGGCGAAGGCGAACTCTTTGGTGAGATGGCTGCCATCACTCGGTCGCCGAGCCACTACACGGTTGTTGCCGAAGGTCCGGTTGTGCTGCTGGAGATTCGCTGGCAAGGACTTCGACTACTTCGTCGCGATCCCGAGTTCCAAAAACAGCTCGATCACCGTTATCGAGGGGCAGGCCTCAAAGCACACCTCCGCGAGACTCTCTTGTTCCGATTTCTTCCGGCAGAACACCTCGAAAAAATTGCAGAGGCAACCCAACTAGTCAGCTACGGCGACCGCGAGTGGTTCTCCGAGTACAAGACAACGCGGAAGCTCGATGTGCAAGAGCAACTCCGTCAAGAGCCAATGATCGTAGAAGAAGGTTCTCCCGTGAACGATCTTGTACTCATTCGATCGGGCTTTGCGCGGCGATCTTATAAGCTAGGAGCGGGCCATCATACGATCGCTTATCTTGGACGCGGTGAGGCTTTTGGGCTGTCAGAGCTTATTCACAATACGCATCAGGGGACCAATGATAAAACGATCCTTCCGTATCAGGAGTCTCTGCGAGCGATCGGATTCGTGGATGTCCTGAAGATATCGCGTCGAGCGTTCGTAGAGCATGCGATACCCTTTATCCGCGGTTCTGAACTTCCTAAACCAATCGTAACACCCCGCTATGATTCACAAGGTCCTGTGATTAGCGAAGCACCTCCACTGGTATCTCTCCAAGACAAAGTCGATCCTGCCTTCCTTGAGTTCTTGGTCGATGAACGATTGATCAACGGCCGTCAGGTCATGATGATCGATACCGAACGATGTACCCGATGCGATGATTGTGTTCGCGCTTGTGCTCGTGTTCACGAGGGAAACCCAAGGTTCACTCGCAATGGGCCGCAATTCGGACCATTTCAGTTTGCTCATGCCTGTATGCACTGTGCCGATCCCGTTTGCATGATTGGCTGTCCGACTGGAGCGATCGCGCGTGATTCAGAAACCGGGATCATATCGATTAACCCTCAAACATGTATTGGTTGCAGTGTCTGCTCCGAAAGCTGTCCTTACGAAAACATTGTGATGGTGCAAATTCATGACCAACGAGGTCGTGCGCTGGTCGATAAGCAATCGAAACTACCGATCTTACAAGCGACGAAATGCGACTTATGCCAGTCGTTACCAACAGGCCCCGCATGCCAAGCCGCATGCCCTCATGAAGCGCTGGTTCGGATCGATGCGAGCAATCTCAAAGCTCTTCAGACGTGGATGGACCGCTCATGATTGCATCGCGCTTAAAAACAATACGAGCCGTAGTTGTCACTTGCTGTGCAATCGCGATCATGTTGATCCTCTACCAGTGGATCGATAATCAACTTGGAAGAACGGACTATTATACTGGCTTCACATTGCTGGCTGCTTCGATCGGGTTGATGACCCTTTCCATGCGAAAGAAACTAATCGTATTGCCATTGGGGTCTGTTGCCGTATGGCAGCAAGTCCATCAGTACTTGGGCTTGTTCGCTGTGGCGACGTTCGTGATGCACGCAGGATTTCCTGTCCATGGAATCCTAGAAATAGCACTCTCTGTGATCTTCGTTCTAATTTCGCTGAGTGGAATCGTAGGCTGGTACATCAACAAGACGACACCTAAAAAGCTTCTCGCGGCCGGACGATCAGTCCTCCGAGAAGACATCGCAACGATGCGACGATCGATCGCTCAGCAAGCCTATCACATTGCGCTCACTGCAGCAGGCAAGATTGAAAGCGCTACACTCGCAGACCACTACACGCAACGATTGAGCGACTTCTTTTCAAGGCGAAGGTCGATCGCTTATTGCCTTGTTCCGACCGGGAGATCACGACGCGATTTATTGCATGGCTTGGAAAAAGTCTCTCGATATCTTGGTCCCGAGGGTCGAA
>JAIYDQ010000068.1 GCA_027487375.1 Planctomycetaceae bacterium
CCGAAGTAGAGACTGTTTTAAGCACTAGCAGAATCGGATGCTCACCGAGATCTTGAGATGAAGGGTCCTCTGCGGGTAACGCATCGACGACATGAACATCCAATTTGGTTGCTAACGTTTCACCTTCGATAAACGACTTGTGATTGTTGATCGCATCGGCGATCGATTGCGACGCGGTTGTAATTCCGATTTCAATGCGATCGGCGAAGTCGCATCCGACCGCTTTCCGTTGGTCTTGGATTAGCCGCACTGCATCGCGAGCGATTCCCTCTTGGATTAATTCTTCCGTCAAAGCGGTTGCAAGTACCACCACGCATCCGTGTCCTTGTGCGGCAGCCCAGCCTTCTTTGGCTTGCAAGCGCACAAGAATGTCTTCACCGTCCAAATCGATCGACTTGGCACCGGTGGCGTCTTCCAAAGTCAAACTGATCTTGCCATTGGTTGTCATCTGATCAAGGAGTGTCGCTCCATCGGCTTTTGCCAGTGAGGCTTTGAGCTTAGGAAGCATGCTTCCAACTCGTGGGCCGAGTTTTCTCAGATTCGGTTGAACCACGTATTCGACGTAAGGACTTGAACCGCTGCTGTATTGAATCTCTTTGACATTCAATTCTTCTTTGGCGATATCGTCATGATCCTTCAACCATGTTTGGTGAGTCGCATCCGCCAGGGTGACTTCGACTCGCGAAAGAGGTTGACGTACCTTGAGCTTCGCTTCCATCCGTGCGGAACGGCCGATCGACGAGATCTCTCGCAACAGCTTCATTCGAACGCCTAATTGCCGATCGACAATCGATGCATCTGCAGTGGGATAATCACACAAGTGAACGCTCGTTCGAACTTTCGAAGCGACCGGTTTGGTTAGCTGTTGCCAGATCGATTCGGCCATGAATGGAACGAACGGTGCGATTAACTTGCTGATCGTCAGCAAGCTTTCGTAAAGAGTCCAATAGGCGTCGATCTTGTCTGTCGATTTTTTGTCTGAAGACCAGTAGCGACTTCGGCTGCGACGTACGTACCAGTTGCTCAAGCTGTCGACAAGTTGGCTGATAACTTGGCATGCACCGTAGCTATCGAACGCATCCATCTTGGCAATAACGTCTTCGGTAGCCGCGGCGACTTCGCTAAGCATCCATCGATCGAGTTCGCTTCGATCGGCGATTGGACGATACGTTGGCGATTGCGAGAGCTCTTCTGGGGTCAGTTGGTCAAGCTTTGCACTGATATCCGCAGGCCCACTAAATCCATCCATCTCGGCATAGATTGTGAAGAAGCTAAACACATTCCAGAGTCGCAACAGAAACTCAGGGATGCTATCGCGGATGGCTCGTTCACTGTAGAGAATCGAGTTCCATGGCGGTTGGTTCGCATAGAAATACCAACGCAAAGCATCTGCACCAAAGCGATCAAAGATTTCGTTGGGGCTTCGATAATTGCGAAGCGACTTACTCATCTTGCCTGACTTGGAGACATAGTCTTTTCCGCAAGCGTCTTTTGCTTCTTCTTCGGTGAGAAAGCGTTGCTTGCCATCCTTGCTCTCGTACCACTCGGCAAGCATCAACCCTAAGACGATACAGTTCTTAAATGGATGCGGATATTCGCGATGCTCTTGATCTGTGCTTTGCGATGCCAGCGACTTGGGTGCAACATCTGGCTTCTGTGCATCGTTTTGTTCCAGAGAATGAGCGAGGGCTTGTGGCGTGGGCCCAAACATCATCGTGCTGATGGCGAGTTGGCTATAGAACCAACCTCGAGTTTGATCGATTGCCTCGCTGATAAAGTCAGCTGGGAATTGATCTGCGAATTGTTCATGATTCTTGTGCGGGTAGCCCCACTGCGCAAACGGCATAGCGCCGCTGTCGTACCAGCAATCGATGACTTCGGTGACTCGCGTCATGCGAGATCCCTTACTGAATGGTGAGTCGTAGGTCACCGCGTCGATATAAGGCTTATGCACTTTCAAATCTTCAACAAGCTCTGGGTTTGCGGCTTTGGCCTTCAACCAAACTTCGGTCCCGGTGATACCCGGTTTTTTCAGCAGCTCGTCATAGCTCGCGATGGCCTCCATCTTGCCTGTGGCTTCACAAACCCAGATCGGCAAAGGCGTTCCCCAGTAGCGTTCACGCGAGAGAGCCCAATCGACATTGGAAGCCAAAAAGTTCCCGAAGCGGCCATCGCGAATATGCTCTGGCATCCATCGAATCTTCGAGTTGTTCTCGAGCATCGCATCGCGGAACTGTGTTGTTCGAACGAACCAACTTTCACGCGGATATTGAATCAGCGGGTCCGCTTCGGCTCGCCAACAAAATGGGTAATCGTGTACGTATTGCTCGAAGTGCAATAGCGAGCCTTCCTCGCGAAGCCTGCGTACGATCAGCTTGTCTGCATCCTTGACCCAAATTCCTTGATACTCGGGGCAATCCGAAGTAAACTTGCCTTCCGAGTCGATTGCACAGATAAGGGGAGGCGCTTCACCATCGACGAAGAGTAGTTTTTGTTGGTTCAGAACGTCATAGTCCGCCTCGCCAAACGCGGGAGCCATATGAACGGCACCGGTTCCCGAATCGATCGTAACGAAGTCAGCGGGAACAATTCGCCATGAGAGCCTTTGCTTGCCACCCGCTTTGAGAGTCCCTTCGTCTGCTTTTGATTTGCCGTAGTAATAGTCCATCGGCGGCTTGTAATACTTGCCAACTAACTCGCTACCGGAGATGAGCGAATCGATCGCAAGTGGTCGCTTCAGTTTGTCCGAGAGGGACTGAACGAGAGCTTGCGCAACGATGATTCGTGAACCGTCGGAGTTGGCCGCGGGTGTGGACGTGGTCTTCGATTCAGAGGTGGCCGTTGATGGGGCGTCGGTACCCGCGGCTAGCGCCGTCGGCTCAGGGAACGAGCAGATTGCGTAGGTTAGATCTGGGTGGACTGCGGCGAATTGATTGCTTGGCAAAGTCCACGGCGTGGTGGTCCAAACGAGAAGCGATATCGAAGGGTCTTCTTCGAGCGGGAACTTCACGTAGACACTTGGATCGGCGACTTCGCGATAGCCTTGTCCGACCTCGCCACTGGAAAGGGCAGTCCCACCCTGAGCCCACCACCAAACGATTTTATGGCCCCGGTACAGCAACCCTCGATCAAATAGACTTTTTAGCGACCACCAGATACTTTCAATGTAACTTTGGTGATAGGTGACGTATGCTTCTGAAAGATCGATCCAAAAGCCGATACGTTCTGTCAGTCGTTCCCATTCTTGCATGTATCGCCAGACGCTTTGCTGGCAGCGTTGGATGAATGGTTCTATGCCATATTTCTCGATCTCGGATTTGCCATGGATACCGAGCTCTTTACAGACTTCGACTTCGACCGGTAGACCGTGCGTATCCCAACCAGCTTTGCGAAGGCAGCGATAGCCTCGCATGGTTTTGTAGCGGGGGAAAACATCTTTGATCGCGCGAGTTAGGCAGTGCCCAGGGTGCGGAAGACCGTTCGCTGTGGGTGGGCCTTCGTAGAAGACAAACGATGGACCATCTTTACGCAGTTCCAAAGATTGCTTGTAGATTTGGTTATCTTTCCAGAATTGAAGAATGGCTTCTTCGAGTTCAGGAAATTTCGCGTTCGTTCCAACGGCTTGAAACCCAGTCACTGGCTCTTACTACTTTCGTTTTTATCAGATTCGCTGCGGCACAGGCATCAGGCCTGTGGATCGTGAGAATGGATGCAGGGCGACGATTGACAATGCCTAGCTAACGCGAGCTGAGGATTCGAAAACGAGGAGGCCGTTAATCGATATCCTCTTCCTCATCTTCCTCGTTATCTTCTTCATCATCTTCAAAGGACTCGACTACCGCACCATCGTCGGCTGGTTCGATTTCGTATTCGTCTTCCAATTCTTCTTCGAAATCGTCGTCGAAGTCATCGTCAAAATCTTCTTCGTCGAAGTCGTCAAAAGGATCTGTTTCAACTTCGTCTTCTGTTTCAACGTCGTCCACAACATCTTCATCGTCGTCTTCGCTCCAGGAGGCGCGAGGGGCTCGGATGGGAGCTTCAGTTTGTAGAGCTTGCTCGTACCAATCTTGCTCGCGTAACCGGTCCGAATTCACCGATGGAATATCGTCCATCAGCGGCTCGAGCAGCAACTTGCAAGTATTCGTTTGATCTTCCAAAAGGGAATTTGGCAAGGTTTTCCTCTTCAAGACTGTAGTGAATCGATTAACACTCAGAACTCGGAAGACCGGACTCTGAATTCAGTTATATTCGTGGAGTCGTCAATCCTTCGTAACCTTCCACCTGCCCCATAGATTGGCTGGTAGAAACAGTCCTGTCAACCCTTCGAAATCCTAGGGATTCGCGACGCAATAAAGGGCATCAAACGATCGAATCAGGATTTTCCCATCAATCGCGACAGGCGTTGACACGGTATTGGTATCGAGCTGATTCTCAGAAACCAGCTCAAACTGATCTGCGTCACGAATGACAAAAGTCAAACCGTCTTCGCGAAGGCAGTACAGGTTTCCACCGGCCAGGACGGGCGAGGCACTGAAGGCATTACGATTTTTGGGAAGCGAATGCGTCCAAAGGGTTTTTCCAGTGCTCGCTTCAATGCACGTGATTTCCCCCTTGTCGCCACAAATGTATGCCCGCTCTCCCGCACAAACGGGTGTTGGAACGTCGGAGCCAATGTCCGTTCTCTGCCAAGCTAGTCGCTTATCATCGGCGATTCCCGAACCGTACTGCACGCCACTTAGATTTGCACCGCGAGCATAAGGACAAATCACCGTCTCACCCACGACCACCGGCGAAGCGATACTACGAAAATACTGGTGATTGGTCGGATTAAAGCTCCCAACCTTCCAAAGATATTTTCCGTCGCTCGCTAAGTGAGCCGTCACATAATCCGCTCCGAGTGTCAGCAGGATCTTGCCTTCTTTCGTTTCGGCGATCACGGGCGTCGTATACGCTTGGTTCGATTCAGAGTTTACATCCATCTCTCGCTTGGTAAGCCATTTTTGCTCGCCCGTTTTCTTATCGAAGGCAACCAAGAAACTCGGCCCAGTCTGCATGACAGCGACCACCACACAATCATCCGTCAAAACGGGCGATGTCCCCAAATCCCACCAAAGAGTATCTTCACCCAAGTCAGTTTGAAGGTTTCGCTGCCAAATTACTTTGCCCTTCAAGTCGCAACATGCCAAGTCACCACTCTTGAAGTACGCATAAACATGCTGTCCATCAGAGATCGGTGAAGAATTGCTTCCCGAGGCCTTCTTGTGCTTGCCCGGACGTTCTTCTCCTAACGCGGTTTTCCAGAGCTCTTTCCCTGCGAGGTCAAAAGCGAGTAAGTTATTTTTGCCTTCGATACCCGCGGTCAAAACAATCTGATTCGCAACAACAATCGGTGTCGAGCCGCCTCGGCCATTCAAGTCGACTTTCCAAAGGACGTTTCCTTCCGACCACTTCGTAGGGAAAACTCCTTTGCCAACATTCCCATTCGCGTTTGGGCCACGCCAATGCAAAGACTCCGATTCGGCTCTTGCGGAAACATCCAACCAGGTGAAAAGAGCGAGTACTAAAGTACTAAAAATCACCGCGACCGATCGACAACCGCTTATACTGATGAAGTCACTATCACGTGTGTTGAAAAACATTCTGCTTTTATCCTCGTTGAAAATGTAGTGCCTGCGGTTGGATTATAACATGTTGCTCGGTCAATCAGCAGTCGCCAAAACAAAAATGGATTTTCGAATTTGCCATTTGGCCTTAACCGTTTTGATACTCCTTTCTTGGAATTCACCCGCCAGTGCGATTGAAAACTCTTCCGCCCAAGAGGAGGTCAAAGACAACGCACAAGAAAACAACCCGGTGACTTCTCAAGAAAGACCCTTGGCCGGCTTGCTAGCCGACCTTTCGTCTTCGCAGTACAGCCAACGCAAACAAGCCTTTCAAGAGCTCTGGAAGCTTCCATCGCAAGAGCTCGACAAACTCTTTGAGCAATCGCCCCCGCGGGGTCCTTCGGAAATCGCTCTCCGCAACTGGTTGAAGCTTCTGCAACGCATGGATGCTTCGCCGGAGACAGCCGCTCAGATGATCGATAACTTGGCTCGCATGCGCAGCGGTGACCTCCAAACGGTAGTTCGACTCGCTCGTGAAAGCCGGTGGAGCGACTTAATGGCTCTCCTGTCGATGCTCTCGCCCGAAGATCGACTGCGTATTCACAGTGAGCCCGAAGAATCATCGTCACTTCGAATCGAACTCTTAACGCTTGCATGGGATGATTCCAAGTACGAATTGATCCCGGCTTTGGTCGACCAACTGTGGGAACCCAACGCGGCAGCTGCTGCAAGACTTCAATGGAAGACTCACGGGTTTGATGAGCTTGCTAGCGCTCCAATCTATGCGACTGATGGAGCTTCCATGCAGCCCAAAACTGGCGACTTACCTACACTGAAAGAACGCAATACGGTTCCGAAAGAGAAGCTACTTGAGCTGGAAGTCCACTCGCAAGCAGAGGAAGCTATTGCCCAAGCCATTCAACACCAGCAATTCGCCGCTGCCGAAGACATCGCACTCCGAGCCGCTCGATGGGATCTCGTTCCGACTTTTGCAACCCGTTTGGGGCTTGTGCCGAACTCGGAAAATTTAAAGCTTAAACCTCGCTCGATCTCAGGAGGCATCCAAGCAATTGAACGGGCGAAAGAAGCTTTGCTCGCGCAGTGGAGCGGTCGCAATGAGATCGCGGACCAACTGCTGGACGCAATCGGAGACCCCGGTTTAGAACTGACGGATGTCGAAGGAATTACTCTAGCCTTGGCAGTCGCCGGTAAACCGAATGAAGCGATCGCGATTCTCGAGAAACGTATGCCTGATGAAGCCTTTGCCACCTACTGGGTTCAAGAAAAAATCATTCCTGCGTTTCGTGTTCTCGGAATGAAAGTTTCGGAAATTACAGACGATTCCGCGTCGAATGAACCGATTGAACTGCAAGCTGTGGAGACCTGGTTAAGTGCGGAACTTGCCAAAGAGGTTCGCAACTCCGAAGAAGACATCGCCAGAACTAAGAAGCTTGCCGAAGTCGGATCCCTACTAGCACGCATCGGCAAACCAGACCACGCGCGACTAGTCGATGATGCCGTGATCCTTTGGGCAACCGATCCTAATTCGCACGGCGATTCCACGAAGTCCGATGCAAACTTCAGCCGGCACGACACATCCGATGACGACCAACGCTCGCGCTGGAAAGTAGTCATTCGCACTTGGCTGCTTCATCACCGCCGTCCGCTTGCGCTGAAGCAATTTCAAACACTGATAGAAGACAGCGTCTCAGACGAACTTCAGCAGGCAGTGCTTGAAGAGTTATATCCCGCACTCACCTTTTCAAACTTGACACCGATCGTTTGGGAGGTGCTGATGGCCTTTTCTTCAGAGAGAAATGGGAATCGGATTCAAGCTTCCAAAGACCTCGAACGATTTGCTTGGGGGCTCGCACCCGAAAACTGGAAAGGTCGCTGGGATGTCGGAGGCTTTTCAAAGATGGCATCCAAAATTTTGCCGAAGTCGAAACGTGAGCTTAGCGAATCAGAACTTCCTTATCAGCTCGCTCGACTGGCTATCGAGCACTCACGTTATGATCTCGCCCAGCAGTGGGTCGAAGCTACTTTGCCGAATTTGATTGTCGAGAAAACAACGCAAGCACTCGCTTCGCTTCCATCGGTGTACGAACCCATGTTCCCATACACTCGGGAAGAGCTTCGTACGAATGGCTTAATCGAGTATCTACAAATCCTTCAAGAGATCTATGAAGCGAAGAAAGATCTCTTGCGTCTTCAAGCTGTCACCGCAATCCTTCACAAGGTAGAGCCCGATGTTGGAGCAATGATCTATCGCGCGGATTGTCTTCGAAGGCTTGGAAATCGCGAGCTTGCACTGGATGTCGAGCAACTTGCCAAGACGATTCCGCTTACTCCTGAAATCATGTACGGAGTTCAGCAACGTTTAGATCAAATGAAACTCTACGCGGCTTATTCAAGCGTCTCCAAAGCGACCAGCCTTTCGATGTCGATATCGCATCCGAATTATTGGTTTCTTTCTTCTCAGTGGTTCTATGCTCAACAACGTCTTATTGATCAAGATCGTGAGCAACCCAAGTTGGATGAATCGGAGATGCTTCAAACGATCCGAGACGGCCTCCATGCGGGTCGCTTGCATCTGTGGAGCCGACTAAACGCCTATCCCATTCGCGTTCCAGATTTTCACTATTGCTTATTCATTATCGAGCGACTCCATCGACTAGAAGCGCGATTAGCAATCGATTCAGGTGACTGGAAATCGGCCAATGAAGCAGTTGAAAAGTGCTGGCGCGCAAACCCGGACCAAATAGAAACGTTACTAGAATTGATCCCGGTAGCTCGCTCGAAATTTGATCCTGAAAAAGTCGAATCGTGGATAAAGCTCTATACAGATCCTCTCGAAAATCACTTAAAACTCTTCCCGGATGATACGCTGGTCGGAAACAACGTCGCATGGCTCTACGCCAACTTGGATTACCGACTAGAACGCGCCAAGCAACTCAGCACCCGCGTCACAGAAATACTTGTCGACGATCACATGTATCTCGACACTCTAGGCGAAGTAGAATTCCGGCTC
>JAIYDQ010000091.1 GCA_027487375.1 Planctomycetaceae bacterium
GAGTAGCGTTTCGAAGGACTTCGAAATCCATTTCTATGTTCGCTTTGAGCCCTTCTGTGTCGGTTCCCCAAATGCTAAGGCGATACTTCGCGTCATCACCATTCCAGGCTCGAACGGATAGTCTCTTCGTGACCGAATCAAAGGTAATCCAGTCGGGTAAAACCTTGTCGTTCAAAGTCAGGGTGTAAGTTAAAACTCCACCTTCTGGGTCGGAGAAAATACTCGTATCCAGATCCATGTTCATCTGCTCACCGGCCGTGGCGATAATCTTTGGTAGAGATACCGGGGTAACCGTCGGAGCTTCGTTGACGTTATTGATGGATACGACATAGTCTCGAGTAGCGATGGCGCCCGACTTATCGGTGGCAGAAATTTGGACAACGTGATTTTTCGTTTGTTCGAAGTCTAGGTTAGCATTTGCTCGGACGACAAGCTTATTCGTTCCGGATTCAATTTCAAATCTCGACGCATTTGCCCCTTTCACCTCCAGCGTTACCGATTCGTTTCGATTGCGATCCGAAAACGGAATGAAGCCGACAAGCATTCCTGCTGCCGAATTTTCATTGACCTTCAAAGTTGATTCAGTCAATATCGGCGGATCATTTTCCTCTATAAGTTGGATGGTAATTTGAGCGACCGATGAAAGCGGAGGTGTCGCGTTATCACTTGCACGAACCGAGAGGACATATTGATCCCTCACAACTGCATCCAGCGTTGCGTTAGCCCTTACTACGAAGCTTGAATCCGTGGCGTTCCATTCAAAAGGTGTCGTTGAGAGTGGAGTTAAGACAGTCAAGGTTATAGTTTGGTTCGCGTTGGGGTCGGAAGCGACAACCGAACCGATGCGAGTCCCCTTTGCGATGCGTTCAGAGACACTAAACGTTTGAGGAGCGATAACGGGCGGGTCATTTACGTCGCTCACCGATATCGTCACGGTTGCAACCGCCAATTTTGTTGAATCGTTCGTTTCGTTGATCTGAACAACCAACGTGGATACGGCGGTCAACGGGTTGTACGGTAGGCTTGAGGTCGATACACGAATTTCGCCGGACTGAGAATTCACTTCGAATCTATCGGTTCCCGATCCTGAGAGAACTAGGAAGTTCATCGATTGGCCCTGTTCAGGATTATCAAATCGCAAGGTACCTACGAGAGTACCGAGAGGACTTTGCTCCAAAATCGTGAAGGTTTGATTCGAAATTGTAGGTGGCTCGTTTATATCTCGGATTTGTACTGTTACGGTCGAAGTCGAGCTTAAATTGCTGTTTAGTCCGTCTTGGATGACGACTGGAATCAGCCACTCCGTTTGCGATTCGTAGTCGAGCAAGGCTGGGTTGCTGACTCGAATTGCACCTGTCACCGTATTAATCGAGAACGGAAATCCAACGGCTGAACTGGAAATCGCATATCGAATAGCAGAGGTTCCGTTGACGTCTGGATCTACTCCAACGACCGTCGCGACGAGCGTATCTACCAAGCTGTTTTCGTCGAGTTGAACTGTAAGGTTTGGTGCGACTGGCCGTTCGTTGACATCCGATAGCGAAATGGTCACCGCTTTCATCGTTGTCGCTGGAGGAATGTTTGAGTCCGAAACTTGAACGTTTAGCACAACCGGCGGAGTGGATTCAAAGTCCCAGGTTCCTGAACCTAGGAAGGCGATTCGCCCTGTTTCTGCGTTCATCGCGAATCGATTGGATTGGGGAACAATGGCATATTGAAGAGTTTGCCCCACATCAGGGTCCGTCGCCAATACAGTACCAACGACTGTTCCCGGTGGTGAGTTCTCAGGTAACGAAAAATTTACGCTATCAACGACCGGCGGACGATTTGGAACGAAATCAAAGTTAGGCGTAAGAATGTGCTCAAAATTCGTAACATCTAGTTGAACCGGACCTCCGCTTAGAAGTAGTCCAGAAGGCGCGTTGGCTGGCAGAATGCGATAACTGCCAGGAGGAAGCTCTTCAAGTTCGAATTTTCCTTGTGCATCGGTAGTTGTTGCGAATTCTGGATAGCTATAGGTCAGTGCGTCAAAGGGACCAAAGGGGCTACTATTGGGAATGGTGTTGTTGGTGTAAGCGATGGCATACTGGATATCGGCCAGAGGGCGATCAAAAGAAAGTCGTTGTCGGGCACCGGCTCGCATGGGCCCCGTTTGAGTAGAACCGATTAACTCGTCACGACTGTTGTAAATTTCTAATCGACCATATGAGTCACTCAATGCACTAGCACCTATTGAGACGATCGAAACGGAGTTTGCCGGTTGGTAGAATTCCACTCGCAATCGCGAGTTGTTATCAAACCAGGGAATTCCTTCGCTGGCAAAGACTTTCGGTCCATTGGCTGCACCACCCGATGGAACGCGCGGTCGAACAACGAACCCGATGTTCTTATTTTGTTCATCGACGACTGTTAGCGTCGCGTTCGGAAATGGATTAGTTAACTCAGTCCCACTCGAAAAAGAACTTGGATTGACGGCAACGTTTAATGAACTTCTAACACCATCTCCGTTTTGATCCGCAAAAATAGTAACTCCCGATAGCGACGTCGAAGGCGGAGGTGCAGTGATACGACCGCTGACTCCCCCGTTGAAGTTGTAGTCGCCAACGTGATTAATCTGTCGGCCTGCGTAGGATAGTTGGCTTGGGTCGCCGAAGGTTCCAAACGTAAAGCGGTAGCCTACCGAATCGTTAGTCGGGTCTTGGATGTTACCAGCTACCCAATCCTGAGCGCTGGTGCCTGTTGACGCCCCCACGCGTCCCACATATGCGAGAGACTGGAGAACCACCTTTTCGGTCCCTGCAGGAATCTTGACATCGTCCTTTGTCGAAAATGTTATCCGCCCATAGGATGTGCTAGTCGTTGCCGAATTTCCCATGGCTCCAATCGAATCGATAACGGTCCAACCGGCGGCGGAACCATCTCGGAGACCGTCATCATTAGTATCGATGTCAGACGCAGGGGCGGGCGCAGAAGCAGCCGAGACAATCATGAATGTGAGACTAGAAGAAACAAATGATAAGCGATTGGATAAAGTGGATGCATCACTCCAGCGACCTCCAGGCAATCCACCGAAACCAGCGTCTGTACTGCGAACCGTGTTCGCAAAATTATTCGGGGAAAACGGCGAGTCCTTTTGTAACAAAACCAGAAAACCATTCGCCCCAAAATTCAAACCCGAAAGATTGATTACCGAATGGATGTATCCTGGTCCACCTGGGACCGCGCCCCAACCTTCGACTGAAACAAAATAGGTTCCATCCGCGATGCTTGCGTTTGGCGTCCCTCGAAGCTCGATGTACTGGTCCGTGTCATTGGAACCAAAGAGCGGGCTAAAAAGGACTTCGCTAATGTAACTAGTCATAACTTGCCGAGCCTCCAATTGTTCCAACTGAAGGCGGCGTGAAAATGAACTGCGGTTTATTGCCTGATGACGATTCCGTGAAGGTGTCATTAGTTTTTAATTCTCAACGTAAGGATTGGCGTTTTTAGAACCGGAGAGCCGGTTAGTATAACCGAAACAGAAAGTTGGTAGACGACTTCGGGAGAGACCAAAAAATGTTGGAAGGAGACAACATTTGAAAGGCATTCTTTGGGATGTGTTTCTGTTGGTCTTTGGAGATTGTCCTGCGGTTTGGATTTGATTCAGCCTGACTTCGTTGGACGGCGAGCCGTTTTTCACACTAAAAACTCGTCTCGTATACCACCCTGTTCGACGGTCCAAGGATAGTTAAACTCTTACTGGTTGAAAATTGTCTACCTTTACTCAATACAGAACTTCTTTTCGTTGGTGCAATCTCCGATGACTTACTTTCCAGGCGTTCCTAAGATTCAGTACGAAGGTCCCAAGAGCCGAAATCCGCTTGCATTTCGTTGGTATAACCCAGACGAAATGATCGAAGGGAAATCGATGAAGGATCATTTGAGATTTTCAATCGTTTACTGGCATACGATGCGAGGTACAGGTTCGGATCCGTTTGGGCCTGGAACTGCAATTCGCCCTTGGGACGATGGAAGCAATAGCGTTGACAATGCATTGAAGCGAATCGAAGTGGCCTTCGAGATTTTTGAGAAGCTCCAAGCTCCTTTTTACGCGTGGCATGATCGCGATGTGTCGCCTGAGGGTAGCTCGCTCAAGGAGACCAACGCAAACTTCGATCGTATCGCCAAATCCTTGGGAGAGCATCAGCAGAAGTCTGGCGTTAAGCTCCTTTGGGGCACAGCGAACATGTTCAGCCATCCTCGATTCATGCATGGTGCTTCAACAAGCTGTAACGCAGATGTGTTTGCCTTCGGTGCGGCTCAAGTCAAAAAAGCGATCGAAGTAACAAAACAACTCGGTGGTGAAAACTATGTCTTTTGGGGTGGCCGCGAAGGGTATCAGTCGCTCTACAACACAGACATGAAACGCGAGCTAGATCACTTGGCGCGATTCTTTCATATGGCGGTTGATTACGCCAAGAAGATTGGATTCACAGGGCAGTTCTTGATCGAACCGAAACCCAAAGAGCCAACCAAGCATCAATACGATTCGGATGCAGCAGCATGTATCAACTTCTTGCGGGCTTACGATCTGTTGCCTTATTTCAAGTTGAATCTTGAAACCAATCACGCGACACTCGCCGGGCATACGATGATGCATGAATTGGACTACGCAGGCCATCAGGGAGCGCTCGGTTCGATCGATGCGAACACAGGCGACTTGCTTCTAGGTTGGGATACAGATCAATTCCCGACAGACTTTTATCTTACGACGCAATGCATGTTGGCAATCCTCAAGCATGGTGGAATCGGTAAGGGTGGGGTGAACTTCGATGCCAAGGTGCGACGTGAAAGCTTCGAGCCGATCGATCTATTCCATGCTCATATCGGTGGTATGGATGCATTTGCTCGCGGCTTGAAGATCGCTGCTGAGATCCGCAAGGATGGAGTCGTCAGTGACTTTATCAAGCAACGTTATCGCAGTTGGGATAGCGGAATTGGAGCCTCGATCGAATCAGGCAATGAAAGTTTTGAATCGCTCGAGAAGTACATGCTTGAAAAAGGTGATAGTGCTCCAAACGAAAGCGGTCGCCAAGAGATGTTGGAAAACATTATCAATTGGTACCTGTAAGTTTTCCTGCTCCAGAACCGTGCTCGACATCAATCTGATTCGAGCACGATTACGAGTACCGCTTTGCTGAATACGAGTGGGAGATTTTTGGATCTCGCCTTTCAACGTTTGACTGTCCTTGCCTTACTTTCGTTTTACGGTTGATCATTCATGAGCTACTACATCGGCGTTGATATTGGAACTTCGGGTACGAAGAGTATTTTGATTGATCCGAAAGGAAAGATCATCGCGGAAGCTTCGGCAACTTACGAAGTCCACTACCCCAAGCCGTTGTGGACCGAGCAAGATCCTGAAGACTGGTGGAATGCGGTAGTCAAAACGGTGAGAGCCGTTGTCAAAGCATCTAAGGTCAAGCCGGCTGAAGTCAAGGCGATCGGGCTTTCGGGCCAAATGCACGGATCGGTGTTTTTGGATGCGAAAAAGCGCGTGATACGCAAGGCTCTACTCTGGAACGATCAGCGAACGGCAGCGGAGTGCGAGGAGATTACGACGCGTGCAGGTGGGCGTGAGGCTTTGATCAAGATGGTTGCCAATCCAGCCTTGACTGGCTTCACTGCACCAAAGATTTTATGGCTTCGAAACAAAGAGCCAAAGAATTTTGAGAAGTTGCGACACGTGCTTTTGCCCAAGGATGAGGTGCGTAGAAGGTTGACAGGCGAATTGGCAACGGAAGTCAGTGATGCATCGGGGATGCTTTTGCTGGACGTTGTTAACCGGAAGTGGTCGGATGAATTGCTGACGAAGTTAGACCTCGACAAGTCGCTTCTTGCGCGAGTGTATGAATCGGAAGAGGTTACTGGTACGCTGCTGCCTGATGTTGCGAAGGCGTTAGGGCTGACTACGGAATGTAAGGTTGTCGGTGGTGCTGGGGATTGTGCCGCGGGGGCTGTTGGAAACGGAGTGGTTAAGTCAGGGGTTGTTACGACATCGCTTGGCACATCAGGTGTTGTCTTCTGTCACAGTGATACGCCCCAGTATGATCCTGCTGGTCGACTTCACACATTCTGTCATGCGGTCCATGGAAAATGGCATATGATGGGTGTGACACTTTCTGCGGCGGGGTCTCTTCAGTGGTTCGTCGACAATCTTTGTACTGAATTGATTGCAAAGAAAAAGTCTGACGCGTTTGAGGTCATCAATGCCGAGGCAGCGGCTGTTTCCGCACGGAGTGATGGGTTGTTCTTCTTGCCATACTTGGCAGGAGAGCGAACGCCTCATGCTGACAGTAACGCTCGTGGATGCTTTGTTGGACTTACCAATTCGCATTCGCGGGGGCACATGGCTCGCGCGGTCATGGAAGGGGTGGCTTATTCGTTACGAGAGTCGTTGGATATCATCGAATCGATGGGTGTTCCCATCAAAGAAATCCGAACTAGCGGTGGCGGTTCCAAGAGCCCTCTCTGGACGCAAATTATGGCAGATGTGTTCGGGCAAGCTGCTTGTAAGATCAATGCCGAGCAAGGGCCAGCTTTTGGAGTCGCCTTGCTCGCTGCAGTTGGCGATGGAGCTTATAAGGACATCGAGGAAGCTTGCAAAGCGACCATATCTGTCGTGGAAAAGACCGCTCCGAAAAAGACGAATAGCAAAGCCTACACGGCAGGTTTTGACGTCTACCGTGCGCTCTATCCAGCACTGGCAGAAAGTTTTCAAAAGATCGCCGCAATGAGCTGAGGCGCGCTCGAGCCTAAATCTGTTATTGAGGTTCAGGCGTTAAATTCGGCTCAATAGTAACGGCTGTCTCTGGTTTTGGGTTTTTCTGCAGAACTCAGGGCGACGGTTTTGTTCGCGCAAACGACTGGAAACTACGGTTCTTCGTCTGATCTCGCCGATACCGCAAGGTTCGAATTCTTGAGTTCCAAATGATTTGGCATTGTTTGGTAAAGGATTTGGAATCTCGTGTAACAGGGAGAAAGCTAGATCGCTGCTCAAAATAAAGTTACCCGATTGAACACTGGCCGATATTGGCAAAAGGCCAAGGTTTTCAATGGAACCGGCGCTAACGCGTCCCGGCTAACTTAGTGAGCGAAATCCGGGCAAAAGCTTAGAAGCAGACGACCGTTCCCAAAAGCTGGGCTTTGCATTCACGCATGACTTTGGATGGTTGCGTGTTGGCCTACAAAGGGGCATGTGTGGGTTAATCGTGTGTGTATTGTGTTTCTCGAAATGACAATCAAGGACGAGTTACGTTGATTTACGTTTGCAATGTTACAAAAGTTAATCTTTTCAATTAAAAAGCTTGATATCGCTGCCGTCTTCAGCTGTGCGAGTGTAGCCGTCCTTGCATTGACACAAACGTCTTTGGTCAGACCTGAGGACCTAGAAAGCTATTGGTCATTCAGTTCGATTGGATTGGCTTCTTGTTTAGCGTTCTCAGAGATTAAGAGACGTCGATCTGAAATCGAGGTTCGTGTTTTTCGTGATGCAGCCACTACCGATCCACTAACGGGTGTTGGTAATCGACGTTGGTTGGATATCGAGATGAAGCAACGTTTATCGCAATTTCGGCGGCAACATATTCCCTTCGCCGTCGTGATGATGGACATAGATCACTTCAAGAGTATTAACGACCAGTGGGGGCACGACGTCGGGGACCTTGTGATTGTCAAGATTTCTGAAACCGTAAGAAAAACACTTCGTGACATGGATGTGTTATGTCGGATTGGTGGAGAAGAGTTTTTGGCTGTTCTGCCAGGAACCAGTATCAAAGCAGCTTGTGTTGCAGCAGAGCGGATTCGCCATGCAGTCGAGAAGTGTGTTGTTTCCACGCAAGATCGACTCATTCCTGTGACTGTCAGTGTTGGAGTAACTGCGGCAATTTCAGCTGATGAGAGTGATGTGATGCTCAAGCGTGCCGATGATGCGTTGTACGCTGCAAAACGAGAGGGTAGGAACCGAAGTTATGCGAAGCTAACATCCTCGTCGTTCAGTGTCGATTCTCAAGAAAGACTTCTTGAAGAGCAAGGTATTTTGGATACTCAATCACGTTTAGGTAACTGTACTGTGCCAGACCTTGCGCTTGTAATGGCGCGATAAACGCAGGGATCTAACTGCGAGCCTTTGAATTCAAAGGGACCTGGAATAGCAGATGCCTTTACATGTTTTACGACATAGGACACTGAGTTGTCTTTCACTTAGCTGCGTCTCTCCGAGATTTAGAATTTCGCGTTTCGGAGAGACGCGACTTCGTGCGTGAGAACAAAGTCTAGATAGAGCGTTAGCTCACTTTTTTGTGTCAGGATTTGCGACGTAAAGGATTGCGGCTGTCGCGGTAAATCCGTGAGCAAAGCTTTTGCTGCCCACTGGGCCGAACTCACCGGCTGCAAAGAAGCCAGCCAGAGGTGCGTTCCGAAAGTATTGGTCAAGTACCTGTGCATCATGATGAGGCTCAGAAAACATTCGCGAGCCTCGACCGTTACAAGTGAACAATAGTGTTGCCAACGGTTGTCCGTACTTGGATTCAATACGTTTACAAGCGACTTGAAGATCGGCGTGGGCGGTCTCCGAATCACGAACATGGAATTGGACCGATTGACCAACTCGCGGTGGTTCGGGCAAGACGACTCCATCGACATCATCGTCGACGCCGAGGCACTGTCGGACAAGAAAGTCATGAGGCATTTGCTTGCCGTTGATGTCGTACACTGCGAGTCCGATAAGCAGGCTTTTGAGCATCAGCTCTTGATCGCTGGTTGATGATTCTTCGTAGAGCGAACGAAGTTGAAGAAGAGCCGGTTTACCGGAAAGTTCTAGGATGGTAGCTTCGTCGACTTTGGTTACCAGCATGGGGTCTCCGATCGGGCGACAGCCTTGGCTAACCAGCGGATGGATTTGAATCTCAGGTGGAAGCAGGATGCCAACTGCTCCGAGCAGGCTTCCCTTGCCGTTCATGATCAATCCGCATTCATAAGGTCCTGCGGCTCCGCTGGAGTACCCACCCAAGATTGGTAGTCCAGGGGCTTCTTGTGCAATCCGGTCGGTCATCAAATCGATTGGGAACGAGAATGGATCGGCCAGCAGCAA
>JAIYDQ010000173.1 GCA_027487375.1 Planctomycetaceae bacterium
AACTGCTATTGCCATTCGTTTTCTAATCCTAGAACACGAAAATGTCAAAGTCGAATCGATTTGTTTGGAGTCGATTCGCTGGCAGAAAGGCCGCATACTTGCGTCCGGCGAAGTTTTAACGCGTAAGCCCTCCGGCCCACAGAGCTCAATGCCCAGCGTGCCGTACCTGGGGTCAGTCCCAGGATTGTGTGTGTCCCCAGGGGGCGCACTCGCGGCGAGGGAATTCTACCACCATCCCAACGCCACGAAGGCTCGCAGAACATCACCAAAGATCTGCCAATCCGTTTTCGCGAATTCATCGAAGCCGACTTTTAGTGTCTAGTCAGCAACAACCCATGAATGAAGTTGTAGCGGTATCGATTTAGATGGACTTGACTATACTCTGTATATAGGCCGAGTCGCGAGCGACTGCCTCCACCCTTTTGTGTAACTCTCCCTACGCAGCCAACTGATGAAATCACTTCTTACTATTGTTGCCATCTTTGCATCCTTGACCTGCTCCGCCGCATTCGGTCAGGAACCTAAAAGCAAAACCATTCGTGCTCTGCTCATCGCCGGTGGTTGCTGCCACGATTACGCGAAACAGCAAGAGGCCATTTGCAAAGGTATTCAGTCCAGAGCCAACGTTCAAGTCGACGTTTATTGGACCGACAACAGTACCACAGCTCCCGTCTTGCCCTTGTATGGAAAGCTCAATTGGGCTGAAGAGTACGATGTCATCATCCACGACGAGTGCGCTGCCGACATCAAAGACCCAGCCATCCTGAATCGAATCATCCAGACTCATCAGACTATCCCCGCTGTCCACCTGCATTGCGCAATGCACAGCTTTCGAACGGGCAACGACGCTTGGTTCAAGCACCTGGGTCTTCAATCCAGTAGCCATGGTCCGCAAGAGCCAATCGATATTCAGTTCGTCGATAACAAACACCCGATCACCGCCACCCTCAGCAACTGGACGACTATCAAAGAAGAACTCTATAACAACGTCAAACTCTTCGGTGCCCAGCCTCTCGCCATCGGCAAGCAGAGCGTTGGCAAAGGAGATAAAGCTCGAGTCGTCGAAGCGGTTGTCGCTTGGGTGAATGAGACTCAAGGTGCCAGAAGCTTCAGCACCACCATCGGACATAACACAGCAACAGTTGAAGACGCTCGCTATCTTGATTTAGTTACGCGCGGACTTTTATGGTCATGCGGGAAATTGACACCCGAGTATCTCCAACCCTACCAAGGTGAAAACAAAGTCACCTTCATCGACAAAACCAAGTTCAACGCGTCCGAACTCAGCATGGCAAAGATCCCTGACGGAGCGACCCTTGTCAAAGTGACCGCCTCGAGCACTCAAGCAAGCCGAGATAGCCATCTGGCATTCGACGGCAAAACCGATACCCGCTGGTGTGCTGACGGTGGCGGATTTCCAGAGTGGCTTCAAATAGAATTTGAAACAGCGCATCAAGTGAAAGAAATAGAGATCCTCTGGGAGGCTGGCGACAAAAACTATCGCCATCGCGTTGAGGGCTCGATCGATGGAAAGGCATGGCTGTTGCTTCTCGATAAATCCGACAACGAGAGCAAGAAACACGGCATCGCAAAACTCGCCGATCAACCACCCGTAAAATTCGTACGCATCACCGGTCTTGGTGCCCCGTCAGGTAGTTGGTGCAGTATCCGCGAAGTCAAAGTGAAGGGTGACGGAATAGGAACGCTTTGGCCTGCAGATTCCAAGAACACAAAGAAGGGCGCCTTCCTCCCGTTGCAAGGCGAAGCTTTCGCGAAAGCTGGGAATACCGTTCCTCGGATCGAGAAGCTCTCGGCGGCAGATGAAGCCGCCATACTGAAGGATGTTCAAGTTCCGGACGGATTCGAAGTAACCGTTTTTGCTGCGCCACCTGCTGTTAACTACCCGGTGTTCGTTGCTTCGTCAGTCGACGGAACGCTCTACGTTAGTTCCGATGGCAACGGCTCGCTCGGACGTGCTCCACAACGGGGCCGGGTCATCCGACTCAAAGATTTGGATGGTGACGGACGCGCTGACGAGACGAAAGTGTTTTGCGAAATCGATGCACCGCGTGGTTTGGTTTGGGATCACGATCGACTTTATGTCATGCATCCGCCTCATCTCAGCGCGTTCATCGACATCGATGGCGATGGTGTAGCAGATCAGCAAAAAACGCTCGTCAAGAACCTGGCCTTTGGATACGACAAACGGCCCGCTGACCATACGACCAACGGTCTTAGCATCGGTGCGGACGGCTGGCTCTATATCGCCGGCGGCGACTTTGGATTCATGGACGCTGAGGGGACCGATGGTCGCAAGTTAACACATCGAGGGGGCGGAGTTATCCGTGTTCGCCCAGACGGCACAGGCTTAGAAATCTATTCGACCGGCACACGCAACATCCTCGAGGTAGCCATCAGTCCTCAGATGGATATGTTTGCTCGCGACAATACAAACGACGGCGGTGGCTGGGACGTTCGCATGCATCACTTCACCGGAATGGACAATCACGGTTACCCGCGTTTGTACAAGAACTTTGCGGACGAGTGTGTACAGCCATTAGCCGACTACGGTGGAGGATCCGGATGCGGTGCCGTATACATCGATGAACCTGGATTCGGCAACTGGGGTAATGCACCCTTTACAGCGGACTGGGGCACTGGCTCGCTCTATCGACACTCGGTTTCAT
>JAIYDQ010000418.1 GCA_027487375.1 Planctomycetaceae bacterium
ATGCTACTTCGCTGTTGAAGCCATTCTGGTCCAAAGGTAGCAATGCCCGATAGGCACGCTAAACCAAAGAAAGGGGACAACGCGATCGGAGCTAACGGCCCCATCCAATCAGCAAGACCATAGGACTCGGTAAACTTCTTGCCTGATTGGATAACGTTCAAGTCTTCTGGACTAGGCTGAAGTGGGAGCGATTGAGCGAATGTCGCCGAAGCGAGACAAACCACGATCACCGACGCCAAGATAAGCAGGTTTGCAGTAAGCCGATTCTTGTTCTTCATGCTGGTGAAACTCCAAGGAACGAGGCCCATGCACAAATTGGCAAAGGTAGCCGGTCAATTTTGTACCAATTCTGTAGGATGGGACCGAAGTCCCGTCCAGCAAGCTACCATACGCTTAATTCGCTCGGGACAATGGTCCCAAGCTACGATTTTGAGTCCGGTTACTCTTACGACTTCAGCATATCCTTGAAGACCTGCTTGGCTGTTGCGATTGCTTCAGAAAGTTTCTCTGGATGCTTGCCGCCAGCTTGTGCGAGATCCGGTTTGCCGCCCCCACCGCCACCGACGATTGCCGCAACGGGACCAATCCATTTTCCTGCACTCAATTTACGTTGAACGAGGGCCGGACTGATCGCTGCGATCAGCGTGACCTTATCTTCATCCGCTTTACTTCCCAGTAGTACTGCTACCGGCACATCAGAATCTTTGCGCAGTTGATCGATCCATTGCCGCATAATTCCTGGGTTTGCACCAGGAGTCTCGGCGACAACCAGTCGTACGTCTCCAACCATCTCCGAAAGCTTGAGCAAATCATCGACGGTTAGGGTGCTACCTGCAGACATATTCGCCAGTTGGTGGTGAAGCGAGTCTTGATCCGCAAGAAGTGTTTTGATGCGTGTTGCAACTTCTTCCATTTGCACATTGATCGCTCGTGATACATTTCGAACAGCATTGCGGGCAATCGCGTAACTCGCCGAAGCGCTTGCTGACGACTTCGGTGCAGCAGTTTGTTTACCAACTTTTTCCGGTGCAGCTTCGCCGCCGGCGCCTGTGGTAAGTTTCTTTAGTTTGCGAATGGCGGTGACTAAATTCGCTGCTGTTTCTGCGAGGTTTTCGACCGAGCATCCCAACAGCGAGCACGCTTCGTTAGCAACCTTTTCAACATTCGCGCGATACTCGTTGGCGCGCGAGCCGGTCAAAGCGGTAATCCGTCGAGTGCCTGCCGAGACGCTTTCCTCGCTCAATATCTCTAGCGTTTGAACTTGCTGTGTGTTGTCCAAGTGAATACCACCGCAAAGCTCGCGAGAGAAATCTCCCATAGTTACCATTCGCACGGGGTCCGGATACTTTTCTCCGAAGAGCATCATCGCACCTTCTTTACGAGCATCAGCAAGTGACACTAGCTTCCACGAAACCGGTGCTTTTTGATCGATACAGGAATTCGCGATCTCCTCGATCTTCTTCACTTGTTCTTCCGTGAGCGATTCCTGATTGGTGAAGTCAAACCGCAACCAATCTCGATCGACTTTGCTTCCCTGTTGCTGTGCGTGGCCGCCAAGAGTTGTTTGCAATGCATGATGCAAAATGTGCGTTGCCGAGTGAGCACGACGTATTGCGTCTCGATTCGCAACGTCCACGATCGCATCGACGGTCGCACCCGCTTTGATCTCGCCCGACTTGAGCGAACCCACATGTACCACGAGATCACCGGCTCGTTGCGTATCGGTTACTTCGAAGACAAACGCGTCGCTTTGGATCGTTCCCTTGTCACCGACTTGTCCGCCACTTTCGCCATAGAAAGGAGTGCGATCCAAGACGATGCGAACCATTGTGTCTTTGGCTGCGGACGCCTGAAGCGAACTGACAAGCGAATCTTCTTTCGGGGGCCCAAGGATGATTCCTTTGACGACCGCTTTGGAAGACGTAGCTTGATAGCCGAGGAATTCGCTTTTCTGAACAGCTTCTTTAAGCGATTCAATCGGACCGGTTTTAAAGAGTTCCTTTTGATCGTCGCCGCTGACTTCGCCGTGTTCGTCCATTGCCTCGCGATAGCCGTCCCAATCAAATGTGAGATTCTTTTCTGCTGCGAGTGCTTGTAGGAGTTCCGGCGGAACGCCGTAGGTCTGGTAGAGCGCGGCTGCCTCACGACCATCGACCATGACTCTGTTATCTGATTCCATTTCACCGAACATGCGATGAATTCGATCCAGGCCGCCGTCGATTGTCCCAAGGAAGTCTGCTTCCTCGCGTTTCATAACCGATTGAACTCTTTCAATCGTGTCACCAAGTTCCGGATAGGGCCCGCGCATCATCTCGGCAACAACGGGAACCAACTGATATAGGAATGGGTCACGCAAACCGAGTTGGTGACCATCGAGAACGGCGCGTCGAAGCAATCGTTTGATGACGTAGCGTGCCTTCTTCGGACCTGGATAGACGTTCTCATGAATTGCGAACGTACAAGCTCGGACGTGGTCGGTGATTCTTCGTAACCGTCGACCGGCATCGCTATCGTATTCGTAATTGACACCACAAACTTCAGCGGCGGCTTTCACGATTGGGAACAGGATGTCGATATGGAAATTGCTTGGTACGCCTTGAAGGACGCTTGCCGTTCGCTCGAGCCCCATTCCCGTATCGATGTTCTTGCTTGGTAGCGGACGCAAGTTATTCGGAGGATTCCCCACGCGATTGAATTGCGTAAAGACCAAGTTCCAGATCTCGACTGACTTGCCGTTGTCTAGCTGAAAGTAGATTTCGCTACAGGGACCGCAAACTCCGTCCGGGCCTTGGCTTGGAGCACTTGCGGGCCAAAAGTTTTCGTCTTCTTCGAGTCGTGCAATTCGGTTAGTTGGCAGTCCGATTTTTTCGTTCCAGATTCCAGCCGCTTCGTCGTCGTCTTTGTAGACCGTGACGGTCAAACGATCTGGATCGATAGCCAGCCATTTCTTGTCGGTCAAAAACTCCCACGCCCAATGGATTGCTTCTTCCTTGAAGTAGTCGCCGAAGCTGAAATTCCCAAGCATCTCGAAGAATGTATGGTGATAAGCCGTTCGCCCGACGTTATCAATATCGCCCGTTCGCAAACACTTCTGGCAAGTCGTCGCCTTTGTAAAGTCGAGTTTGACTTTGCCCAAGAAGTGATCCTTGAACTGGTTCATCCCAGCGGGAGTGAAGAGCACCGACGGATCCCAAGTCGGCACCAACACGTCGCTACCTTGCCGATGGCAGCCCTTGGATTGAAAGAATGAGAGATACTTTTCGCGTAGTTCGTCCGTGTTCATAGCTGCGGGTTTGGGTCGAGAAGGGGTGAGTAAGCAGAACTTCCGTCATGAAGTATAACGCTCTTGCGAAAAATGGAACATGACGCCCCAATTGCAATCGCATTCTCCGTCAAATTCGCTTGGGAAAGCGTTTGGGCCAATGCCAGATGAGCCCTACTTTTGAAGTTGCGATTCCAACTTACTGTTTTGGCTATGTAAGAAGTGGCGAATACCAACAAACGGAAACAACGCGTGGGCCCGCTCCGAATTGTCGGAGCATGAGACTAGGCTTGGTTTTTGAAA
>JAIYDQ010000501.1 GCA_027487375.1 Planctomycetaceae bacterium
ACTCCCATGCTATTCGCTCTGCAACGCGCATTCTTGGACAATGGATATAAAAATTTCCGGATGCCCCCGAGCCATGCCAAGGCCCCCTGTCGCGAGGCGGATTCAAAATGATGTTGTGATCTGCTAGAAGTCTAGCTGGCAACGGAAGCCAAAAGCGTCCGTTTGATTATTGACGATTCTAAAGTCGCTTAAAGGTTCGCCTCGTGAAGCAAGGCCACGTAGGTTAGGGGACTCCGACCAAGAGTGGATGTAATTGAAAACAAACTTGCAGTACGGATTCGTGTACCAGTTGATTCCCAAGGTCAAATTTTGAATGCTCCCGCCGATAATGGTCTCGTCAGTCACATCCAGATAAGACCAGCGACCGGCGACTTCCCAAGCACCAAGACCGCCCCCTTTTTTAAAGTTACATTTCGGGATGACTCGATCGATTGCCCCCGCCTTACGGTCGTATGGACGATGCTCCCCAGTGAGGAAATAGCCCAAGGTTGCATAGCCCCCACCAAGCAACGCCGTCGGATTTTCTTCTTGATTGACCACAGCAGCCATCCCCTCGGTTTGAAGTGACCACGGACCACGTACCCATAAGGCTTCAAGCCCGTAAGTGTTCACGAGCGTAACGTGCCTCACAACGCGCGAGTCTGCGAAGAAAGGAGTACCATCCGCAAGAGCCGGAGTGGCTTGTCCACTGGTCCCAATTCCAGCCGGCACAAACTCGCCTACAAAGATTTCCGGGATCGAGCGATATCGACCGAACTCGCGCGGCGGAGCGTTTAGAAAGTATCCGCAACCGAGATGCAGATAATCTTCTCCTTCGGCCCCTTCATACCAACCCAAGTGCGTTAACCGTCCTGCCAAACCATTGCCACCATTGGTACTGAGTGACCCACCGTACTGATCCTGACCAGTTCGAAACATCGAAGCGGCCCACGTTGTATTTAAATCTTCAGAATGATCGTAGAAGCCTAGCCCAATTCCTCGAAAGGGGGTGAATGCTTGGAATAGAGTAGACCGCTCCATCATCGTTGTGTAACGAAAGCTACTAACAACCTCTAAACTGAACGGTTGCTTCCACTGGCCAAACCGAACATTGCCAAGCACCGGGATGTCGTTGAATTCCGTCCACACGTCGGTAAACGTAGGTCGCCCGAAAAAGCCGAAGTCCATCTGCATGAAGTAGTTCATGTTCTCAACAACAGAACCCTTAGCAGACAGTCGAGCGCGTCGGAAGTCGGCACCGCTTTCAATAGGGCCATGCGCTTCGCGGCTTGCTTCCGTTTGATTGAACAAAACAGCATCCGCTTGAAACACTCCATTGATTGCAACGCTCGGTAACTTCTTCTTTGCAGCCGCAGATTCTTTGCTAGCCTTTTCAAGCTTCGCCAGCCGCTGTTCCAACTCAGAGATTTGCTGCGATGCAGATACTTCCTCGCTAACGAAAAGATGGCTCGCGGACTGAACATCCAGCGGCGGTTCAGCATCCAGACTATCTTGCGCGACTGCAGTCGAAGAATCGACCTCCTCGATGGAAGTCTGGGCTGTTTCTATGGGCCAAGCAACGTCCGCTTGCTGAGAAAACGCGGTTGCACTCGACGCAAATACCAAAAGAATACAAAGAGTTCTGAGCATCTCGTGTTCAACCTCCCTGTTTCACAACGATCGTCCTCGTCTGTTCATCGACACCCCACTTGGTCTAAGTACAACGAATCGCAATCTTTAGCAGTCAAAACCGATCTCGTAGTTTGGGACCATCGTCCCGAACGATCAACCGGACACCACATTAGTCACGTCTTGTGGTATCTGTGATTTCGCACCCGCCTTTCAAACTGTCGATTCTGAGCGTTTATCGATCAGATACAATACATACTCAGATTCGACTACAACATCATGAACTTCCGATCCAGGATAGATATCAGCGGATCATTGAACGGCATTCAATGCCTGGAGAATTGTTGCAAAAAATGGACACGTCTCGTTGATCGTTACAACTCCGGCATATCAAAAGCCGTAATTTCTTTCATCGTTTTCTCGTGCTCGTGCTCGATGTTTCGGGGATTTTTACGGCAGCGTTTGGCGAGAAGTGTTCAAAAATACGTTAGATTTGAAGGCACCGAACGTTAACTGTAACCCAGAATTCCAGCTGTGATAAATCTCTACACTCCGAGGAACTTGGGTAGTATCTCTAAGCTGCTTGCAATCTGTATTTGCCTCACAATCACCGTCGGAATCATTCGACAGTACCCCCAGTACTTCCCTCCGAACTTTGGCACAGGCTTCTTGTTAGACAGACACCTTTACTTTTGGAACGGTTACTGGATTGCGTTCTACATTCATATCATCGCGACTCCGATAGCTCTCATGAATGGCTTCGTTTTAACGAACGATCATTTACGTTCAACTTACCGAAACGTTCACAAGAGACTTGGGCGTATCCAGTCGGTCGCAATCCTTCTCCTTATCGTTCCAAGCGGATTGGTGATGTCGCTTTTTACTGAGAGTGGCTTATGGGCAGGTGCCGGATTCGCTTGCCAAGCACTTGCGTTGCTGATGTTTACTGTTCTAGGTTGGACCTACGCAATTCGTAGGCAATTCGCGATTCATCGGCAATGGATGACGCGAGCATTCTTGACTCTATGCGGTGCGATCGTTCTGAGAATTCTCGCTGCTGTTGGAGTCCAGGCCGGATGGTCGCATGAGTTTTACTACCCCATAACAGCTTGGCTATGTTGGCTGCTTCCGCTGGCAACCTACGAAGCCCTTTTGATTTTTCGGCCTAATCTCACGCTAAGGCCCCGGTAACACTACGCTGCCATCATTGCTATTGGGGGTAACAGCCGCTTTTACCATTTCTAAGTCGGATTCGACTGGGAAAAACCTGACCGAGTTATCAAGCGTAATCGCGTGACGCCCTCCGTAATGTGCAGATTCTTCATTTACAAACGCTTCCAAAAACTCTTTCAAATCCAAGTCTGATGGTTCCATCCAATGGCGTGCATCCGCTGGATTCGCTTCGACGACCATTAAAGTTTCCGAAGGGCCATCGGTAACATCCGCAATAACGCGACCAGTTGTTGCCTGAAGACACGTATTGGTATCCACGATTCCTAGGAATGTCGTGAACCGCATATCAATCGGACTCGACGGGCAGCGAAACACCGATGGGGCAGCCAGATCAGCGATCACTTTGTTGTCCGGGTGATTCCATGGTTTGGAAAAATCGATTTCTTCATAGAGCTTCTGCTGTTCAATGAATGGCAAAATCAATGCTCGCCAGCTATGCAATTTTGTGCCATTTTCGTCGACGGTATATGCAGGCGGGAGCGTTTTATAAGCGTGTTCGTAGTTCAATAATCCGATTCCGATCTGCCGGAGATTACTCGAGCAAAACATCCTGCGTGCGGCTTCCGAACCACTGCCTCTTCTGGACACTGGGAGTATCAATCCGACGAACACGATAAGCGATCCAATGATGACACCCATTCCAAGCAGAGTGCCTCCGCAACCTTTTTTAGAGGAACTCGAAATAGTCGCAATAGTTGGATTTGCATCGTCATTTGCGATATACGGATTATCTTGATCTGCCATTACAAATCCTCGCTGAAATCCTTGGATGACTAATTGAAGCATTATCACGAATTCGAATCATCGCCTAGGCAATGATTCGAAACACGTAGTCGCGTCTCTTCGAGACGCGATATTCCTGCGTCTCGGAGAGAAGCAACTACGTGAAATTAACTTGGACAGCGACACTTTGCGCTGGAGTCCAGCCTTTAGGCGCTGAGCACCTTGGATGCTTCAAAAGCGGCTAAAGCCTGGACTCCAGCGCAATGTGGCGATGTCCGATTAGTATATCAAATAAGGTCGACACAGATCTTTCCAAGCGGATTCGTCGAAGGCAATCAGTTGTTCGAATGCTTCTCGGCTCGGTGACTCGCCAGCTTGTAGCGAATCAATCGCCATTCGCAGTCGAGCTGTACCTGCGATGATGTCGATCGGTGGTTTCACTGTTTCGTATTCGTAAGGAGGTGGCAGCCAGTCAAAATCATTTGGCCAAAGAGAACGTATGACTGCCAAAGAGAGAACGCTCGTAAGAACGGGTTGGAAGGTTGATGGATCGGTTACGTTTAACAGTAGACCACCACAGCTAACGCCTTTCCATTTGTCGAACGTTGGAACGAAACGTAACGGAAGAAATGCGACTCCAGGAAGTGAGTATGCTCGCAACTTCGAAGCCAACTCGTATGGGTCGACAAATGGAGCTCCAAAGACTTCGAACGGCATCGTTGTTCCGCGTCCTTCGGAAAGGTTTGTTCCCTCCAACAGGACCATACCCGGATACACTAAGCAACTCTCTGGACGCGGAACATTGGGGGAAGGCCAAACCCACTTACGGCCCGTCTCGCACCAATTCATTTTGCGGTGCCAATCTGACATCGGAACGACATGTACTTCTGCACCGATTTTCATCAAGCAGTTCACCACTCGGGATAACTCGCAGAGCGTCAGTCCATGTCGCATCGGTATGCAGGCTCGGCCAACAAAAGACTCTTGCCCAACATCGAGCATGGGGCCTTCAACGATGTCACCACCTAGCGGATTCGGACGGTCGAGTATGACGACCGGGATGCCTGCTTCTGCACAAGCTTCCAAGCAATGTGAAATGGTCCAAATGAACGTGTAGACTCGTGTTCCAACATCCTGGAGATCGACTACGAAGCAGTCTATATCCTTAAGCATTTCTGGAGTCGGCTTTCGTGTCTCGCTGTACAAGCTATGTACAGGGAGTCCAAGCTGCGGATGAATCGTGTGCGACGACTCGATCATGTTTGCTTGCTGTTCGCCCCAAAGGCCATGCTGTGGAGTGAATAGTGTGGTAAGCTGCCCTGGGAACAAATCGGACAGCACATCACACGAATATCGCAGCTGATGGTCGAGCGATGCCTGGTTCATCAGCAATCCCAAACGCGCTCCTCGCATTACCGAAGGTATGCTTTCGGATATGCGTTCTAAGCCAATATGCAGGTTATTACTTGCCATCAAAGGATCCTGGTTTTTCTAGGACATGCTGCACGGGTTGATCAGACTGTGTAAAAAAGCTGCAGAGTAAGCCCGCTGCAAACGTCGACGATGCACCTATCAAAGCGTACCACGGCCACGCGATGCTTGTCATAAACTTGATCCACATTAACACGCTCAAGCCAAACAAGAGTCCAATCAAAGCAGCGTTCTGTCCGACTCTTTTGGTCAGTACACCCAGCGCAAACAAACCCAACAGGAGTCCTGCTGTTAAGCTCGCGATATCAAGTACGTTGGTAACAACGCTTCGTGCGAGATACATACCAACAATTCCCACTCCAATCTGAGCAATACCAAACCCGATCGTAAGTGCCCTACTTACAAACAACAGATGCGACGAAGTTGCCTCCGTACGGCGAAACGGAATGTACAGATCACTAACAGCCGATGATGCAGAAGAGTTCAACGAACTAGACAAAGTCGACATCGCAGCCGCGAAAACCGCCGCGAGTGTAATGCCAACCAGTCCGACACCCTTTGGCAGTTCATCTACAATAAATGTTGCGAAGACAGAGTCGGCTCTGAATTCACTGGTCGGTGGGAAGCGATCATAAAAGCACGCAAGGGCAACCCCCACCAGCAAAAACAAAAGAAACTGCAGCAACACTACAAATCCGCTAAGGATAATCGCTCGACCGGCATCTCGCTCACTGCGTGCACAGAGATACCTTTGAACCATCATTTGATCCGTACCGTGAGTTCCTAGAATCAAAAACGTTCCTCCAACGACACCTGCTAAGAACGTATAGGGCTCGATAAAACTCCAGCTGAAATCGAACACGCGGAGTTTGTTGTTGTCGCTCGCAAATGTCGCCAGCTCATCCCAACCTCCGGGGATCCGCGACACGATCACAAGACCGGCGATCACTCCTCCTGCGATGTAAACTACGAACTGAAGGCAATCGGTCCACACTACAGATTTGATGCCGCCAAAGAACGTATACAGAATCGTCGCGATACCCATCGTCACGATGCAAAGCGGCATCGACCAACCGAGAATCCTTTCAAGAACAAGGGCGGCAAGAAATAAACGCAAACCATCGGCACACGTGCGAGAAACTAAAAACACTACCGACGCTGTTCGTTTCGTTGCCAGTCCAAAACGCTTATCCAAAACTTCATATGCTGTGAATAAATTTCCCTCGAAGTAACGAGGAAGAAAAATATAGACAACGATTACTCGCCCGATGATGTAACCAAAAGCCAATTGTAGGAAACGCAAATCACCGAAGTAAGCGATACCGGGAACGCTTAGAAAAGTTGCTGTGCTCGTCTCCGTCGCAACGATCGAACCCAGAATTGCCCACCACGGCAAATCGCGTCCTCCAAGAAGATAGTCGCTCAATCCTTTCTGACCTCGCCCCATCCAGACGCCCAGCAAAAGGACCAACAACAAGTAAGCCAACAATACAAGGAGATCTACACTATGCAATGTTCCGTTCAACAGTTAGCTCTACTTTCTTGTGTCAGTAAACTGAAAATATCCAAATCTCATTTCGCCAACTTGCCGACCGCAAACAAATGATTTTCCCCCCGAATAAAGATCTGCCCGTTGGAAACTGCTGGCGAGGCAAAACTGCTTTCACCAAGCATGTTAACACTAACTACGTTTAGCTGGTCACTAGGCTTTATCACAGTTACTTTGCCGTCATCGGCTGTGCAATAAACAAGCCCACCGGCCGTTATCAGCGATGCGCTGTAGTGTCCGCCAAGCCTATCCCTCCAAAGGCGACTTCCATTCTCTGTGTTGAAACAATTTACTGTTCCGCGATCATCTGCAACAAAAAGCTGACTTCCAACTAAAACGGGGGACGGTACGTAGCATTTGGCGTCAGTAATACTCCAAGCAACATGGGTATCGCTTACATCGCCAGTTCCATCGGGGCGAATCGCCATTACATAATGGTCAGGGAAGCCTGCTGAAAGATAAAACTTGGCACCATCGAAAACCATTGAAGCAACAAACTGTTCGGTTGGGCCATTGACCGTCCAGTGAACTTTGCCGCTGCGTGGGTCCAAGCTGACAACTTGCTTACTACCTGACAGCACCATTTGTGTTTTGCCGGCGACTTCGCGAATGATGGGCGTGCAATAGCTTCGCGTTTGATGAACGCGTGGAAACTTCCAAACTAGCTCTCCTGTATTTCGATCGAGTGCGAACACATGGGATTCTCCATCGTGATCACCGTTGACGATCAGCAAGTTATCAAAAACAACAGGTGAACTGCAAAATCCGTGGACGCTACTAAAGGGACTTGGTTTGGTTATCCACAATTGTTTTCCATCCATCGTGTATGCTGCGACAATCATCACGCCAGGTGTGTTCATCCGAGGTTTGCTCACGTTCTTTGCCGGCTCTTCAGTGTTATCGGTTTCAAGGAAAGAAACGTAGACCGTTTTCCCGTCAGTCGCGGGAGTTCCTGAAGCAAAGCTGTTTAAACCATGCTTCGTTTCGAGTGGTGATTTAAGAACAGTCTGCTGCCATTGAATACTTCCATCTCGACGATCGAAGCAGACTAAGACTCGTTCATTGGTCTCCTCAATGCAACTTGCAACAAAGATTTGGTTCTCCCACACAATCGGTGAAGAGTGTCCGCGGCCCGGTACAGGCACCTTCCAAGCAATCCCCTCACCTGTGGTCGCGTCCCATGTAGTTGGAACTTGTTGTTCCGAAGAACTGCCATCACCTCGCGGACCACGCCAGCCGGGCCAATTCTCAGATTGAGCATGCGAAGCCGGTATGACCAGTCCCAGCACTACTAGGAGAACGATGCAAATCTTGCAATTGCGCTGGTGAGATAGAGAGCGAGTACACATTTGATTTCGCAAAATGGTTAGGAATCCTAGGTGAGATGTTGAAAAAGGATTGTAGCATTTTAACTCGCCTCGATGGTTTAGGCGTTCCACTGCATTCGCAGCCCAATGCTTGTCAGTTTCTCGATGAGAATTGTCCTTGCGTGGCTGAGGCAGGGCTAGTCAATTATTCAAAATAGTGAATGAGCCGTGAGCGCTAGCTCCGGGTTGCTATGGGGAAATCCGGAGCTAGCGCTCACGGCTCATTGCCCAGCTTGAGATTGTGACTTGCCCTGGTGGCTGAGGCCCTTACGTCGCACTTTGCTTGGATCGTGAGTACAATCAACGACCGTCATTCTCTCTAAAAAACTGATTTTTCAAGACCAAAGAAACGTATTGATAAATATGGTGATGCTTCTTAATCGCGTCTATCGATCGATGCTTGTAGTATTCGCGTTGACGAGCGTGTCGCAGGCCGACGACGCAGCGAAACAAACTGGAACCGAGTATGCCATTCAAGTTCTGAGTGACATTTCGTATCGTACGGAGGCGGACCAAAGCGATTACGGAGCACAACGTTGTCGATTAGATGTTTATCTTCCTAAAGGAAAAAGCGATTTCCCAACTCTGATCTGGTTTCATGGTGGTGGGCTTAAGAACGGCGACAAGAGTCGTCTTTTGCCGAATGATTCCGTAAAGACTGCGTTGATTGCCGAGAGCTTGGCTCGGTCAGGTATCGCCGTGATTGCACCAAACTATCGCTTAAGCCCGCAAGTTCATTTTCCTGCCTACATTCAAGACGCTGCGAAAGCAGTTAGTTGGGCAAAGAAAAACATGGGTTCGCATGGTGCCGATGCTAACCGGTTTTATATTGGAGGACATTCAGCAGGTGCTTATCTGGCGTTGATGCTCGCGATGGACACTGCTTATTTGGAATCAGAAGGAATTAAACCAATCGATATTGCAGGAATCGTTTCTGTGAGCAGTCAAACAATGACTCACTATACAGTTCGCGAAGAGCAAGGAATTGGTAAGCATACGATCACAGCCGACAAGGCCGCTCCGATTTATTTCGCTCGAAAATCGACACCGCCCATTTTGCTTCTGTATGCCGACAACGACTCTCCAGCGAGAGCCGAAGAGAACGAATTGTTTTTTGCGGTGATGAGAGACGCTGGCTGCAAGAATATCTCAAGTTTGGAGATCAAAGACCGAAATCATGGAACGATCGCAAGCGAGCTCATTGAGCCCAGCGATCCAGCGCGAAACGCAATAACTAGCTTCATCGAAAGTCCAAAGTAATCGTCGCACAACCCGTGATTCCGATCTTTTCGCACTCCTACTCCTACTGGTGCTCGTACTCGTACTCGAAATCCGTCCGAACCAACTCACTCCATCGCGCACTCGTACCATCTCATCAAGCATGAGAACGAGTACGATTGAAACAAATCTAGAGACTTTCGCTAAGAATCGTCATCGAACCAGTTGGTTACCTGTCACTACCGCAATGAGTACATTGGAACGTGGGGTACAGGTAGCTATAATTTGGTCGTAATTAGTAGTTCTTCCTTTTTGGATAAGAGAATTGTTTTATGAGAGCGATGGATGTTCCTCGTCGAGGGTTTCTTTTGAGTGCCGCTGCAAGCACAGCTGCTGTATCTTCATTAGTGACAGCCGAAGAAGCAAACTTGCGAGGCTCTGGAACGTTCTTGGAATCATCCCGACAATTGCCTTTGAATGCGGACGCGGATGTGATTGTGTGTGGAGCTGGACCAGCAGGTGTTACAGCGGCCATCAGCGCTGCACGTCTTGGTGCGAAGGTTCGATTATTTGAAGCTCATGGAGCGCTGGGTGGCGTTTGGACTTCCTCTTTGCTCGGTTATCTCCTTGACTTCGACAAACCGGGCTTCAATCAAGAACTCGTACGCCGACTGCGGGAACGCGATGCAATTCATGGCGAGGGGATGAATGGACTCGCTTACCAACCCGAGGAGATGAAGCTCCTTCTGGAAGAGCTATGTATTCAAGCGGGGGTCAAGATTCAGCTTCATACGCGAGTTACTGCTGCTTACCGTGAAGGAAAGGCGTTACGCACGATCACAACAGAATCAAAATCTGGGCGACAAGCTTGGCAAGCACCTGTATTCATCGATACCACCGGTGATGGCGACTTGGGTGCATTAGCTGGTTGCGATTTTGAGATTGGCATCGAGAAGGAATGCCCATGCCAGCCGATGACAATGTACGCCTTGCTGGTAGTGAAGAATGTCGATGAGATCGCTGAATGCATTCACGGAACTGGGAACAATGGGCAGCATGTTGGCCCCAAGGCTTTTCAAGACACACTTAAGAGGGCGGGAATCACTCCGAGCTATGGCCACGCGTGTTTGTTTCCCGTTCAAGGAAATCTTGTACTGTTGATGGCGAATCATGAGTACGGAATCAATTCAACGGATGCTACGCAAGTCACACAAGCAACCATTCGAGCTCGAGCCGAACTCCACACGATCGTTCGCGGGCTTCGCAAGCTTGGCGGGCCTTGGGAGGGGCTGCAGATAGCGGCAACCCCAGAGCAGATTGGAATTCGTGATGGACGACGAATCAAAGGACGTTACTTCATGCAGAAAGACGATCTGCTTCAAGGAGCTCGTCAAGAAGATGCGGTTGTCCGCGCGACGTTTCCTGTTGATATTCATGCTTTGAGCGCCGAGGCAAACAAGAAGTCTGCCTATAACAACGGTGGAGTGAAAACGAAGCCCTACGACATTCCATTGCGTGCACTTATCGCCAAGGATATCGATGGACTTATGATGGCCGGTCGATGCATCAGTGGTGATTTCATTGCCCATGCTAGTTATCGGGTAACAGGTAACGCCGTTGCGATGGGAGAGGCTGCGGGAGTAACGGCAGCGGTCGCGGCTCAGAGCAAAGGATTACCGCACAACATCCCTTGGGCAGAAGTGAAACCAGCGATTGAAAAACTACGAACAAGTTCCTAGTCCTTTGTCCAGCTTAAAAGTTCGGGTTAGATGCTGGTAGCAGATGTCGTGAGACATCTGAAGACTGCGGGTTTGGCAACTGTTCCCAACGACTTCGGTATTCTTACGAATTCCGCTACCCCCAATAAAGTCAGACAATTTACTAATTTTCCCAGCCGCCTCCGAGTGCTTTGTAGGCTTTCACGATTGCGAAAAGCACATCACCACGAGCGGTCGCGAGATTGCCTTGAGCGGTGGCTAGGCTGCGCTGTGCATCTAGTACTCTGTCGAAAGTGATTAGGTTTTGTTCGTACCGCGCGAGGCTGATTTCAACAGACCGATTTGTTGCTTCGACAACGCGTTCCAGTTCAATAACTCGTTCCTTTTGACGAAGGAACTCGACAAGAGCGGATTCGACTTCTTGGACAGCGTTGAGAACGGCTTGTTCATATCGGACGAGGGCTTGTTGATGGCTTGCCTCGCGGGCTTCAATTGTTCGCTTGAGTCGACCAAAGTTTAAGAAATTCCACTTGATACCAGGTCCAACGGTATGGGCGATGCTGTTACCTGTGTAGAGGATGTTCAGGTCTCTTGCTTCGACAGAGATGTTGCCACGGATAGTCAATTGAGGGTATCGATTGGCAACAGCAACTCCAATAAGAGCATTGGCGGACATGACATCGTAGTACGCTTTGCGAATATCCGGCCGACGTGTAAGCAGTTCAGCGGGCATTCCAGGCGAGATGTTAGTGATCACGGCCATCGGAAGCTCACCAAAGCCATCGGTCAGGACAAATCTTCCAGTTGGTGTTTCGCCAAGCAGCACCGTAAGTCGGTAGAGCGATGTTTGGAGTTCTTGCTCAATGGGTGGAATCGATGCGGATGTTACCGCTACGTTCGACTCTGCTTCCGACTGATCCAATTGTCCGACCAAGCCCGATTCTTGCCGCGACTGAACAATGTGAAGCGTTTGTTTTTGGAGCTCGAGGTTCTTTTGAGCGATCAAAAGGCGTTGTTGTAAGACGCGAATTTGGATGTACGTCGTCGCGACGTCTGCGAGCAATGTAACACGAATATCATTGAGCGATTCATACTGCCCCATTAACGAAGCATTCGCAGATTCCACGCCACGAGCTAACTGTCCCCAAAGCTCGATCTCCCAAGAAGAATCGATTCCGTTCGAGAAATTCATGAACGAGCCTTGGCTGTTTTGGCTCGCGATCTGGTTGATGTTCTCGCTATTTCTTCGATAAAGCGAGTCAGTCGTGGAATTGAATTGCGGGAAAAACTGCGATCTCGACAGGCCGAGTTGAGCTCGAGACTCAGCTATTCGCAAGTAAGCCTCACGAACGGAAAGGTTTTGCTGGTTCGCAAATCCAATGAGTTCATGCAGGATCGGATCGTCGAAGTAGGTCCACCAACGCGCAATCTGCGGGTCGACCGAGCAAATCTCAGCCATCGCGGGATCAACGCTGGCTTGATGAAAGCTGCTACTGAGTGGCGGCGGTTTGGGCCTTAGAAAATCGGGACCGACACGACATCCAGCGATTCCAATCGTCGCGCTGGCAAGCGAAAGAGCAAAACAGCGACGCGACAACGGAAGTCCGTAATCGACGTAATTCGCGTGTTTTTGCTCGACGCTTTCCATGAAAGTCAAAGTTTTTCTATGCAATAAGGTGCGCTGGAATCTACGAACAAAACCGGCTGCACCTTAATTTCGGTATCACCAATCCGATTCTCCCGTATTCCTGGAATAGGACGATCAACCCCGAATTACGGAACAATCGGTACATCCCGTACAGCTTTACATGATTGCATCTTTGATCTCATGAAAATCACGCCAAATCTAAGTTTTCGTTCATTACGAAAGCTATTTCTTTAAGCGAGTCCGAAGTTTTGATGATTTAGACGGTGAATTCAAGAATTCCTTACTCATTAAGGCGATGCGGCTTCAATAGATCAAATTTTAGTTTTGGACAACGGGAACACGGTTCGTGAAATTTCTCACTAATGGATTCGTTTCAGTCATCTCTATCGCATTGCTAGGCGTTGCATTCGGTCTATGGACCCGGCAAACACCGCCTAGTCATCAAAGTCACGCGTCCGCACCAGTATCGGAGCTGAATGTCGCCGATCAGCTTAATTCGTGGGATTCAACTCCGATGCCAGTCGATTCATCCACGGAAGGCGTTCTAGAGAATCCATCGCCAATCCTGGAAGTCGCCAGACTGGCAAGCACGAACGCTGAATCAACTGATGCAAAGTTTGACGGTGCGCAAGAACAAGCTATTGAAATGCTTCCCGGCATCGCTCATCCACTGCAAGTTGCAGAGATTGCTGCCGCAGCAGATGGCCCACTGTGGAAGCTGTATGTTGCCGAGGGCGATATCGTGCAAGTTGGTACGGTCCTCGCACTGATCGACAACCGTGTTGCCGTTGCTTCGGTTCAAGCAGCTCAATCTGCTGCTGACCGTCAAGCGATGCTAAGCTCTGCGAATGCGAAAGTCTCTTTGGCTGAACAATATCTGAACAGAATTAACCAAGCGGCAACAAAGAACGCCGCTTCAGGTCTGGAGATCGATGAAGCAACAAGCAGGCTTCAAGAAGCGAAGGCAGCTCTCCAAGAGGGAATCGAAACGCAGCGTGAGGCAGCGGCAAGACTTCAGATCGAGCAGGCTCGCTTAGAAACACACGAAGTACGAGCCCCCTTTGATGGGACTGTCATCAAAATCTATCCACATCTTGGCGAAACGGTTTCTAGAAGCGCACCGATTATCAAGATTGCTGACATCAGTCGATTGCGAGCGGATCTTTACATTCCGCTTTCACTCATTTCTTCGCAACGCGTTGGCGAGACTATCGAATTGCGAGCGGACTTACCGGGGCGACCCTTGCTCAATGCAAAGATTGTCTTTGTTGCACCGCTAATTGATGCAGCCACGCAAACCATTCGAGTCGTAGTCGAAATTGACAACATTAGTAAGCACTTACCAGCAGGTTTCGCAGTGAGATTGTCTAACACAGGTGCAGGGTCTGATATGCATTAACAACACAAATCGAAACCTGATTCTCGTATTCATACTCCTTATAAAAATCCATTTTTTGGCAATCAAATGACTCAATTCAATAGCAAGCAAGACGCAAATAAGAAGAACGTAGGCAGCAAGGGTTCTTCAGTATCATCAGAGAAGTCCAAGGCAACATTTACTACGGATATTCTAGAACCACGTATTCTCATGTCGGCAACCTGGGTTGATACCGCGACGAATGAGCCAGAAGTCGAAGCAACCAATGGCGATGACACAGGAAATGGGTCGGGGATAGATGATGTCCTTAACGGACTTGGCGGCGACGACACACTCTTCGGCAATAACGGCAACGACCAACTCATTGGCGGTACAGGCGATGACGATCTATTCGGCGGCCAAGGTAATGACTTACTAGACGGTGGAACGGGCAACGATCAACTCGAGGGGAATTCAGGAAACGATACCCTCAATGGTGGCGAAGGAAATGACGTCCTCGTCGGTGGAGATGGGGATGACAAGTTAAATGGCGATAGTGGTCGCAAGAACTTCATTCAAAATGGTAGCTTCGAGAAGTTCTCAGGTGGTGACATTGCATCTGGTGGCTGGCGAGGCATGCAACAACTGGAAGGTTGGAAGCTAGAAAGCGGCCCTCAATTCGAAGTCGTCGATGCAGCTCATATGGGTGTTGGAGCAACCGATGGTGAACACTGGCTTGACACTGATGCCTCCCCAGGCGGAATCGCTTTTTCGCAGAAAATCGAGGGTCTCGAAGCTGGTGATTCTTACGAATTGAACTTCGACTCACGAAGCCGTGGCGCCGAAGGAACGGGTGTTCTTGAAGTCTACTGGAACGGTGAGAAGGTTGGCACAACGGGTGGTACGTTTGCTGATGGCTGGAAGCAAAACAGCTTCGAACTCGTTTCTGGATCCGGTGATGGCACCGACACGCTGCGCTTTGTCGAGATCGGACGCACCGATGCAATCGGTACTGCGCTCGATAATGTTAGTCTCGTCGCCGTGAACGATGACACGCTTGTCGGCGGTGCTGGAAACGATGAACTCAATGGTGGAGAGGGCGATGATGTTCTCATTGGCGACAACGGTGATGGTGATACGACTAATCTTGTTGCCAACGGAAACTTCGAAAACACAGGCGTCACGAACCATTTTCGAACGCTGAACGCAGGAACGTCCTTTAGCGGTTGGCAAGTCGAAAGCGGGACTGTCGATGTCATCGGAACCTATTGGGAACACAATGGAGCCGCAGGTAGCATCGATCTCGACGGATCGTCACCCGGCGCAATCAGTCAGCAAATGGCTACCGTTCCAGGCATGACCTACACCGTTCGCTTTGATATGGCCGGAAATTGCGATGGAGGTTCGCCCTCTAAGGCTCTTGAACTATCTGCCGGCGATAGCTCAGCCAAATTCGAATGGAACAAGCCAGCCAATTGGTCTAGACAATCGATGGGTTACGAGACTCGTGAGTTCACATTCGTAGCAACATCCGAATCAACCAAAATCGTCTTCGCTAGTCAAACACAACCCAATGCCGCAAACGGACCGTACTTCGGTGCGGTGGTCACTAAGATTAACGTGACACCAACGGTTGTTAGCCAAGGCAACGACATTCTCAATGGTGGAATCGGCAACGACCAACTGTTTGGAAACGGCGGCAACGATATTCTCAACGGCGGTGCTGGCAACGACAGCCTTTTTGGCGGCACTGGCAACGATATCTTGCGAGGCGGTGCAGGTAATGACCGACTCGATGGTGGTGCCGGTTTAGATACCGCTTCTTATAGCGATTCAACTCGAGGTATCGTCGCGGACATCACAACAGGCGTTGTCACAAGCGGTACCGAAACCGACTCTCTCGTCAGCATTGAAAGAATTCAAGGTTCTTCGTTCGATGACGTATTCGCATTTTCAAATCCAACAGCCGGTGCAACGTATGCTATTGAAGGCGGCGGAGGTTACAACACCGTTGATTTGAGTAAGTTCCCGCAAAGCAGCATCAGCATCACCGACAATCAAGCAGTCGTAACGCTTCCTGGCGGAAGCACGTTCAAGATCGAGTTTAGCGACGTCGACTACATTCAAACTGCCAACGGTGGTTTCGCTATGTACGATGCTGCAGCCGTTGCGGCAACACCTGCAGTCAATCTAACTGGAGTCGCAGCGCAGATCCCTGCCGAAATTGACCTCAAAGCAGGCGAGTCTTTCTCATTGCCAATCAACCTCGGTAGCGTCGCATCCGATGCAGTCGAAGTTCGTGTGTCTGGCTTGCCAGCAGGTGCACAGCTTTCTGCGGGACGTGACGTTGGACAAGGCGAATGGGTCCTCAAAGCGAGCGACCTGAAGAACGTTGCTATGACAACCAATAGCATGGTCACTGGCAACTTTGATCTCAAGGTCACAGCTAGCGTCGAAAGCTCGGTACCACTTTACACAGAGAACTTCGAGAGCGGTGCCAAAGGCTGGAACATCAATACCACCGAAGGTAGCGGCTCGCTCTCCCAATCGCTTGGTCGATTCGGTGGCACCAACGGCCAACAAGGTGTATTCAAGACTTTCGCAGTACCAGCGGGCGTTACCGAAGTAGTCGTCGAGTTCGATATGCTCGAGCTTGATTCCTGGGACGGTGAAAAGTTCCAGGTCTTCGGTAATGACAAACTCGTAACAAGCGACACCTATCAAGGTGCAGGAAGAGGCGTCGATCAAGGAAGCCGCTTCGCTGTCTCCGATACCAAGAACATTGGTAACCAAGGTTATAACGGATGGGAAGATCAGAAGCACAGCTACCGAATTGTCCTGCCAGTCGAAAATGGTATGGTCAAAATAGGTTTCGGTTCCACCCTCAATCAGTCGATCGCCGATGAATCTTGGGCTATCGACAACCTAGTCATTCAAGCCAACAACTCAATCTCGACAACAGTTGATGTCGATATTGAGCCTGCTGTTAGCATGAAAGCGCAAGCTCAGGGCGATCTCGCTGACGGACCGGTCGGACTCAAACTGGAAGCAAGTGGCACCGATGTTGGAACACTCACGTCGGTTCGTATTGAAAACGTACCTGCAAGTATGTCACTATCAGCGGGCACCAAGCTTCCAGATGGTTCATGGCAATTGACTCCTGAACAAGCCAATAATCTTCAAGCCAACGGAGAGCTTCAAGGCTCCGCAAACTTGACGATCAAATCCACCTTCGAAACCAAGGGCACGATTTACTCCGAAGACTTTGAAAAGGGAGCATCAGGCTGGAGTAGCAACGCAGTCACCAACGGTGGTGCATCGCTTACCAATTTCCTTGGACGTTTCAATGAGATTGCTGGAAATGATCGAGGCGGCCAGTCGGTCTTCAAGACATTCGACGCTCCTCCAGGAGTAACCGAGGTCCAAGTGCAATTCGACTTCCTCGAACTTGATTCTTGGGATGGAGAACAATTCCGAGTCTTCGCGAACGACCAACAAGTTTCCGCTCAAACTTTCTTCACTGAGTTCAGCGCCTACCAACGAGACGTTAACAAGGCGAATTCTGTCGCCGTCGATAACGGTACTCAAAACCAAGGCTTGAGCGGTTGGGCAGATCAACGCCATCGTTACACGATCACAGTACCGGTAGTCAACGGACAATTCAAAGTCGGCTTCGGTTCGATGCTAGACCAAAGCCCAGGCGACGAAGCTTGGGGAATCGATAACGTCAAGGTCACCGCTTCTCAGGTCGTCCAAACAACCACGGCCGTAACGATCAACAGCAGTCAAGTCCTTGGTACAGCAGGTAATGACACGTTCGTTGCCGGAAGCAAAGCAGAAGCATTCATCGGTAAAGATGGCAACGATACGGTTGACTACTCGAGATCCGCTCAAGGTGTGACGGTTAAGCTGGATGATACCGATCAGCATGGACCTCATGCGAATCAAAAGGCTGGCGGCTTAACAGGTGATGCTGCCGGAGACACTTACAAGAATATTGAAAATGTGATCGGTTCTTCTAAGGACGACTACATTTATGGAGCTGCTGGCGGAACCAACGCTCGATTGGGCGATGGGAACGATGTCTTCGATAACAGCCAACTTGCTGATCGAGTCGGTGTGGACGTCGTGGATGGTGGTGCTGGCAATGACACCATATGGACCGGCCACGGTAATGACACTTTGATTGGCGGTAGTGGCAACGACTCCTTATTCGGCGAAGATGGCAATGACACTCTGACAGGCGGAAGTGGTAATGACGTCATCAATGGCGGCGCAGGAGAAGATATCGCGGTCTTCTCAGGCAATCGAGTTGACTACGATATTGTCCGTAATGCGGATGGAACAACGTCTGTTATCGACCGAAGCACTGCCGATGGTATTGATCGAGTAATCAACGTCGAATCGCTACGATTCGCCGATCAAACTTTGGTGAATGAACAAGGCAACTGGACCTTGCGAGGCTCGACAGGCAATGACAATCTCGCTGGAACCCGATCTGCTGATACCATCGATGGTGGTGCTGGCAATGACAACATCCGAGGTGGCGCTGGCAACGACACGTTGAGTGGCGGTGGCGGAACCGATACGATCAGCGGTGGCGACGGCGATGATACGATTGCATCGGGTTGGGCTGGTGTGGAGCAAATCCTGCAAAACAACCCAAACATTCGATTCAGCGAAGATACTGGCAAGTTCTACCAATTCGTTCCAACTGGAGCGACTTGGGCAGAAGCGCGTGATATCGCCGCAAATATGAAGGTCAACGGCGTTCCTGGTCATTTGGTGACCATTACATCTCAAGCCGAAAATGACTTCGTCTTTGGATTGACGAACGGTACTTGGGCATGGCTCGGCGGCTCCGATGCTGGCAGCGAGGGGAATTGGAAGTGGGAAACGGGACAAGAATCGGGGCAGCAATTCTCGCAAGTTGAGAAATCAGTTAACGGCTCTTTCCAAAACTGGAGTAACGGCGAACCCAACAATTGGGGTGCAGCCAAAGAAAACTTTGCGACCATGTGGGGCGGCGGCAAATGGAACGACTTGTCGGGCGACGCCAAGATCGGTTTCGTTGTCGAGTGGGGCATCAAGGAAGTAAACGACTCCGCTGGCGATAAACTGAGCGGCGACGCTGGCAATGACAAGATCACTGGATCCCGTTTCAATGACACCATCGATGGTGGATCAGGCGATGATCGCATCAATGCTGGGGCGGGCGATGACG
>JAIYDQ010000493.1 GCA_027487375.1 Planctomycetaceae bacterium
AGCGGAAGTGGCTCGACGCTGCAATCGCCAAGGCAGAACCCGAACTCGCCAAGGTCCCGACTGATTTCAGCGAAGCCGCCGATGGCACTTTCTTCGAATACATGCTCCCCACATGGAAAGATTTTTTCGAACTGTATCGCGACACTCACGAACCGCGCCATTTGGCCGCTGCCCACCGTGGAGCACGACTCTTTGCGCAGATGATTTGGTTCTACCCATCCGTGCCTGACAGAAATATCACAGTCAATGAAAACGGCTTTGCACCTAGACGCGGCTCGCTCGATAAGCCCGGCCTTGTGCCTGTGGTCAAGGAAACCGTGCCGGCCTGGCAAGTCTCCGAACAAGGACTTATTTGCGAAGGTAACGGTACGGTACAACGCATCGCACTCTATCTTGCTACGCATGCACCTATATTCCTGCGGATCGCACAAGAGACCGATGACGCGTTCTTACGCGAAATCTCCCGCAGCGCGATGATTGGCCGCTTCGCTAACTTCCCTGGCTATCATTTCAACACGTTGTATTCCACAGCGCAGGAGAAGGCTGACTTCCCGTTACATCCTCATGATGATCTGAAGCCAACAACATCATTCCATTACAATCACGTCCTGCCGATGGCCAACCTCGTACTCGATTACCTCATGGCCGAAGCTCACGACCGCTCAAATGGAGCCATCGACTTCCCTAACGAATATACCGAGTGCTATGCCTTCCTACAAAGCAATGTCTACGTCTCGCAGGGCACCTTCTATGATCAAAAGAACCTTTGGCCATGGATGCCTAAAGGGCTCATAAAAACCGACAACGTGCAAGTAAATCACATCGCTGCGCGCGGCGCCAACGTACTATGCGTAGCCTTCATGAATGAATGCGATCGCGAGATTAAAAACGCTACCGTTCAACTCGATTTGCCCGCAGGCAATTACCTCGCATCAGTCTGGCGAGACAACCAACGCGAGACTTCGAAAATCGCCATCAACAACGGTACCGCAAAGATCTCTTTGTCGCCTAAGGGTATCACGGCTATCGTCATCGAAGACATCGACGTCCATGCGTTGTTCCAAGACAAGTTCCAACGCACGCCGTTATCCGAAAGAGTCATCACGCAAAAACGCATTGAAACTCCCCTCGGCGACGTTCATGCGACGATTCTTTCGTTCGGACCGGAACTCACCTGGATGTACGCCTACTGTGCAGCTGAGCGCGGTGCAATTAAGTCTGCTAAGCTGGGAGTCAAGCTTTCAGATCGCGAAGAAGTTCTCTCCGACGACGAATTTCCCTTCGAGTTCAGCTTTCCTCTTGAGCCATCCGAGAAACTTTCCGGGTTGAACCTTGAGGTGATCGATGCGAGCGATCAGCTCCATCAAGCGACGGAAGCTAACTCAACTCCCTCCACAACCCGCTAGTATTTCGTTCCCTTATTGTTTTGAGGTCCGCTTCGCTGGGTCGGAAACAAACGGCGATGTAGCGAGCAACCACTTACAAAAAAGAGATCGCGATAGTTCGCGGGAGAAAATACTGTTCAGACGGAAGCAACATTCGGAAAATCAGCTCGTGGCAAGAAAAATGAGAGCGCGGCAGGTTTGGCTCAGAAAATCAAAAATGCCCAAAACATTGGGGATTTGAGCGTTTGATTGGGGAGGCCAGTGGGGCATTTCAGAAGTTAGGAAACGCATCGGTGGCTTTCTCGAAATCTCGCTTCGCCAATTGGCAGAGCTTTCATAAACTCGAAAAAAGAGCATCAAAAGAAGCGGAATGTCAGCCGATGATGCGATGGTTGTGCGCTATCGAACGAACATTCCCTACAATGTGGTGGAGCCGTACCTTTTTTTGGACAAATACCCCATGACTATGCCGACATCGTTGAGCCTGCTAGAACGCCTGCGCGAGGAATCGCAGCCGACGGATTGGCGGCGTTTTGTGGATGTTTACGAGCCGCTCTTGCGTGGCTGGCTGCGTCGCAATCAAGTTCTGTTGGATGACTCGGATGATCTCGTTCAGAACATCATGGCGGTGGTGGTGCGACGAGTCGCGGAATTCGAGCACAACGGTCGACCGGGAGCCTTTCGCACTTGGCTGCGCACCATTACGTTCAACTGCGTTAAGGAATACTGGCGTTCACGCAAGTTAGACCCTAGAGCGGTTGGTGGCAGTGACGTGCAAACGATGCTGTCGGAATTGGAGGACCCCCAAAGCCATCTCTCCCGCGTCTTTGATGAAGAGCACGATCGTCATGTTATGCGCAAATTGCTGGACGAGTTACGGAGTGAGTTTGAGGCGAATACATGGCTGGCGTTCGAGCAGTTCGCACTTCAGGGGCGGCCAGCGGCAACGGTTGCGGCGGAGCTAAACATAACTTCCAACGCAGTGTTTATCGCGAAAAGTCGCGTTCTCGCTCGTCTTCGGCAGGAATCGAGCGGTTTGCTCGACGATTGATTGACTAGTTTTCCGAATGAATTTCGCAAAATGCTGAAAGGCCTGATGTAAAACAGACATTTACTGACGTCGGAACGCTTTACCAGCCCGCAACGACGGTACGTTGTCCGTTTTAATTGTCCTTCATCATTGTCCGTCAGAATTGTCTAGTATCGAGTCCTACCATGAGGCAGACTGAATCGACCCATCCAACACTTCAGTGCTTGCGGGATTTCATGGATGGTAGGTTGCAAGGAGATGAGTTTACGGAGGTGGAGAAACACATCGAGCACTGTCAGGAATGCTGCGAAAAACTGACGGAACAGCCTGATAACACGCTTCTTGCCTTAGCTCGAGAAGTGGCCACGATGGGGCCGCCGGCTCATGCGACAGAGGCTTTGCTTGCCGACGATATGATTCCGGCACCCCTCGTCGATCATCCTCGATATCGAGTCATCGAACGAATTGGGATGGGTGGTATGGGTGCGGTGTACAAAGCGGAGCATCGACTGATGCGGCGGATCGTCGCTCTGAAGGTCGTCCACCCACGCCTGCTTTCGAATCCTTCCGCCGTGGAGCGATTTGAACGCGAAGTTCATTTGGCTGCCAAGCTGTCGCATCCCAACATCGTGGTGTCTTATGACGCCGATGAAGCTAGTGGCTTGCACTTCCTGGCGATGGAGTACGTCGAGGGAGAAACGCTCGACATAAGAATTGGCCGGGAGGGCCCCGCTTCCGTGAGGCAAGTCTGTCGCTGGATCGAACAAACCGCGTTGGGGTTAGAGCATGCTCGCGAACAAGGGATGGCGCATCGCGACATCAAGCCTGCCAACCTCATGATTACTCCAGAAGGTGAAGTGCGGATTCTGGATTTTGGTTTGTCTCGCATTGTGACGGAACGTGTACCGACATCGGAAGCGAAGAGTTCACCCGTGACGAATGAGTCGGAGACTCGAACGGACATGATTCTTGGGACGCCCGACTATGTGGCACCCGAGCAGATTGTCGAGTCGAGTTGCGCTGATATTCGTTCGGACATTTACAGTCTCGGTTGCTCGCTTTACTTTTTGCTCACAGGTAAGTCCCCTTTCAGCCATCGCAATCTTTCGGGCAAGTTGTCAGCCCACCAGAAAGAACCCTTTCCAGATGTCCGCAAACAACGCGGCGATATTCCCGATGCATTGCATGCGGTTTTGACTCGTATGACGGCGAAGGATCCCGATGCACGATTTCAAACGCCCGCTGAGGTCGCCGAATCGTTGCAAGTAATTGTTGAGTCGCTCGAAAAGCCGAGCGAATCATCGCGCGATACGGATAGGTCTGTGCCCTGGCTCGCGCGGCTTCCCATGCGCAGCCGCGTCGGAATGGTCGTTACGGTTGGGCTTGCAATGCTGTTCGTTGCTTTGGCTGTCAACCAATGGCTCCAACCTCCGCCTATCGGCTCCAAAGGGCATCTTCTTGTTTTGCTCCCGAGCAAAGGTCTGTGGTTTCCAGACTATGAAGAATTGGTCTTGGCAGCGCAGGTCAGCGGCGTGCGACTTACGTTCGCGGGACTCGGAGATGCTCCATCCGAAGTACTGGCGACGTCCAAGCCAGGCATTGCAGTGCCTGACAAAAAGTTAGACTCGGCACTTGCCAGTGAGCCTTACGACGGAATGGTTTTCATTGGCTACAGCACCGAAGAGTTTCAACCTGGGGGTGTCGGCGGTGCGGATACAGCTCGGCTGATCAAGGAATTTCAAATGGACAAGAAGATCCTAGGATCTGTTTGTGCTGGACAGCGCGTCTTGGCTCAGCACGGTGCTCTAGGCGGCAAGCAAGTCACACCGGCGGTGTCTGTCCATAGCGACGAGATCAAGTACGGAGGGGCGAGTCGAACGAAGGATAATGTCGTTATGGATGGAAACGTAGTTACAGCAGCCGAAGCTCGATTCGCTGGGAGATTTATGAGTGCCATTACGTCGGCCATTGCGAAAAAAATCAACGATGCCGAGAAAGGTCCACAAGCCAACTGACATTTCTTCTCTGTCGGATGAATGCCCACTTCGGGATATCCATCACGTAGTCACACTCAGCCTCCAGAGGAAATCTTGTCATGCAGTGGTTCACTCAACTTTTCCGTTCCCACCACATTTCTGATTCATTGAATCGTAGCCGCGTTGCGAAGCGTGCTCGAACCAGAGCTACGGTCCGCCGGCAGATCGGCGGCATCTCATTGGAGCGACTTGAGAAACGCGAGGTCTTTTCCGCGGAGCCTCTTCCGGTTCTTATGGTCGTGGCGGACAAACAAGACTTTTACTACCGCGAGTATGCCGAAACACGCCAAGCGCTTGAAGAACGAGGATTGACGGTTGTCGTGGCTGCGACCACCCGCGATACGACCTATCCGCATCCCGGCACGGGGCAAGGCGCTACCTCTGGCGCGGTTACGCCCGATCTCGCGCTGTCGGATGTCAATCCAAATCTTTACTCATCCATCGCCTTCGTCGGTGGTTGGGGTGCTTCTATGTATCAATACGCCTACAATGATCCGAATGCGGATGGTACCACCGATAACTTCTATTCGCATGCACCGTATAACGGAGATACAAATCTAGGCGATGGACAGATCGCTTCTCAGAAGTTGGTCGTCAATCAGTTGATTGGTGCCTTCCTGGCTCAAAACAAGCACGTAGCGGCCATTTGTCATGGAGTGACGGTATTGGCTTGGGCGCGAGTTGATGGTGTGAGTCCAATCAGTGGCCGTCACGTAGCGGTGCCGACAACGGTTAGTTCTCCAGACCAATTCTACGCTGGCCAGTGGCGCTCCGGCGGCTATATGCTTGGCCAATACGATCAAGTGATTGCCAATGGTGGGCTTGCAAGCAATGTGAGTGGTAGCATCGGCAATCCAAGCACAGCGGCCGACGATGTAGTGGTTGATGGTCGAATCATTACAGCAGAGAACTTCGATTCATCGCGTCAGTTCGGATTGGTGATTGCTCAACAAGTCCTGGCTGCACTCGGCGACGCGCCAGTGCAACCGGTACAGATTGTTGGCGACGATCTAATTGTGCAAGGCACGGATGGCAGTGATACGATTTACGCTTGGAGCGGTGCAGGCAACACGGTCTCCGTTTGGATGAACGGAGTTTCGTCAGGGCCATTTGCACTGCCAGCATCGGGGCGTGTCATCGTGTTCTCAGGGCAAAGTCATGACCGAGTCATTGCTACCGACTTGATGCGCACGGCTGAAATCTACGGCGGCGATGGAAATGACTTGTTGGTGGGAGGCTTTGCATCGGACGAGATCGATGGCGGAAATGGCACAGATCGAATCTGGGGCGGACTGGGTAATGACTTCCTATTTGGAGGAAGTGGTAACGACTTCATCTATGGCCGCGAAGGCAGCGACGTTCTCATTGGGGGAGCGGGCGATGATTACCTGGAAGGTCTCGATGGCGCGGACATCTTGATTGGTGGTCTGGGGGTAGATCGAGTTGTCGGTGGCTCTGGAGACGACATCTTGATTGGCGGCACGACCGTATACGACAATAACCTATCTGCCTTGAAAGCGATCCACGCGACGTGGAATGGTGTGGGAAATGTCACCTTGAAACGTGGACTGTTATCGAGTGGCACATCCTCGGTACGACTTTCACGAAACGGCTCTGCGACAGTCCTGGATGATAATTCGTCCGACACATTCATTGGCGGTAGCGGCGTAGACTGGTTCTTCAGTGGCGTCGGTGAACAAATGTGGCCAGTTCCACTGGAAGACTTGCTCGATTAGTCACCGTCTCGATTCAATGGTCCCCGCGACCGCAATCATCCTCTTCTTCTCTGATCGAGCGATGGATGATTGTGGTCGGACGGCGGAAAGCTGTCAGCTAAACTTCAGCTTTGCGACGGAGCTCTGTGATGATCACTTCAACGCGGTTCTCGCGAGCTTCAGTGCGTTTGGCCGTGGCATCACGTACGAGTTGCCGCGACTTTTTCTAGGCTTGAGAGTATACAAAAAAGATTCGCGATTCTGACGGAACACAACGCATCGAACGGCTTTCGATATACGGCCACCGGCTCACAATGGAGCGGAATAGATTCTTTCACATAGGCGAGAGGTAAGTGAACGGAGGCCGGATTGAAGGAGATGATTAGTCAGAATCTTTGGAGCGCAGGGAACGCATTAACCCATTCAAAACTTTCGCCTTTTCCGTTGCACAGTTCTCAGCGGCCTGTGGCTCGGAGTGATCTACAAATCAAAACTCCGGCCTGCCGCCTGCCATTCGGTTCGCGATCTACACTCGCAAAAGCACCAAAGAAGTCCTCGAACGGGAATGCTTGCGAGCATGCTCGGCAAGCCCCCCAGTGCGGGAGTACTCAAGCTTGTCTGTCGTTAAGTGAAAATGCAATCCGTCAAAACACCGGCCAAATTAAACGCAAAAGCTTTCACAAAATCAAACAATGACTTGCCCTGTAGCCTCGTCACGTGATCTTGCAATCATGATTTCCCCACAACCCGGATCCAACGAAGATTCGATCACCGACTTCAAGCGATAGTCAAGAATGCTACGAGCATATTATTCCTAGCGAGCCTGAACCTCGGCGACAGCAAGTGGCGAGTACTCGCACATGTTTGTCCGGAATATCATGACAAGTTGCAGCGCAAATCATCAGTGCACGAAACGATCGATCAACTTGGCATTTGTTGCAGAACTGCTTGTTCAAATGCATTTGGTCTTATCACCTTCAATGAATCGCGACGAGAATTCAGGGTGACAAATATGATTTAACTAAAGATTGTTTTTTCCATCGAACGCCCCGGTGACTCTAACGTTTGGGTCCCAAGACACTTACGTGTGAATTCCGGTTCCGTGCTAAACCTATAAGCACTGCGAGAAACGCTATAGCCAAAAAGCCACTGTTAGGCTCGGGGACTGTTGAAATCGAAGACTGCGAGAGATATGAGATTTCGTCATTAGTCAACAATCGATTCCAGGTTCCAAATTCGTCCAACATCAGTCCTTCAATCGTTCCACCGGTGTATGCTCCGGTACCATCATTGAAGAAAGTCCAATTAAAAGCACCGTCAAAGGAACCCAAAGATGTTGATGAAATCTCACCGTACAAGATTCCGTTGAGGTACAAAAGCGTTCGATCGTTTCGGTCGACGTTAAACAAAATGTGATTCCAGTTGCCAGCATCTAATCCGCCCAGCGGCTCAATATCACGGCGTACTCCACTTGCGGCTTTTGTGTTGAAATCAAGGCTCCCACCGCCGGCGGGCAGTAAAGCCAGATTGATTCCCGTATTGCTCCCGCTATTCCAATCCTTGTTGCTGAAAAATGCGGGATCAGCCCCCGTCATCGAATCGTACTTCATCCACATTGACATCGCGAAGTCAGAGTCGACGCCGAATGTGAATCCCAAGTCTTGATTCATTCTGATCGTACCTTCTCCGTAAGACTGAACTTTTGCAGCTTGACCAAAACGCCCCGCTTCATACTGAATATTGCCAGTCGCGGTGCCTCCATTGGTGCCTGAGGAACCGTTCGCATTTCCGTCAAAGGCGATGTGCGAAACGAGTCCATTGGCGAGCGAAGGGCGACCGGCTAGATCGATCGCAGAGGAGCCCAATGGCTGTCCGACTTGCCCCGCTGGAGTTGAAACACCAAAGTGATCAAGCACCGTTGCAGAAATATCAACCAACGAGGGCTGCCGTGTGTCGGCTTGAGAAAATCCTTGCGCTACGCTCTTGCTGCTGACAATGATGGGCACCGTTCGCTCCATTGTCGATTGATTTCCGTGTCCTCCTCCGGCAATATGTCCATGGTCCGAAACTAGCACGACTTGCCAGCTCTCTGACGAGAAAGTCGAGCGGTTGCGGATCGCGGTCAGAACCTCACCAATCTGAGAATCGACATCAGCCACCTCTCTCAGATAACTTGTGCTATAGAGCCCGGATGCATGCCCTGCGATATCAATATCGTCCAAATGCATAAATAGCGCCCCTTTGCCGCTTGAGGAGAAGCCATTGATTTGGGAAATCGCCTGCGAGGTTGTGTTGCGATCACTGCCTGAACTCAACCGATAGTCAAGATTCGGATTGACTCCATCGGGCAAGAAAACACTGGTGTTAATTGGCGCCCAAGTCACGACACTGGCCGTGTAAATGTCTGCTACTTGAGATTCGAGAATCTTCAAATAGCTCGGCCAAAGTCGGAATTGGCTTCCTGTAAAGTTGTTATTGGTAACTCCGTGACGGTCAGTCCAAACGCCCGTCAGAATCGAACTCCAACTTGGCCCACTTAAGGTAGCTTGTTGAGTCGGTGTGCCAATCTTCCCCCCTGAGAAGCCGTGATTAGTGAGCGAA
>JAIYDQ010000191.1 GCA_027487375.1 Planctomycetaceae bacterium
GGCATGAGTATGCCAAGTTGGTCCGGAACTGTAAAGAATGACTTTTGAATTCGCCAAGACGGTTGCCCACAATTTAAACCGCCTGCTGAAAAACCAAGCAGCACTACAGCCCAGAAATCCAATCTCTAGGCCGGTTCGCGAAAAGCTTACACGAAAAGCAGGCTACTGAAAAAAATTTTTCGTATCAAGATTGCATTCGTTCGCCCCCAAACGGCGATGATGTTTACGGGACAAAAGGTAACCGTATGGAATTTTAATCAACTTAAGCGACCTCAAAAGCGACCGTGATGCAACGTAGCATGACTGCAAAAACATGCAATCGATCCCGCCACTCGTCGTTTGTGATGATTCATGGCACGGTAGCTGCATTTGGGTATCCACATGGACGTTAGGCCGGATCTTACCTGTTTGGGATTCGCCAGCGTCTACTTCGGACCACCTGAGCACCGTAGTTGCGAGGTTGGGATTTGTTGGGGGAGGGAGAGGACCTCCAACGAATTCCTTTCGCAGCTACGGTGTTTTTTTATGGACTCTTCTAGATGGAGTCGCCAAAGTTTCGGTAGGTGGCCAATCAAAACCGACCAGGTGCTTTCCTAAAGTCCTCGGATGCTATAGTAATAGCCGGATTCGATTATCTGGATCCGAAATTATGTGCATGCAAGCTGATCCGATGGACCATTCTCTTAAATCAACAACACTTCAATATGCAAGACGCTGCCTCCCTGGACTCATTACTCAAGGCTTCGCTCGAAAATTTCAAGGACCCTGACTCCGGGCGTCCGCTTTCTAAAACTGGGCAGGTTTCTGATTGGAGTATTACGGACGGACACGTCGCTTGCAAACTGTCTCTCACGTCGCATTCCAAACCGATCGCTCAAGAGACAGCGGACGCGTTTCGCGATTTTTTGCAAGCGCAAAGCGAAAGCATTCGTGGAGTTACAGTCACGCTCGGAACTCAGCATCGTCCAACGCCAGCGATCGGCCAGATCGGGTTGAAAGCCAAAAGCGTTATCGCCGTCGGTGCTGGTAAAGGAGGTGTCGGCAAAAGCACTCTCGCTGCGTCTCTGGCGATCACGCTTGAGAAGCTTGGAAGTCGCGTCGGATTGATGGACGCCGATGTTTACGGACCAAGTGTTCCGCATTTGTTGGGACTGTCTGGCCGACCTGAAATTGTTGACGGCAAGATCAAACCGATCATGAGCGAGACAATGCCGGTGATGTCGATGGGCTTCTTGCTTGAGAAGGATCAAGCAGTCGTTTGGCGTGGGCCGATGCTGCACGGCTCGATCCAACAATTCTTGCGTGACACTGCTTGGGGCGAACTGGATTACTTGATCATTGATATGCCACCAGGAACAGGTGACGTGGCACTTACACTATCGCAGATGCTCCCACTCGCTGGTGCAGTGATTGTTTGCACGCCTCAAGAAGTAGCTTTGTTGGACGCGGGGAAAGCTATTGCGATGTTTGAGAAAACGAAAGTTCCCTTGCTTGGAATCGTCGAAAACATGAGCGGATTTCTCTGCCCCGACAATGGAAAGACATATGATATTTTCGGTCGCGGTGGAGCTCGAGACAAAGCCGATTCGATTGGCGTTCCATTCCTGGGCGATGTTCCCATTTACATGCAATTGCGATCCGAGTCGGATGAAGGCCGCCTGCGGGAAGCCCTCAACGACCCAGTCGCTTCAAAGCCTTTCGAACATATCGCACGAGCCCTGGTGCGCTCTCTAGCAGATCGAGCATCTCAGCAATCGCAAATCGCCGCATTGCCAGTCTTGTAACGCTGCCGGCTTTGAAAGTAGCTGATACATATTCAGAGTGTCGTGCCTTGAAACAGCTTTCGAGGGAGCGCCCCATCGCGAATCGAACGCTCGCGTGAGGGATAGCCGTTGGATTCGATTGCATCGGCTGACTTAAAGTTACTTGTTCAAACGCTTACGTTCGAAGTCGAGAACACCGGTTACTAGAGTTGTTAACTTCGGTTCGGCTGCGTTAGCCGTTGCGATGATTCGTGGAACGTTAGCGGGCTCCAGAGCATCCGGAAGGCACATGTCGGTAATGACAGAAAACCCAACGGTTCGCATCCCACAGTGGGCCGCAACGATTGTTTCAGGAACCGTGGACATGCCGACCACATCGGCTCCGATCATGCGCAAGAAGCGGTACTCTGCGCGGGTCTCCAAATTGGGTCCTGAGACGGCTACAAAAACACCTTGATGAGCAACGATATTGTTTTTGCGTGCCGTTTCTAACGCGGCTGCAATAAGCTCGCGATTGTAAGGCTCCGACATGTCTGGAAAGCGAGGCCCTAAGCGATCATCGTTAATGCCAATCAACGGGTTATCTCCCATCAAGTTAATCTGGTCATCGATCAGCATAATGTCGCCTGGCTTGTAGTAAGGATTCATACCACCACAAGCATTAGAGACCACTAACAGTTCTGCTCCCATCGCTTTCATCACTCGAATCGGAAGCGTAATCAGCTTGAGCGGATAGCCTTCGTACATGTGAAAACGACCTTCCATCGCCATCACGTTCAATCCACAGAGCTCGCCGCAAACAAGTCTTCCGCGATGGCTGGTCGCTGTTGACTTTAAGAAGTTAGGGATATCACCATAATCGATCGTAGCTTCGACTTTGATCTTCTCAACCAAGGGGCCAAGGCCTGTTCCAAGAACAATTCCGACGTCTGGCTTCTTCGCCCACGATTTTTGGATAAACGCACTGGCTTCTTGGATTTTATCGAATAGGTCGAGCATCGTTTTTAGGGCTCAAGGCAATGAAAAAGGTTAGAAAATTGAGTTCTGCCAACCGGAGGCTAACGCCTGCCGGCTGATAGGTGTGTTATTGTTTAACTTAAGGAACCGCGATACGAATTTCATCTCAAAACGATCGCGACAATCTAGGCAATCATAGTTACTCGCGGAAGCAACATCACGCGAAGAAGTCGACTGCGTTTTGAAACATTTTCATTCCGTCACCGAATTCGGGTTGTTCATCACGTCGTGTCCAGAAGGGGTGCTGCGTGGGGAACAAGTGACGCTCGGGGTGTGGCATTAATCCAAAGACGCGACCGCTTTCGTCACATAGACCCGCGACGTTCATCTCCGCGCCGTTGGGATTGTCCGGATGCGGCAGCACATCGTCGCTTGTGAATCCATCAGGGCGGCAGTATCGAAGGGGTATCTGCTTCTGCTTTTGAAGCGTCTCGGCAGCGCTAGGTCCGGTCCCATTGGATGGACGTGTCACGAAGCGGCCTTCGGCGTGTGCCATCGGAAGGAACATCTGATCGATGTCGCGCAGAAACGGTGAATCGTTTTCGGAGACTTTCAAATGAACCCATCGGTCTTCAAATCGCCCTTGCTGATTCCACGTCAGCGTTGCAAGTGGTGCGGGCATCGTTGAAGAATTCGACAGCGAGCTGCTCGAGTCTTCAAAAAAGATCCCAAGCCGAATCATGATTTGGAAGCCATTGCAGATCCCCAAGACAAGCCGATCTTCTTGGCGAAACGATTCAATCATGTCCGGCAGGTAGGCGATCAACTGAGTCGCAAGGACTCGGCCCGAAGCGATGTCGTCGCCGTAGCTGAATCCGCCTGGGAAGCAAAGTATTTGATGATTGTTCGCAAGAATTGGTCGATCAATCAGTTGCTGGACGTGGATACGATTGACAATCGCACCCGCAGACTCGAACGCAAATGCCGTTTCAACATCGCAGTTAGTCCCCGGTGCACGTAAAACGAGTACTCTTGGTGCCGCCATCCGAAGTCGCCAGTGTCCTTGTGAAGCCTTAGTGTCAAATTAACCGTCTTAGTGGTTACGTCGCACTTCAATGCCACGGCATGAAAATCGAATTGGCAGTCAATTTCCCTAGCCAAAAGCCAACGTCTGGAAAGAGAGCCTACCAGATTACCTGCCGCCCGTTAAGCCGAGCGACCGGGGGAAAAAACAAGACGCTGTACAAATAAGAATTTGAGTAGCTAAATTCGTAAAAATTCAGGCGTCGGTGTTAACGACAACAGAGCCTTCGGCCTACAGATGTCTTACGACAGTTGCAACGGGTGCCAAGCCGGACGAGGCGAGGCCCCATCCGACGGTTGATAGCCGAACACTCAAAAAAGAGTCTGTTGCAAATGGATGGGTTGTGTTTCGGCCGAAGGAGTGCGGTTTGGCAGTGCGAGCCGGAAGCAGCTTCCTTGGCCGATTTGGCTAGTCACC
>JAIYDQ010000327.1 GCA_027487375.1 Planctomycetaceae bacterium
AGGGTGTGATCGATATCAAGACCACCAAACGAAATGGCAGAGTAATCGGCATCACTTCTGTCACCGATGAAGACGAGCTGATGATGATGACAGTTCGTGGAAAGATTCAACGTGTCGCCGCCAAGGACGTGAGTGTCATTGGCCGTAACACCCAAGGTGTCAAGATCATGGGTATGGACGAAGGTGACACGTTAACGGCAATTGTCCGCGTGCCAAAAGAATCCGTTGACGAAGTGGCTGAAGAAGCATAATCAAGGTTGCAGCAGTCCATACGATCATGGATGCGAGTTTCGATTGATTAGAAGCAAACCAGTGCGCTGTCCAGATTAGATACTTGCGCAGCTGAACTCGTAAGAATTCAGCTGTCGATGATAACGACGGCAAAAGCTGAAGTATTCCGATGCATTACGACACCTGCCTCAAGTACAAAAACTGGCTCGGGATTCATAAGCCCGAACTACTGCTGAGGCTGTGGTGTGCCGTAACTGGCTGGTGTTGCAAATGTGCTTTGCAAGTTTGTCCCAAGCTGGCCAACTTGCTGCATCACCTGGCCGCCTTGCTGGTAGTAGTTATTAGCTTGCTGAATATAGTTGCTACCCTGCTCCACAAGTTGCGAGCCACCCATGGAGTTTAGCATATCCCGAGCTGGCTTCAGGTTTGGGTCGATAGTCAAGGCATTGTTCAGGTGCTGTCGTGCCACGGGAACGTTCTGCCGAGTCATTTGCAGATAGGCCATTTGATACTGCGCCATCGCTGGTGTTTCGACTTGTCTGATTTCTTGTTCTGCAAGCTCAGCTTGCCCCTCGTCGATCAACACTCCGGCGAGACTCGAACGATAAGATTTACTTTTCGGATCGAGGTTAATTGCTTTCATGTACTCTGCCTTAGCGAGCGAAAGCTGTGCAGTTCGCGAGTAGACATTCCCCAATTCGGCGTAGAGTTCGGCTTGGTTAGGAGCAACTTCGATTGCCTTCTTATAAAACTCAATAGCTTTCACCGTATCAGACTGACGATCTTGAAGCCGTGCCATTGCCATCAGTGCTGGGAGATTCTTCGGCTCCGCCTCTAAAGCCTTGCTGTAAAAATCGGTCGCCTTTGCGAATTGACCTTGAGCTTCATACATTTGACCTTGGATCAGAAACATCTCCGGCCCAAGCGATGGAGTCTTGCTAGTGAGTGTTGTTGCGTCAACCGTTGCACCCGTACCAGCACTGTCCGTTGGGGTTGTCGAGAAGGCCCCTTTGACCGCTGTCTTGGTCTTTCCAAATGCAGAACTCATCGCTGTGCCCATCGTTGCGAACTGGCCTTTGACGCCCGTCGCCGTTTTGCTGAGCTTTGTTCCCATCGACTCAATCGTCGAAGTGCTCCCTATTTTTGTAGGATCATCGACTGGCTTAGTTGGCCAAATCGAGGTGCGGGCCCCAGGGGTTTGAACGCATCCAACGGTGGTCCCGAAAAAGCAGATACCGAATGCAAGCAAATGATATGGATGTTTCATTGATACGATTCCTCTGTCCGATGGACCAAAATGCGAAGACGATCCGAGTGCGAGTTATCACCCTCATGAAAGTCACTGACCGCATGCAATCGGTTTTATCGAAGGAATCCTAAGGCCGCCTTGAGCCTAAAAATCGCTATGTTCGAATTATCCTTCCAAAGTAGCTTTTTCATCCAGATTTGGATTCGTATCGACGAACGCTAACAGTTTTGCTTTCAATGGTACGAACAACCAAGGAAAGGCTAGGCTGTGTTTCTTAACGCGTAGTCGCGTGTCGGAGAAAGTGGGAAGTGGGCGCGACTCCGATGGCTAAGTACGGGTACGGTTCGAGCACGAGTACGAGTAAGAGGCGGCGGAGGAGGAGTGCTGCTGTTGGGGGATGCTCAGACTGACATCCCGCGGCTGATTACTTCCATTTGTCTTTCGGTGGAATGTAGTCGTTGATCGCTACGAGGTCTTCACCAGATACAGTTGCTGCGAAACGCAATCCAAGCTTATGAATTTGATCTGCGGCTTGAATTAGGGGTTCGCGATTGTTCAGCTTGAGCTGTACCGATGCGAAGACTTCAAGAATCTCGGCCAAGATCGGTTGGTTTAGCTTTGCTTGAGCTGATTTGAGCCGAGCGGCGGCACGTGCGGTTCGTTTTGCGCTAGTGATTCCGAAGTTCGCTTTTTCGGTGGCAGATGCCGTCGCTCGCATGCTGTATTCTAGATCCGCGATCATTCCGGCGATAAACATGACTCTCAAACGTTCGGGAGTGTTCTCTGCATTTTGCTTTCCATCGGTTCGCACAAAGTTATGTCGAACCAACCCCTGAGACCAGCTAACAATTTCGAAGTCCAAGCTTCCAGCGTTATGACCACCGACGTTAACAAGATTTTCATCAGGAACGGTGTGACAGCGATAACATGATTGTGCAACAAGGTAGAGATTGGCTGGGTTGCGCATACCGGACTTAATGCTTTGCGATAACCGCGAACGTCGATGCTCTTTGCTCTCGGACAGTCTCGTTACTCCCGGTCCACCGTAATCGTTATGAACATTCAGCCAGTCTTTCGCTGGCCCATGACACGATTCGCATGAGACACCCGAAATAGCCTCGACTGCATGTGACAGATCGTCGCTTATTGCTGATCCGTTAGTTGAGACAGGAAGCCCGCCAACTTGCTTCATGGTGTAATGACATTGGACACAATTCGAATCGGTTTTGAACGAGCTGATACCAAGCTTGGCGGCGATTTGCTGAGCTTCCTTTTTTCGATGAAGCGTTAAATATGTTTCGTGGTGTGGAGTTGCTTTCCATGTTTGAATTTCTGGAGCATGGCACTTTTCACACGATTCTACCCCGAGGACCTTGCTCGGATCGACATGAAGGTCCCAATTCACATTGCGAGGATCATCTTGGCTCTCTTGTGCGGTAGTCGAACTGAACGTGACGATCGACAGTCCGAGAAAACCGCAGAAGAAGAGCGAATTGGATAGTTTTGAATTATTCATGATAAGTAAACTCTAGGTCACGCTTGGACAACAAGATCAGAAGTTGGTATGCATACGCATGGAAGTATTTCATCGGCCGCAAGCGACGAGGCAGGAGGATGCTTGTAGTGCACCTTTCCTTGTAAAAGCTTGACGGTACAGGACCCGCAATTTCCCATTCGACAGCCTGAAGGAATATCAACATCGTTCGTTTTCGCGTGCGCTAACAGGTCCGGCTGTGAGCCATCGAATGTGGTTTCAAGCTGACTTGTTTCAAACTTAACGGAGAAAGCTGCCGTCGCGATTCCTTCACCGAGACTGTTTGCCTTGGCGTCGCTAGTGTTGTTTTTCCCTTTCGAAGAGCTTTCCTCCACTGCATGCCCGCCGAAACTTTCATAGTGGACGCTTGACGCATCAACACCTTCAGCAACGAACCCGTGCTTCATAGACTCCATCCACGCCATCGGACCGCACATCAAGACGGTTACATCGGTCGTTCTTACTGCTTCGAGGATCGATCGAGGATTGAGTTTTCCACCGATAATGTGCAACGATTTGTTATGGTCAGGAACAAAAGTCTGAGGAAGTCGTTTATCAGCAGAGCAAGCTATGACGCCCTGGATGGCATTAGAAGCTTCAATGCGGTTCACGAGTTCGGTTAAAAGTGGAGCGTGATCAAGATCGGAGACTTGGTAGAACATCCACTTCGGTCTTGACCGCTTAAACTGCAATTCGTGATGAACCATGCTTGCGATGGGGGTAATCCCAACTCCTGCCGCGAGAAGCAGAAGTGGTTTTGTGTCGCTAGCTAGGTCAAGTGTAAACCGACCTTGTGGCCCAGTTACGATAAAGCGATCACCGACTCGAGCGTGCGAGTGAAGCCAATTGCTAACCGACGCATCTTTGGTTTTCGTTTGCGATCGCCCACTTTTCGACTTAATCGAAGTGGCTGTAGCATCTTTAACAGTGATTCGCCAATTTGGATGGCCTGGAACTCCAGAGAGTGAGTAGCACCGACGAGTCGCGGGTTGGGAACTTGTGGCTGGACGTTGAAAAACGATATGTTGCCCAGGTTTAAAACTGGGTAGGGCTCCAACGGCTAGATGATTGGATTTCTGATCGATGGCGTCCCGCAGGGATTCCGTTCCAACACAAGCGGTAAGATAAATGGAGATCGTGTCAGAGGATTCGCGAACAATTTCCGAAATTTCAACAAGCCTGGAAGCAGCCCCCTCGGTCCGTCGCATCTTCGCATAGGTGCTTCGTGACTGCCGAGAGATCTGGTGAGGTGTTTGCGGGGTGTCGGATGGCTCGACATCTGCCTTCTTAGGACTATTTCTCCCCATGATCCGCCCGACGCGCAGCGGTACAAAAGCCGAGATTCCAATTGGAACGGCGATCACGGCGAGTGCACAAAGACTGATGAGGAGACTTGCTTCCAGCATTTCTTGAGGTTTAGTTCGAATTATTGGACGAACAGCATCGTCAAAACCAAGGTAGGATGGGACGATCGTCCCGTCCGTTTGCCTGGTTGGGTGTTCGTTCAGGACAATCGTCCCAAACTACCGCCCACAAATTTAGGTCAAGTTTTGGTAGAGCGACGACGAAAAAAGCGGATTCACCCTAAAAGTCAGCCCGCAAGACCGTTGCAGATGGACTCTTTAGCGGTTACTTTTGGGAGTTTGATTGGGTCCTAGCGACCTACGGTGGTTTCCCATTCCCCATTTACCAAAGCATCACGGCTCTATGTCGGGACAGACTGAAGAACCCTATCGCGCGATCTCGTCTGATGACAAATTGGTAATGTGCCAGGAAAGAATCGGGTACAAGTTTAAGAATTTGGACCTTTTGCTTTCCGCTTTAACTCATGCATCCGGCGCTGCTAAGCGAGTCGAATCCAACGAACGGCTTGAGTTTCTCGGTGATTCGATTCTCGGATTGATTGTCTGTGAGCAACTGTTTCGACTGTACCCAAACTATCTGGAAGGGGAGCTGACCAAGATCAAATCGATCGTTGTCTCGCGCCGAGTATGCGCCAAAGTTTCCAGAACGCTGGGGCTCGAAGAATGCCTCATTGTTGGGAAAGGGATGGCAGGATCGAGCGTACCGCGATCTCTGCTGAGCGATGTATTTGAATCGATTGTAGCGGCCGTTTACCTCGACGGAGACATTGGAGCCGTTCGAGAGTTCATCCTCCGAACCCTCCATACCGAGATACACGCTGCGGCCAATGGTTACACGGGCGGCAACTACAAATCACTACTGCAGCATTTGATCCAACGTGAAATGGGAATTTCGCCGACCTACATCATGGTCTCGCAAGAGGGCCCCGATCACAGCAAAACTTTTGAGATGGCAGCAACCGTCAACGGCAGGAGGTTCGCCTCTGCTTGGGGACGAAACAAAAAAGATGCCGAGCAACGTGCGGCTGGTAATGCCTTGGCCGAGCTTCGTGGTGAACCGCCTCCGTATGTCGCAGCGTTATAACAAAGACGACGCTTCGCGATGATAAGCATGGTTGGCGAGATTTCCATTGATCTATGCCGTTTGACTATCAAACGCAACTACGAGGCACGACAATTTGTAATCGTACCTAGTTGGAAAGCGCAAGGTTGAGCACGACAATCGATCGCAACTGTGTTGGAGTACAGCCTTTAGGCGCCGATCGCTTTGGATCTTCCAAAAGCGGCTAAAGCCTGAACTCCAGCGCAAACCTGGCGTTGTCCAACTAGGCATTAGAAATCAAGTCTCGGCAGCGATCGCTTTTGTACTTTTTGGTTCACGATACTTTTTTAAATTGAACATACCCACATACTTCCTTTTGTATTCAAGCCGTTTCCTTTTCATGATGCGTTACCATTCTTCATGCTTCCGTTCTTTTCCATTAGCGTCGATCACATTAATGCTGCTTGGTTCCTATTCGATGCAGCAGCTTGCGACGGCGCAAGAGGGTACATCGAAAGTCACCGCGGATAAGCCTGCAGAGCCGTCAAAATCTAGCGGAGAACCGGCCGCGACTTTTACGGAGTTGCTTCGCAATCGTGACGCACAGGACCTTCAGCAGCAGCAGCAGGCGCAGAACTCAGCCGCCTTCCGTGCCAAGTACTACGGCGTCCTTCCCGAAGGTACTGATCCAACATTGGCACAAGAATACAATTCGGCCTTTCAAAAGTTTCGTGACTCTTTGACTTTCGTCCGAGAACATTACCTGCGCCATCACGTTGCTTGGGATGTATCCAGTGATGAGCAACGATTGCGAGATTTCACGAAGGCTTCATTCGATTCCCACGAGAATCTTAAGGCTTGGACCCAACAAATGGCGAAGGTCTACGCAACAGACCCGGCTAAGTTTGGTGGAATTGGAAACTTGATGGAAGAAATGGTTCTTAAGGAAGCTGCTGCAGACCGTTTTGAAGCGATAGCGCCACTTGCAAAAGTCCTCTTTGATAGTGACGCGAAGCATTCCAACGAACTTTTGGAGGCGATCGCATACACAGGATACGCGATGAATGATTTCGACCTATCGGAGGCAGCGCTGATTAAACTTGCTCAACAAATTAAGCTTCCACCAAGGCTACAGGTGATGTTGGAAGAGACGGCGGAGCTGAAAGCAAAGTGGGAGCGAGAACTTAAGTTTCGTGAGGCAGATGCGGCTTCAAACACTAATCCGCGGGTGCGTTTATTCACTAATCGCGGCGAGATCGAAATCGAGCTCTTCGAGGACCAAGCCCCTGAGGCTGTTGCAAATTTTGTCTTCCTGGTTGAGCGAGGCTTCTACAAACGCAAACTATTCTTTCGAGTGGTAGAACATCTCGCGGCGCAAACGGGTTGTGACCGAGGCGATGGACAAGGCAACGCAGGCTACACCATCCCGGGGGAGATGCAACGCGAGGATCATCGCGATGTATTCCGTGGCTCCCTACTATTTGCCGTCGGATCGAATGAAGAAACCAAAGAACCAGAACTCGATAGCGCGAGCTCGCAGTTCCTGATGGCGATGATGCCGCAACCTCACCTAGACGGCAAGATGACCGTATTCGGAAGAATCGTAACCGGAGAGCAGTGGCTGGGGACCTTCGCAAGGATGGACTTGTCGGATGAGAAGCAAAAGAAAGATAAAAACAACAAACCGGACTTCATCATTGACGCAACTGTGATTAAAAAACGTGACCACAAATACGTTCCCAAAATCGTAGCCGGAAGACTTCCTTAGGAGGCTCCACGGCGCACCCCGCCCGCAAACTGAACGTGACTGCTACGAATTTACTTCATGGCACTTTCGACGACTATTTTTTAGGTTGAAGATCGCTTATTCCATAATTGGGTTTGGTGATTCCCGACTCTGGGGTAAGTTAATGAGGGGCTACTGCTTTACATTAATTTTGAAATAAATCCGTTTTTGAAAGACCGCTTGATGAGTCATTCCGCCAGCGCGAAATCTACTGCTAAAGTTACATCGACGAGCGTTTCGATCGACACTGCTTCGTCGCGTCGAGAAGAGATTCCATTCGAATCCAACGTTGCCATCGATGATTCATTTGATTCTCTGGATGAAAACCTGAATGAAGCAGCCTCAACAGGCCAGCACACCATTTCGGCAGAATCGGAAGAGGTCGTTCAACGTTATGTAGGCCGCTGGAACCGCCTTGTCAGCCAAACAAACTGGGA
>JAIYDQ010000262.1 GCA_027487375.1 Planctomycetaceae bacterium
ATTGAACTCGGTTGGCGTCACTGACACCATTGAAGCAGCCAACGGCCAAGAAGCAATTGACGCCTTCAAAGCAAATCCTGTGGACATGATTCTGACTGACTGGAACATGCCTGAGAAAAGCGGTTTGGAAGTCGTAACTGAAGTGCGAGCAACCGGGTCTGAGATTCCAATCATTATGGTTACAACCGAAGCACAAAAAAGCCAAGTCATCGCGGCGATCCAAGCTGGCGTTAGTGATTACTTGACCAAGCCTTTCGATTCGGATGACCTCCGAGCAAAGCTGGACAAGTTTGTCGCGGTATAAATTTGTTTCGCTTCCTGCCTCGTTGAAAATCTTGTTAGGTTTCAATCCATGTCTGTTGCAGTTGCCTTAGATCAAATCGAAGCGAAAAGCCGCACTGTTCATCCCTTTGTTGGGACCTTTGCAAGCTGTACTGAGAAAGTTTTCTCGACGATGCTCGGCTGGGATATTGTTCTCGCCGATCAAACGAAAAGCAGGGGCTTTTTGTCCAAGTACGATGTTAGCGGTCTAATCGGCTTCTCTGGCAGTCTTCGTGGAACTCTGGTCGTTAGCTGTGCTGCCGAGATGACCTACTCGGCAGCCGAATCCTTCTTGGGGGCAAGGCCAACCGAGATTACAGACGACATTGTCGATTTAGTGGGTGAGCTTACCAACATGATCGGCGGATCGTCTAAAGACCGACTTGGTATCACCGGGATTGAGCTCGGGCTTCCGGCTGTCGTTTCGGGAATCGGTCACCGCGTCTCCTTTCAGCCTTCCGCTCACGTTGAAATTTTGCATTTCATGTGTGATGCAGGCCCCTTCACCGTTGAGATTGGATTTCGTCTCCCCAACGGTCAGAAGTAGGTAGATCGGAAGACACGCTCTTTCGGAGTAGGTAAGAGCCAAAAGAAACCCGACGACCCTCCGTAGGTTGCTTCATGTTCTGCAAGGGGCCGTCCTGGACCTGATTTCGAGGTCGCGCACATCCATCTTTGAGGTAGCGGAATTCGTAAGAATTCCGAAGTCACTAGATTTGAAGGCGAAATCGAGAGCCTTCAGATGTCTTACGAGGTCTTCGACGGTTCGAGCCCGAAATCCAGTTTTTAGCTGGTTTGAAGGACCCTTGGACCGTTTTTCTTCGGCATTTCTGCTCGTCTGCCCAAAGACCAATCCATCGACTAAGATGTGCCGATTCGGTAGGGCGTTTTACCTTTTAGGTTTCAAACGTTCCGAGATCTTCTACCTCTTGTTCGTGAATTGTTTGCATGGCTCTCATTGAAACTCGGCAACTCACCAAAAATTTCGGGGAATCGGAGATTCAGGTTCAGGTTTTGCGCGGCGTGGACCTCAGCATCCATGCTGGAGAATTTGTCGCCATTATGGGCCCAAGCGGTTCCGGCAAAAGTACGTTGCTCTCAATTCTCGGCGGCATCGAATCACCAAGCAGCGGAGATGTTCTTCTGGAGGGGGTAAGCCTTGCCAGCTTAGATGACGATCAACGCACGCTTCTTCGACGTCGGCGTATCGGCTTTATCTTCCAGTCTTTCAACCTTATGCAGACTCTTTCAGCTATTGAGAATGTTGCCCTTCCGCTGGAATTGGATGGTGTTTCAAGAAGCGAAGCCTTCGATCGTGCGAGAGTATCGTTAGACCGTGTCGAGATGCTTCGACGGGCAGACCACATTCCCGCCAAACTCTCCGGTGGTGAGCAGCAGCGGGTAGCGATCGCTCGCGCACTGGTAACGAAGCCAGCCATAATATTGGCCGACGAACCGACGGGGAACTTGGATTCGCGCCAAGGTGCTCGTGTGACCGAGTTATTGAAGCAGTTAGTCCGCGAACAATCACAAACAATTGTCATGGTGACCCATGATGCACATGTGGCTGAGTCTGCTTCGCGATTGATCTGCTTTCGCGACGGGTTAATCGAAAGCGATCAGCAACAAACTGATTTGGACGGCACCCACCAGGGAGCACCACTCTTGGGAGCGTCCGAATAGATGTTGGTTCTTTGGCGAATTTCATGGAAAGGGTTCTGTAGCAGGCCGCTGCGAACGCTTCTTACCCTAACCAGTATCATCATCGGCGTCGCTGCGATTGTCGCTGTGCAGTTATCGATCGAGGACTCGCGTGCAACTCAGAAGTCGATGCTTCAAGCGGTCACCGGTAATACCTCTCTCGAAGTTACGGCCGTTGGAAACGCTCCGTTTGAGACGACGATTGTCCGCGAGATCTCCGCGATTGAAGGTGTAAAAGTTGCAACGCCGATCATTCGGCGTTTTGGAGTTCTCTTCGATAAGAACGATCAACGTGTCCGCGTACAGATCTTGGGTGTTGATCCAACAATGGATGCATCCATTCGAGAGTATCGCGTTCGTGAAGGCAACGCATTGTCTGCTAATGATCAAGCGTTGATCGATTATAGCTTTGCAAATTCGCTCGGCCTCAAGAACGAACAATCGGTCAAGCTGATGACCAGTACAGGAGTTCGTACAGCGACGGTGACCGGTTTGATCGAGCCGACCTCAGGAGCCGCTGCTTTACAAGGAGGCCTGATTATCGTTCCGTTTCCCGTCGCTCAGAAATGGTTTAAGGCCGAGAAGCGATCGGACTTGGTTCAGGTCGTCCTTGAAGATAAGCAATCTACGGATGGTATACGCGAAAAAATTGCGGCTCTTCTTCCTCAAGGTTTACAAGTTCGCGAGCCTGCCACGAGAAATGAATTTGGTCGCGAAGCATCGATTGCTACCGAACAAGGTCTTCGGTTGGCATCGGCGTTTTCTTTGATGATTGCGATTTTTATTATCTACAATACGTTTCAGATGAACGTTGGTGAGCGAAGAAAACAGTTTGGCGTTCTACGAGCTCTCGGGACCACTCGACGACAAATTGTTAACGTCATTGTTTTGGAAGGATTGGTCCTTGGAGTCATTGGAACGCTGTTTGGATGGGGGCTCGGCTTTTGGGGAGCTCGCCAACTATCTTCTGCAAGTGGCGCGCTTCTGGACATTCCCATCGCGAGCAGCACATACAATTGGTTGCCGTATTTTCTGGGTGGGCTTTGCGGAGTCGGAGTTGCAATCGCTGGGGCCGTGTTACCGGCGCGTCGTGCTTCACGGCTCTCTCCTTCGGAAGCCATGCGAACTGTATCGTTGGGCGAACTTGAGCCCAGCAATATATTTCTTGCTTACGCGGGTATTGTGTTGTCTTCGTTAGGTTTGATGATTTTGATCGGTTGCGTTCGCCAATGGTGGCACATTGATTTTGCAATCCCCGGCACGGTGCTTTTTCTTTTGGGCGGAATCGTCGCTCTCCCAACCGTGTTACCATTTTTCACGAAATGGATCGTAAAGATTGTTAGCCCGATCGTTGGAATTGAAGCTCGATTGGCCGAACGTCAGCTCCTACGAAATCGCGGCCGGTCTTCGCTGACGATTGGGATTTTGTTTATTGCACTCAGCACCGGACTTGGTTTGGCAAGCTCGATTCTGGATAACATTGAAGATGTGAAGTCTTGGTATGAAAATGCTTTGCAAGGAGATTTTTTCGTTCGTGCGGCAATGCCAAGCATGGCCACAGGGCAGTCGGCTGATATGCCAGAGGGGCTCGTCGAAGAATTCGAAAAGATACCCGAAGTAGAGTCTGTCGAGTCGCTCCGGTTCGTTAACTCCTATAGCTGCGACTTCGCAGTGGTGATTGTTGCTCGCGAGTTTAACTCGGCAACTAGAAAGTATTTCGATCTCAAATCAGGCGACTCGACAGCGATTAATGCGGCGGTACATAACGGGGATGTTGTTATCGGTTCAGTGCTTGCCGAGCGAGCAAAACTCGCGGTGGGTGATAAACTGGCATTGAACACACAAGAAGGATCGAAAGACTTTCGGATAGCCGGGATCGCCAGCGACTATATGGCGGCGGGACTTACTGTTTACATGACTCGCGCTAACGCCGAACGGTTACTGAACATCCAAGGGACCGATGCAATCATTATCGATGCGAAACCGGATTCACTCTTGATTGCGAGCGAAAAAGTTCAACAGATTGCGCTACGCGAAAGCCTTCTTTTTCAGTCACAAGTCGAGTTGTTTGGTGTACTAGAGGAAAAAGTGTCTAACGTCGTACAAGGGCTTTGGGCTGTCTTAGCACTTTGCTCGATTGTCGCTGCGTTCGGCTTGGTAAACACGCTAACGATGAACATCCTCGAACAAACCTATGAGATCGGGATGCTCCGAACAATCGCGATGGCACGTGGACAAGTTCGCAAGATGATCTTTAGCCAGGCTCTACTGATGGGAATTGTAGCGTTGGTGCCAGCTGTATTTGCCGGATTGCTGATTGCTTACTTACTCTCGCTATCGAACGGACCGACGGTCGGTAGACCGATCGCGTTCACCTTGCGTCCTCAGCTGACGGCGATGGCCTTTTCAGGTGAAATGTTACTGATACTGCTCGCATCGATGATCCCAGCCGAACGTGCCGCC
>JAIYDQ010000100.1 GCA_027487375.1 Planctomycetaceae bacterium
GGGGTCAAGGGGGTCGTGATTGATCTGGCTGGTGTTGCGAATTTGTCTGGGGTAGCGGCAGCGAGTGTGCAATTTGATGCGTGGTCTGACTTCACGGTTACCACGCCAACCTTTTTACCGATTACACCAACGGTGACAGTCTCCTCATTCACAGGCGGCGGAGTTGGTGGCTCGGACCGAGTTAAATTGGTCTTTGCTGATCGAGCCATTGAGAACGCTTGGCTGAGAATTACCGTGTTAGCCAACGCCAGCACGGGCTTGGCAGCCAACAGTGTTTTCTATTTTGGTAACGCTCGTTTTGACGTAACGCCAACGACATCGTTCCCTTCGCAAGTGGCGGTTAACGTGTTGGATACCAATAGTGTTCGCGCGAGAAATGGCACCGATTCAAACAACGTTTCGAACAACTTCGATGTAGACAAATCCGGAATTGTTAACGTACTTGATACCAATGCCGTACGTGCAGGCAACGGTGTCAATAGCCTTAGGCCGTTTACGGCTCCACTACCACCCGCCAATCTTCTTGTAGCTCGACGAGTCGATTCTGCTTTGGTAGACCCAAGTTTGTTTGACACAGTTGAATTCAGCAGCCTTCGAAGACGTTCGATGATGCGAAGAATCTAAGGCAACCAAGATCTCCAACTCAAAGAACAGCTGCTCGCACAGAACTAAAATTGATCGAAAGTCTCGTAAAGCCTGGAATAAAGTCGAAACTTGCAATCGGCTGATAGTTCGTCCGCGATGTACGGCGGAAATCGAAGTACCGCAGAGACCAGTTTACGTACTGGTATGGGAACAATTTCTACAATAAAATGATGTGTACGGGGTAGACTGAAATGTCCGGCAAATTCCAGCAAGCTGTTCGCCATACTATATCCGCTTTTTCATATCTTCTAAGCCGTCGTTCTTGTTCAAGATCTGTATTTTGGGGCATGTATGTCGATAATTCTTTGGCGCCATTTGGTTACTGTATGCGCGCGAATCATCCGGTTGGGCGTTACAAGGAAGCAAGCAAGATATCGAAAGACAGGATTTCAGCGGCTTGAACGACGCGATCTGCTGGCGGCTGATGTGATGGGCGATATCGAGCCCGGACTGCTTCATGCAACTGCGGCTTCGCTGCAATCGCATCATTATTTTGTTGGTGGCGAACGCATTGACCTTCATCTGCATCCGACTCGCGTTGCACGCTCAAATGGCAATGCGAGGGCAGATGGAGTGCCGGCCGCTGCGTCGCAGATTGGTGAATACGTCCGAAGTCTGAACTCGCAATTTTCGATCTACGAAGTGAAAAGCGATATAGCGAGCCCGTCAGCAATGATGCTGACAACTGGTGCGACCTTTGACACGCTTCCTGTTTTTGTCATTTCATCGAGCAATACGGAAGCAGTCTTAATTGACGAATTGATTGTGAGCCTTAAGCCGGGAACAGATGCCGAGAAGTTCTTCGGTAACAACAAGGCTTTTTCGGGCTATCGACGATTGGATGGTACACCCAATCGGTATGTTGCGACGGTTGCATCAGGAACCGGGTTGGCGGCCTTGAGTACGCTCAATAACCTGCAATCGGACCTTCCTGCAGGTGCTGAATGGATTGAACCGAATTTCTATCAGAACTGGACGAAATCTTACATTCCCAATGATCCTAGGTTTGGAAACCAATGGCACCTCAACAACACGGGACAAAGCGGTGCGTTAGTTGACGCCGATTCGGATCTGCCTGAAGCCTGGGATATCAATCGCGGCGGATCGAGCACTTACGTGATCGGAATCATCGATGATGGAGTTGAGAATCATCCTGATTTGAAGCTTTGGTCAAATCCCGGCGAGATCCCAAACAATGGGCTCGACGATGATGGAAACGGCTGGATCGACGATATCAATGGCTGGAACTTCGTCAACAACAACAACCAAGCAGGAGCAACGACTTCGTCCGATCGGCACGGAACAGCGGTCGCTGGAGTAGCCGCAGCTCGAGGCGACAACGGGCTCGGTGTTGCCGGGGCAAGCTTCAATGCCTTCGTATCGAGTGCTCGCATTTTCGCAGGAGGTAGTACTGCAAGCGATGCGAATATCGCATCTGCTCTTTACTACATGGGCGGCCGAACGCAAAACGGATTGGGTACGTGGAAGTCGGCAGATATCGTCAACAATAGTTGGGGTGGCGGGTCAAACAGCACGGCCATCAATGATGCCTTGACTTGGAGCACAACATCCGGGCGACAGGGCCTAGGAACTCCCTACGTGTTTGCAAGCGGAAACGATTTCGCAAGCTCGGTGAGTTATCCCGCGTCTCGATCTGCTTCCACACCGGGTGTCTTTGCGATTGGTGCGACGAACAGTGGTGGTTTTCGATCCGATTACAGCAACTTTGGCTCGGCGCTCGATTTTGTTACACCTAGCAACAACACCGCGAGCGGTTTCTTAGCCATCGACACGACAGATCGCACAGGTAGCCTTGGATACAATTCCGGGAGTGGGGGCACGGATGCGAACTATACAGGTACCGGCAGTACAGGCTTTGGCGGGACCTCTTCAGCATCGCCACTGGCTGCTGGGATTGCTGCCCTGGTGATGGACCAAGCAGATGACTTGGGCGTCGCTATGTCGCCAGCGACATTGAGAAACTACTTGCGTCAAACTACAGACCTGATTGGTGGTAGCGGGTATGACATGACGACGGGTAAACACTTTCAGTTTGGATTCGGCCGATTAAACGCCGCAACTGCCGTTTCAGGAATCGGCAAACCTGAGATATCTGTAATGGCAAGTTCCGGAGAAATACTGAGCGGTACGGGAAGCGTCAACTTTGGATCGGTTGTTGTTAACACAACCGGAGAGATCCGTTTAAGGGTGCGTAATCAAGGCACATCGCCACTCGATTTGACATCGCTTTCATCAAGCGCCGGCGACTTTTCAATCGCCACCGGTTTTGGCGACAATGTCCTCACTGTTGGCGAAGCGACAACGTTTGTGATCCGCTACGCCCCTACCGACCTAGGATCGGATTCGTCGGTCATTACGATACTGAGCAACGATTCATCCGAAGCGGTGTTTACCTTCAATGTAAGCGGCCTCTCGATACTTAGTTCACCTCCCGTTGCGACGAGCGATCGGCTCTTTACTCCGGTTGGCGTGCCCATTGCAATCAACGCAGCCTACCTTTTGGCAAACGACACGGATGATTTGGGACCACCGATCTTTGACTCGTTCATAAGCAGTCCCACCGATGGCGCGATCAGCTCAACGCCGGTTCAAGGGGAGTTCCTGTACACACCCAATCCAGGATTTAGTGGTACTGACAGTTTCCTTTATCAGATTAGGGACAGCAGCGGCCAGTTGGCATCCTCCACTGTGCTCATCAGTATAGGTTCATTGCCGACGGTTAGTCTCAGCCGCAACCCCACTTCGATCTCCGAAGCCGCTGGAGCCGCCAATTTTACCGTGACGCTGTCAGGTGCATCGAGCGTTCCTGTAACCGTTGACTTAGGCTTCACAGGTACCGCGACGCTCAGCAGTGACTATACAACCACTGGAACCCAGATCGTCATTCCGCCCGGACAAACCACCGGCAGCGTAACAGTCACCAGTGTTCAAGATACGCTCGATGAAGACAGCGAAACGATAATCGTTGACATCACAAGCGTGACCAACGGAACCGAATTGACAACGCAGCAAGCGACAGTCAATATCCCTGACGATGATGCTCCGCCGACGGTAACGCTCAGCCTCGACAATGCGACCATCGCAGAAGCCGCCGGGACATCCATCTTGACTGCGACACTGTCTGCTGCATCAAGCTTTGCCGTCACCGTTGATTTGAGTTTCACGGGCACCGCGACGCTGGGCAGTGACTACACTCGAACTGGAACCCAGATCGTCATCGCTCCTGGACAAACAACAGGCAGTGTCACGGTCACCAGTGTCCAAGACTCAATTGATGAAGCCAACGAAACGATTGTCGTTGACATTGCGGTAGTGGCCAACGGAACCGAATCGTCAACGCAACGGGCGACAGTCACCATCACCGATGATGATGCATCGCCGTCGCTGTCGATCAACGATGTGACAGTGACCGAGGGCAATTCAAGTCTAACAACCGCGGTATTCACAGTGACACTCTCGGAAGCGAGCGGTCAAACGGTCTCGGTAAATTTTGCGACTGCCAATAGTTCTGCAGTTGCCTCTGGAGATTACTTTACCGAATCGGGAACATTGACGTTTACGCCAGGACAGACGACGCAGACGATTAGCGTCTTCGTCCTCTCAGATCTTCGCGACGAAATCGATGAGACCTATTTTGTTAACTTAAGTTCGCCCACCAATGCAACGATCGCAGACAATCAGGGTGTAGGCACTATAACCGATGATGATCCAATGCCGTCGTTGTCGATCAACGATTCGACTGTGAGCGAGGGCAACTCAGGCACCACGAATGCAGTCTTCACGGTGACACTCTCTGCTGCAAGCAGTCACACGGTTTCAGTGAACTTTGCGACCGCCGATAATTCTGCAATCGCTCTTGGAGATTATCTGACGACATCGGGAAGTGTGACGTTTACACCAGGCCAGACAACACGGCAAATCACCATCCCTATCGTCGGTGATCTTCTGGACGAAATCAACGAGACCTTTTTTGTCAACTTAAGTTCGCCAACCAATGCAAGCCTAACGGATAGCCAAGGCGTAGGCACCATCGCCGACTTTGACCCAACGCCTTCGTTTTCGATCAACGATGTGACCTTGATCGAGGGCAACTCGGGTACCACAAATGCGGTTTTCACGGTGACACTTTCCACCGCAAGCGGTCAAACGGTCTCGGTGGATTTTGCGACTGCCGATAGTTCTGCTATCGCCCTTGGAGACTATTTGACCACATCGGGGAGTGTGACGTTTACACCAGGACAGACGACGCAGACGATCACCATCCCTATCGTCGGTGATCTTCGCGACGAAATCAACGAGATCTTCTTCGTCAACTTAAGTACGCCCACCAATGCAACCATTTCGGACAGTCAAGGCGTAGGCACCATCACCGATGACGATCCAATCGAGTCGTTATCTATCAATGATGTAACTGTAACCGAGGGCAACTCGGGTACGGCGAACGCAGTATTCACGGTGACACTTTCTCAAGCAAGCACCCAAACGGTCACGGTGAATTTTTCGACTGCCGATAGCTCTGCAATCGCCCTCGGGGATTATTCGACCACATCGGGAATCGTAACGTTTTTGCCAGGAGAGACGACGCAGACGATCACCGTCCCCGTTATCGGTGATCTTCTGGACGAAATCGGTGAGACCTTCTTTGTCAACTTAAGTTCGCCCACCAATGCAAGCTTTGCGGACAGTCAAGGCGTTGGCACGATTACCGATGATGATGCAGCGCCATTGTTGTCGATCAACGATGCGGTCGTGACCGAGGGGAACTCGGGCACCACCAACGCAGTTTTCACGGTGACACTCTCTGAAGCAAGCGCTCAGACGGTCACGGTGAATTTTGCGACTGCCGATAGTTCTGCGATCGCTCTTGGAGATTATTTGACCACGGTGGGAAGCGTGACGTTCATACCAGGACAGACAACGCAGACGCTCGCGATCCCAATTGTCGGTGATTTTTTAATCGAAATCGATGAGACCTTCTTAGTCAACTTGATTTCACCCACCAATGCAATCATTGCGGACAATCAAGGCGTAGGCACTATCACCGATAATGATACAGGGCCGTCATTGTCGATCAACGATGTAACCGTGACAGAGGGCAACTCGGGCACCACGAACGCTGTTTTCACGGTGACACTCTCTCAAGCAAGCACCGAAACGGTCACGGTGAATTTTGCGACTGCCGATAGTTCTGCAATCGCCCTCGGAGATTATCTAACTACATCGGGAAGCCTGACGTTTGCTCCCGGAGAAATTTCGCAGACGATTACCATCCCCGTTGTCGGTGATTTTCGGAATGAACTCGACAAGACCTTCTTTGTCAACTTAAGTTCGCCCACCAACGCAAGCTTTACGGACAGTCAAGGCGTAGGCACCATCACGAATGATGATCCAACCGAGTTGTTGTCGATTAATAATGTGACCGTCACTGAAGGCAGCTTGGGCACCACGAATGCAGTTTTCACCGTGACACTCTCGCAAGCGAGTACTCAAACAGTAACGGTGAATTTTGCGACTGCCGATAATTCTGCAATCGCCCTCGGAGACTATTTGACCACATCGGGAACCGTGACGTTCTTACCAGGGGAGACGACACAGACGATTACCATCCCTGTTGTCGGCGACCTTCTAGACGAAATCGCCGAGGCCTTCTTTGTCTATCTCAGTTCACCCACCAATGCAAGCCTTCATTCCACGCAAGGCGTAGGCACCATCACCGACGATGATCTGACGCCGTCATTGTCGATCAATGATGTGAGCGTATCCGAGGGTAACTCGGGCACCACCAGCGCAGAGTTCACGGTGACACTCTCTGAAGCAAGCGGTCAAACAATCTCAGTCAATTTTTGGACAATAAATGGCACGGCAATCTCCCCTGGGGACTATTTGGCTACGTCCGGAATATTGACGTTTGGGCCAGGACAGACGACGCAGACGATCACCATCCCCGTTGCCGGAGACCTTCTGGACGAAATCAACGAGACCTTCTTCGTTAACTTAGGTGTGCCCATCAATGCAAGCCTTACGGACAGTCAAGGCGTAGGCACGATCACCGATGATGATCCAACGCCGTCGTTGTCGATCAACGATGTGACCGTGACCGAGGGCAACTCAGGGACCACGAACGCAGTTTTCACGGTGACTCTCTCTGCTGCAAGCGCTCAAGCGGTCTCAGTGAATTTTGCGACTGCTTTTAATTCTGCAATCGCTTCGGCGGACTATTCGACCTTATCGGGGACAACGACTTTTACACCAGGTGAGACAACGCGAACGATCACCATCCCCGTTGTAGGAGATCTTCTGGACGAAATCGATGAGACCTTCTTTGTCAACTTAAGTTCGTCAACCAACTCAAGCCTTGCTGACAGCCAAGGTGTAGGCACTATCACCGATGATGATGCGACGCCGTCTTTATCGATCAACAATGTGACCTTGAGCGAGGGCGACTTTAGCACCACGAACGCGGTTTTCACGGTGACACTTTCCGCCGCAAGCGGTCAAACGGTCTCGGTGAATTTTGCGACCGCAGATAGTTCTGCGATTGCTCCAGGGGATTATTTGACAACATCGGGAAGTGTAACGTTTACGCCAGGACAGACGACGCAGACGATCACCGTCCCCGTTGTAGCAGATCGTGGAGACGAAATCGATGAGGTCTTCTTTGTTAGCTTAGGTGCGCCAACTAATGCAACCCTCGCAAATAATCAAGGCATTGGCACGATCACCGATAATGATCCACCCCCGACGGTTAGTCTCAGCCAAAATAACTCATTTCTCGCGGAGGCCAGCGGAACCGCAACTTTTACCGTGACGCTGTCTGCCGCATCGGTCTTTCCCGTTACTGTTGACTTGGGCTTCACAGGCACCGCGACTCTGGGAAGTGACTACACTCGCACAGGAACCCAGATCGTTATCGCTCCCGGACAAACCACCGGCAGCGTGACGGTCACCAGTATTCAAGATACGCTCGATGAAGAACTCTTCGAGACGGTTATCGTTGACATCACAAGCGTGACCAACGGAACCGAATCGTTCCCGCAGCAAGCAACTGTCAACATCAACGACGATGATGCACCTCCGACGGTAACGCTCAGCCTGAACAACGCAACACTCGCGGAAGCCGCCGGGACCTCGACATTCACGGCGACACTGTCTGCGGTATCCGGTCAAACCGTCACTGTGGATTTGGGATTCACGGGCACCGCAACGCTGAACCGTGACTACTATCGCTCTGCAACCCAGATCGTCATCCCTGCCGGACAAACCACGAGCAGCATGACAGTCACCAGCTTCCAAGATTCACTCGACGAACCCAATGAAACGATTGTCGTTGACATCACAAACGTGACCAACGGATTCGAAACGTCAACGCAACGTGCCACTGCCACCATCATCGATGATGATCCAACACCGTCGTTGTCGATCAACGATGTGACCTTGATCGAGGGCAACTCCGGTACCACAAATGCGGTATTCACGGTGACACTCTCTGAAGCAAGTGGTCAACCGGTCTCGGTGAACTTTGCGACTGCCGATAGTTCTGCAATTTTCCCAGGAGATTATTTACCGACGTCGGGAAGTGTGACGTTTACACCAGGACAGACGACGCGGACGATCACCATCCCTATCGTCGGTGATTTTCTAAACGAAATCAACGAGAACTTCTTTGTCAACTTAAGCTTACCCGCCAACGCAACTATTGTGGACAATCAAGGCGTAGGCACCATCACTGATGACGATCCGACGCCGTTGTTGTCGGTCAACGATGTTACTGTGATCGAGGGTGACTCAGGCACCACGAACGCAGTATTCACGGTGACGCTCTCCGAAGCAATCACTCAGCCAGTCACGGTGAATTTTGCGACTGCCGATAGTTCTGCAATCGCACTTGGTGACTATTTGGCCACATCGGGAATCATAACATTTTTGCCAGGAGAGACGACACAGACGATTACCATCCCTGTTGTCGGTGACCTTCTGGACGAACTCGCCGAGACCTTTTTCGTCAACTTAAGTACGCCCACCAATGCAAGCTTTGCGGACAGTCAAGGCGTTGGCACGATTACCGATGACGATGCAGCGCCGTCGTTGTCGATCAACGATGTGACCGTGACCGAGGGAAACTCCGGCACTACAAACGCGGTTTTCACGGTCACACTTTCTGCCGCAAGCAGTCAAACGGTCTCGGTGAATTTTGCTACAGTAAGTGGCACTGCAATCGCTACTGCAGACTATTTGACCAGATCGGGAATCGTGACGTTCA
>JAIYDQ010000235.1 GCA_027487375.1 Planctomycetaceae bacterium
AATTGATGACGGACGTTTTTTGAGCGGCCAGTAGTTCGCGAACGTTCCGACTGCTGATGGAAAAAGGCAGCCGTCCAAAAACGAGTTCGAACATCGTGACACCCAACGCGTACATGTCGGACTGAATACTGATAGGCACACCTTCGATCAACTCGGGGGCTAGGTAGGCTGGCGTCCCTGCGATGGCTCCTTCATCGACGTTGTCCGACGTGCGAGCCAAACCGAAATCCGAAAGCTTGATCGTTCCATCTTGGCCGAGCAGAAGATTACTCGACTTGATATCGGCATGAATGATTCCAAAAAAGGTTGCGTGCTGTAAAGCATTGACCACATCGATCACGATTTGGACGGCTGTCTCATACTTGAGCGGCCCTTCACTGCGAATTTTTTCTGCAAGGGTCGGACCGGATACTAGTTCCATCGCAAGGAATGGCTCTTCACGATGACGTCCAACGTAGTAGATCGTGACGACGTTCGGGTGATTGAGTCGTGCTTGTGCGACTGCTTCTCGTAAGGAGTTTGCTACGCGTTCATCACTTTGAATAGACGTCGGTCGAATTACTTTTACCGCAACATATCTTTGGAGCGAAGTATCCAACGCTCGGTACACGGCCCCCATGCCTCCTCTGCCAATCACGCGTTCCAATCGAAAGTGCCCGAGCATCGTCCCTGATGTGATATCCAGAGGAGCTGCAGCAGTCTCATGAAAGTCGGCACCCTCATCCAAGTGATTGATCGATACGGTAGCGGAATGGGCCAACTTGAAAGCGATTGCAGATACCTCTCGATCGCAATTCGTGCAACGTCCGCCTATCTCCGGATCGGCAAGAAAAGACTTGCCACAACTGCATCGATAGTAGACTTGGACAGCTCGAGTAAGATCCTCTGTTGGTTCGTTAGATCCAACGGCATCTTTATTGACCCCAGATGCCTCAACTGACCCTGGGCCGTAGCTGTTACCATCTTGTGTTGTCCGGCTAACAGATAAAGTGCTAACTTGCGTGGCTAGCACCAGCGGCTCGCTTTTGCTCAGGCTCTCCTCTGCCTTGGGGGCCAGGTCCAGCGAGCCATGTGTCAACGTCACCGCTGGCGTTAAATCGTCAGTAGCTGTCGATGGGATCGTGGTTTGAGAGGAGTTGAAGGAATTCTTCATTCACTCAATTCTACATGCGCGCAAACAATCCCGAGAAGACACAGGCACCTCCTCCTAGAAAATTTTGATTCTTGGATCGTTTTTAATCTTCAATCAAGGCGAATCGCTCGCCATTTCGCTCCGGCATCTATCGTTCGAGTTACCAAAACTCCGTCTGCCAGGGCCGGCAAAGCACGATAGTTCCCAGCCGGTAGTTGAAGCGACAAGAGTGGCGCCCATTCCTTGGCATCCGTCGGTAATGCCCATATCCGACCATCGATTCCAACAACAAGCACCTTGCTCCCCACCAAGATTGAATGAGCAATCGGCATATTCGGTTGGGACCAAATTGTTTTGAGTTGCTTTGTGTCAATGCACACGTACGAGCTATCGCCGCCGTCTTCGCGCCCGTCACTTGCAAACAAAAAACCGTTCGAATAAACAGGAGTCGCGTATTGACTACTTACCAACTCATTACGTTCGACTTCCACTAACTTGCCACTTGATTTGTCGATAATCAGCGAGCCAATTCCATATGAGGCAGTCATGAAAAGTCGATCTCCGCCGATCGCAATAGGCGTCGCGGCGTTCACTGTAGGGCCGCGTGCTCCAAACCGAATCTCGCTAAGCAACGAGCCATCCGACGGATTCAAGAGAATGGTTTTGAGTCGAGTCGGAACCAATATGCGTGGTTGTTCCGTTACCGAGACAGCAATTGGCGAAGCATAACTGGCCTCGAACTGTCCTGTCTTCCAAGCAGTCTTTCCATCTGCGAGTGAAACTGCGACCACTCCAGAATCTTTTCCGCCAACATTAACGACCACAAGATCATCTAGAATCAGGGGCGTGCTTCCAGCGCCGAAGTAACCATCGTCGGCTTGCAGTTCTTTTCGGAGGGGACGCGTCCAAACTATCGAGCCATTCTTGCGGTCGATCACGGAAAGCTCGCCGGCCGCGGAGTAAATCACAATCTTGTCATCGATAATGGTTGGTACACATCGCGGCCCGAGATCCGAATCGATACCGCCGCGATAATTAGCTGGTAGTCGTGTTTCCCATACCTGCTTACCACTTTCCAGCGAGACCAGTCGAACTCGATCATCTCCCCCGTCTCGGTCAAACAAGCATACCTGCCCGCCTGCTATCGATGCTCCCGCATATCCCGCACCGGCGGCAAGCTCCCAGGTGATCTTTGGAGTGCGATCGGACACTGGATCATTTCGCGCGGCAATTGTCTCGTTCTCGCTTGCAGTCCCATCTCGGTTAGTCCCCAAATGACCAGACCATTCGCCGCCAAACGCATCTGAGCCAGATTCCATTTGAATCGTGATCTGGATAGTCAGAAGAACTATGGCTGCGATAAAACACTTGTATTGCATGAGTGAAAATTGCCTTGTGTCAGTCTTCTTTGAGTATCTCGCGAGCAACTGAAAGAGTTGCTCTAGGTGTTAGGCGTGGTTTTACGTTGGTTTCCGTGAAATCGCGATTTTAAATCAATCGGGGCAAGAGCTTCTGCAATGATTTGCTCGGCAGTCACGCCTTTCGTTTTTTGTGGCGTCGTATTTGTATTCTAAAAGCCTGACCAAGTGTGAATCGTTGATCATCAACGAAGTATTCGGCTCTTACTCGCTAAACACCTAACGCATGCTCTATGCAGTCAGGTCGTCCTTTCAGATGTTGCGACTAATCAAATTCCTCCAAAGCTGTGACCTTGAAAGGAATACATGTTATCACCACAAAGAGCAGACCACTCAGGCGTTTGCGTTTGACTATTGTATCAATGAAAAAAGCTGCTGAAGTTCCCCTCAGCAGCCTTGATACTTGCTAGCATCCTGTTGGCATTGGCTGTATGACCAGCTTGTTACGCACCAGGCATTACGGCGACATCGTCGCCCGAACCAGATGTACCCATTGCTCCCCAAACACCAAATGGTGACGGGCTGTTCCAGTTCAAAGTTTGGAGGTTACCGGAACGACCTGGAGCATAGTAATCGGCGGGACCAGCACCTGGATTGGTGTTTGTCGTATCGATTTCGTTTGGAATGAATTTAACCGAGTTATCAAATGTGACCACGTGTGCACCACCGAAGTGATAACTGCCGGCACTTCGAATCGCGTTTGGAGACGCAGCAGCTGAAGTACCACCACCGGCTGGATTGACGCATGAAGCACCGTTAGGTCCGATAATGGTCTTGAAGCCTGTCCACGCCAACCGACCTCGGAGCCATGCAGCACCTTGCGTCGCGGTGAAGACTGTCGATCCAGTAGCGGGAGTTGGATAGAAACCGCCTCGAACAGTTTGTTTGCACTCAAGGACTCTCAGTCCTGCATCATTCGCTCCGAAACCAGCTGCCGTAAATCCAGCAGCGTTCTCATTTTGGGCAAGCATAATCGCGCGCCCCTGAACTGGAGGGTTATTGTTTGCCGTGCCATTAGAAGCGAGCGGATCTGCTTGCCCAGCAGAAGTCGAAATTTCGCCGAACATGATTGTGTTCGATGTACCGTCCGTTACTGAGGCAAGCGGCAATTGAAACGCAAGCGAGAACGGACTTCGCGATGTATTGTTGTTAATGTCGAGAGATTCCGTGCCAACGAGACTATCACCCATGTTGAAAACGTAGTTGGTTCGAGCATGAGAAGATGCTGAAGCCGGATTCATACGACCAGGATCCGAAGGGCAACGAAAGAAGCCAATTTGTGATCGAGCAGGGCTGTATGTTCCATCCCACGGCGGTACCCACGCACCACCACCAACTTGCATTCCATAACCTAAAAAGTTTCTTACAGGAACTCTTTGTGAAAAGCCTGTATCGATTCGGTTAAAGAGCACCTGTTGTTCCATCATCGGCAGAAGTCCAACCAACCCGCTATAAGCCCCTTGTTGATTGGCTGCCATCGCGGTCACGCCCGCCCGCGGATTTGCGAAGCCCCATCCGGCTGAAAATGCAGGGAGTAACTTGAATGAGTATTCGTAATTCAAAAGTGCAATTCCGAACTGACGAATGTTACTGCTGCACGACATACGACGTGCGGCTTCTCGAGCCTGCTGAATCGCGGGCAGCAGCAGCCCCGCCAAAATTCCGATGATCGCAATCACGACCAGAAGTTCCACTAAGGTGAAACCATTTCTAAGAGTACGCTTCATAAAAAACCGTGTAAAAATTAATGAAAAATATCTAGTCGAGCTCCAGTCGGCTCCTTACGGAGTATAGGCCGCCACCAACGAGGTCTCAAGAGGCAATTCTGGCTCTTGAGTTAGGTAAAACGTGAGTCTGCCAAGTCTTGCGAAATCATGATTGGCAGGTGAATAAGGGCAAAATGCATCGGAGCAGTCCTCTCGGCGAAAGTCGCCTTGGGATCGGCGACGGTGCGCGTCATTAGAACTTAGGTTTTCCAACTCGCCCATAAAGAGCGTGAACCGATGTCAGCTATTCCGCGATGGAAATCTCTAGACGATTTAGCACGTATTCTTAAGCTGATTCCAGCGGTGCTCCCCCAAGGATCGATTTGAGCTCTTGCGGATTCGAAAACGACTTCTCAAACTGGTTTGAATCGTCGATTTACTTGGTATGGCTTTCCCCTGGACGGGGGGGGGCTTATTCGGAGTGCGTATTCGGAGTGCTTATGCTGCTGAGCAGTCACTTGGAAGAGTTGGTACACGGCGGGGG
>JAIYDQ010000391.1 GCA_027487375.1 Planctomycetaceae bacterium
CATATCGCGACTATAGATCGATTCTTAGATTGGTGTAACTAACGATCGAGCACAACGACCAGTCGTAGGATAGGCTTCCAGCCTGTCTATCGCGGACTCGACAGGCTGGAAGCCTATCCTACTACAATCTAGATCGCTACAGCTATACAGCTAACCAAGCACTGCTCTAGCTATCATTGCGCCACGCACACCCAAAGCGTGTCAGCAGCCCGAGGCGACTATGCGGACCAACATCTGCACACGTTGCCATTAGAACGGAGGGTCTGCGGAATCGTCCGAAGCAGCTTCCGAAAAGGCGTCATTCGGATCTTCGAAAGAACTTGAATCGTTAGACGCACCTGCTCCGCTAAGCACCTTGAAACTCATCGCTTCGGCACTCAAGAAGTACTTCGTTTCGCTCTGCGGATCACGTTGCCATTTTCTTCCCGATAGTCGATAGACCGCCTCGATCTCATCCCCGAGTTTCAATTCGTCGGCGCGATCGCATGAGTCGCCCAAAAAGTCGAGGGGAATAAAGTTTGTAAACTTCCCCAGGTTCTGCTCCAAAACGACGAGCCTCTTTCGAAAACCTTTTTGGCCAAAGGTCTTCGTTTCTTCAATCAGATGGACAAAACCGCGAACTTTCGAGTCAGACATGGAACATCAACCTGCAAAACGGATGGACTAATACTTTGGAACTTGATCGGCGATGCAAGCCGGATCACGCTCTGTCATGGAGTTTACCGTATTATGGCCGATGCTCCTACAGGGTTACCCAAACCACGTAAGCAACTTCACGTAGGCAAGTCTCTCCGCAGACTTGCAACAACTCACTAAGCCTGTCAGCCTACGGAGAGGCTGACCTACAAAGCAGCAAACCCGCGTAGGCAAGTCTCTCCGCAGACTTGCAACAATGCACTAAGCTCGTCAGCCTGCGGAGAGGCTGACCTACGTGGGTACACATACTTCGAAATCACTCTGCTACTGAGCGAGCTCAGGATGTACAATTGAAATCACTTCGTTGAATGGATCAAACTCAACGGACGCTGTCAGATAAAAACACCTGTGGTATCCATCGCGTTAGAGTGCACACTCCATGAGTTCATCGCAGTCTTCCTCAACCAACGTTAATAACTCATCGACTGGCAATCTGGCGGGGAATTCGTCACCCAATCCACGTTCGAACCCGATCGCTACAACTTCCACAAACCCCTTGTCTGGTTCTGGCAAACCCTACGTTGGAATGGACCTGACCCATCAGTCAGTTAACGGCTACCGAGTCTTACATCGGCTTGGTGTTGGTGGAATGGCCGAGGTGTATTTAGCCTTTCATGAAACGTTGCAACGCCATGTAGCTTTAAAAGTCCTTCGAACCGATCTGGCCGCCTCCCCCGATCATGCAACCCGTTTTCTACAAGAAGCTCGTGCGGCGGCTTCTTTGATCCATCCCAACATCGTTCAAGTCTACGATGTCGGTAGTTCGGGAAGTCTTCAGTTCATTGCCCAAGAATACATCCCAGGTGTAACGCTAAGAAGCTTGATTCAACGCAATGGTACTCTTGCCGCTTGCGAGGGTTTGTCGATTACGCTTCAAATCGCCTCGGCACTTGCAAAAGCCTCTTCCCTTGGTGTAGTCCATCGTGACATTAAGCCCGACAACATCCTGCTTACGTCCGAAGGTGAAGTAAAAGTTGCCGACTTTGGGTTAGCTCGAGCACGATCGCAGAACAGCAACCTTACTGAAGTCGGCGTTGCGTTGGGGACACCGCTCTATATGAGCCCTGAACAAATCCAAGGCAAACCAGTCGACGCTCGCAGCGACCTCTACTCATTAGGCGTCACCGCATTTGAAATGTTCGCCGGACTTCCGCCGTTCCAAGGAGACACGCCGCTTTCACTCGCGATTCAGCATGTCCAAAATTCACCACCGGACTTGAGCAAGCTCCGTCCAGACCTAGATCAACAAATCATAGCAATCATCAATACTTTGCTTGCCAAAAACGCGGACGATCGATTCGCTTCCGCTACCGATTTGATTCGCTCCATCCGAAAAGTTTCGGAATCGCTCGCACTTTCGGTTTCGCTAGAGCATCCTTATCCCTTGAGCGGTATCGTCGTGGATATGCCTACGGCGATAGGGGAACATACCACACGACTACAAACTCTCGCTTTAAAGAGTTCGCCGCAGACAAATCATCGCAAGGTTGGTCGATCGAAGCTTCCATGGGCTTATGCAGCGATCGTTCTTGGCATCGGAGGTTTGTCTGCATATCTTTCGTCACGATATGATCGCAAACCCGTGATCGAGCCACCTCAAACATTGGTCGCGGCAGTAAAGAAGCAGGCAGATGTTCGAGAACAATTCTTTCATGCGATGCTTTCCAACAGGCCCGCAGATTGGCAAGCTGTTGAGGAGTACTTTCCTCCAGAGGACTCGCCGATTCAAAGAAACTACAACGTGAAATCTTGGCTTCATATTGCATGGTCAGCAATTGCGATGGGTAATGCAAACGATGCTATGCAAGCAACGCAAAAGATCCTCAGAACGCCCCAAGTCGAGCCAATCATTCGCGTATCAGCTCTGATTGCAAGATCGCTCATTTATCAGAAGCAAGGCAAGGATCGCGAATCGGCCGAGGAATTAGATGAAGCCAAGAACGAGTTTACTTCACTGGACGAAAACGAGAGAAAGCTGGTTGAGAGTTCTCTTCCTGCCGTCGCACTTAATCACTGGTACAGCAGTCGAAAACTCAACGTTAAGCAGTGACCCTTAACGAATTCTCTCATGCAGGAGCGGCCACCG
>JAIYDQ010000329.1 GCA_027487375.1 Planctomycetaceae bacterium
CTTATGGATCGCTGTTGGGAACGTTCTCGAGCGTTAGCTCCTTGCCCACAGGTTACACGCTCGACTACGCCTTCGGCGGCAACAACATTGCTATCGTGGCTGTTCCTGAGCCAAGCACACTGGCATTGCTAACAGTAGCGATTGTCAGTGGCGGCTTGTATCGTCGAAACCGCAACGCGAAGAAGACTTCAGCGAAAGCGTAATTGAAGATTGCCTCGCCGACGATTGGAAGTCGAGAAGCCAGCCCGATGGAACATTCACTTCAACGCGAGTTGATTGGACAAAATTCAGAACAGCCCAGTGAAGACCCACTGGGCTGTTTTTGTTTTCCGTTTGGGCAATCTTGTTACGACTCCGCCATCGGTGGCACTTGTACTCCTCCCTCCAATCGAATCAGTTTCATCGATATGGAGAATCATTCATGGAGTTGGATGGAATGCGAAAGCCAATGGCGCTTGCCGAGAAGAATCACGATGTTTCTCGAGCCCGTGTATGATTGGAACCAGACTTTTTGATCAGCGCAGAATAACGGATTGAGAAAATATCAAGAAACGCTTTCGTATAGACGTTCCATCTTCGATGCGTCGTAGATGACTGGGTTAAAGGATGCGGTCCATTGAGCGGCCGCTGCTTTGCCCAACGTCGATTTGATGGAATCGAAGTTTGTCTCCGTTATATTTAAGAGGCTAATTCGATCGACTAAACCTGCCATATGTAAATGCTTCACAAACCAATCGGCAAGCGTATCGCCTGCTTTATCGCACGGGACATGAATGCCAAGGTCAACCAAGAGCGTTCGATAGAGTTCGGCGATATGAGTATCGCGACCATTTGCACGTAACACAGCGGGCATCATGACTCCGACAGCTTGACCATGAGCGATACCGAAATGTGCTGTAAGCGGGTTTGCCAATGCATGAGCCGCTCCAAGCATCGACGCTTCAATCGCCATGCCTGCCATGCACGCTCCGATCTGCATTCGAGATCTTGCATCGAGATCGTAAGGATCTTCGAGAACTTTTGAGAAGCTATGCGACAGATACTGCCATGCGGCTCGAGAGTAAGCGAGTGAAACGGCGTTACGATCTTTTGTCACGAACGTTTCCAGAGCGTGGGTCATTGCATCGATACCCGTCAGCGCTGTGACACGTGTTGGCTGAGTTACGGTAAGCTCCGGATCAAGTAAAGCAACGCGACAAGCGGCTCGAGGATCTCCGCATGCCATTTTCACGTGCGTCTGTGAATCGCTGATCAAAGCGTACGATTGAGATTCGCTTCCGGTTCCAGCGGTCGTTGGAACGGCAATCATTGGGAGCATATCCGAAGTCGCTTTTCCCTTGCCCCAGTAGTCCTGCATGCGACCTCCGCACGAATAAACGAAGTTGATCCCCTTGGCACAATCCATCGAAGATCCACCGCCTAAACCGACCAGAAGGTCTGGTTGAAAGTCTTTTGCAACTTTAACACCTGCTTCGATATCGTCAGTAGATGGATTCTCATGGAGGTCATGAAACCCCAAGCAAGTAAGCCCAACCGCTTCCAGGCTGTCTAACCCCTTTTTGTAAAGCCCCGCTGCAACGACGCCCAGGTCCGACACGATGAGAACACGCGTTGCAGAGAGTTCCTTGGCAAGAGCCCCCAACTGATTGATGACGCCCGGACCTGATATGAATCGGGGTCGTTGAAGAAAATCAAAGCTGAGCATAAGTAAGTAGCGAGTCGGTATGTGGCAGGTGTTCTTGCGGTGGGTAGGGCAGCGGGTATGAATCGCCAGAGTGGTTCTCTCGGTTATTCAAACTCGGCAACCAGTCTATTGATGATTTGTTTTGCGGAGAATCGTTCGGCTTGTGCGGCGAAGGTGGTGATGATTCGATGCGTGAGCACAGCCGGAGCGACCGCGCGAAGATCGTCACTGCTGACCATAAAGTTTCCATGAAGTGCGGCTCGAGCTTTGGCTCCGAGAATGAGATTCTGAACGGCTCGGGGTCCCGCTCCCCAGCTAACGAGCGGCTTGAGCCATGCAGGAGCCGTTTCGCCATCGGGGCGTGTGCGCCGAACGAGTTGTGCTGCGAAGGTGTATATGTGCTCGGGAACTGGGATTCGCCGCACGAGGAGTTGATGAGCGATGATTTCTTCGGCCGTCATCACGGATTCCAGCTTGGGAACCTCCTCGCCAGTCGTCCGCTTGGCAATTAGTATCTCTTCCTCTTCGCTTGGATAGTCGAGTTCGATCAGCGACATAAAGCGATCTAGTTGTGCTTCCGGGAGCGGATAGGTTCCCTCTTGTTCCACAGGGTTCTGAGTCGCCAAGACCATGAAGGGGGAATGAAGTGTAAAGGTCTTTCCCAGTACAGTGATTCGTTGCTCCTGCATCGCCTCGAGCATGGCGGCTTGTGTTTTAGGAGGAGCACGATTGATCTCATCCGCGAGAACAATGTTGGCAAAAACAGGACCGGGCACAAACTGCAACTCGCGACGACCTCCGGCTGTTTCTTGCAGGATGTCGGTGCCAGTGATATCCATCGGCATCAAATCGGGTGTGAATTGAATACGGGAAAACTGGAGCGAAAGACACTCGGAAAGGCTGCTCACTAACAGCGTTTTTGCGAGCCCCGGAACTCCCATCAATAGGGCGTGGCGTCTTGCAAATAGGCAGATCGCCAGCTGATCGATCGTCTCGCGCTGGCCGACAATCACTTTGGCGAGCTCTTGCGAAAGTCGGTCAAATGAGGTTCGGAGGCGGCTAATTGCGTCCACATCGCCGTTATTTAACTCGTTCTTACCAGCAATATGTTCCGCTGAACCGCGGATCTGATCGTCGGAATTGGACCGGAATCTGGTCTGTGACATGAACCGCTTTCGTGTTTCAGGGGTACTTCTTTCAGCGGAAAATTGACTTTCCCGTTACTTCCAAAAATTGGAGCGACACTCCGAGCCGCCATCTATTTGCGTTTCAGAGTGACGTTACTGTTTACCTTGAACTCAAAGCTATACAACCGTTTGAATTTCAAAATTTAAAAAACTACAGCCATCTCCAGAACGAATCGCGAAAAGCCATTCACTTTGGGGGGCGTTTCGATCATAATTCCTAGTTCGTCGGTCCTCCTGCCTCCTCAATTGTGAAGTACGCAGTCCACTTAGCGGTTACCCACATAGCGGCCAAACCGCACCTGGGACTCGCTTCCAACCAGTCATCAGATCCTCCAATATAACAAATGTCTAAATCTTCGTCGGGCCATAGCCGTTTCGTTACGGGAACATATCGATCCATCGGTTTTTGGGGAGTATTGTCACTCGTTTGCCTTCGCGTTTGTGTGGGTTGGCATTTCTACATGGAAGGGGTCGCCAAGGTTCGCGAAGGTGGCTTTTCCTCGGTCGGCTTTCTCAATGCTGCCAAGGGCCCCTTGGCACCTGCCTTTCAAGCAATGATTCCTGACTTCAATGGAACGATTCGCTTGGACAAAGCTTCGATGGAAGATGCTTACCGAAAGTATGCAGAGCAAGTCAAAGCTAAATACGGCTTCGACGAAGCACAACAAAAGAGTCTCGCGAAAGAAGTCGACTCGGCAATCAATCGACTCGACGGAGTCTACGGACAGTGGACCTCTCAAATCAACGAATACCAAGCCGGATTCGAGCGTGTATCGCAAATGATCGAAGATCCAAAGCGTACTGGAGTTGAATCGCTTCGCAAGCAGCGCGACGAAGTGGAAACCAAGTGGCGTGGACTGGTAAAACCTATTCTCAGTGACGTCGATAAGATCGGGAAGTCGCTTCAATTGAATGCAGTTCGAATCGCAACCCCCGAACAGTTGAGCGTCGGTGGTGAGTTAGCGTTTACTTCGCCAGGTGCTGGCCCGGTAAGCGTTGCCTTTGTTGATAAGTTCATTCCGATCTTTGATATGTCAGTCGGAATCTTGCTAATCATCGGGCTTTTAACTCCGGTCGCTGGCATCGCTGCCGGATTGTTTTTGGCCTCGGTCGTGTTGACTCAGTTTCCAGGCTATCCGGGCACGCTTCCAACCTACTACCAAGCGATCGAAATGATGGCTTGTTTTGTTCTCGCCTTTACCGATTCTGGTCGCTATGCAGGACTAGATTTTATCCCGTGGAGCTTCTGGAATCGCGGTGCTAGTAACGCTGCGGTCCGAACCGCCACGACCTAGAAAACTAGCGGACTTGTTACGTTGCAATTTTTTTTTTTTTTTTCTAATGAAACGTCGCGTTACTTGTCAGACACTTAAAATTTACAGATCGCTCAATTCGAATTCCCTCCCTCGCAATATTTTTTCTTAAGCAAAACTTAAACGGAAAATCATGGATCAGCTCAGCCCAGAAGAACGCAAGATTGGTATCGACAACTTTGATGAAGCCGTTGGATTCACCAGACGTGAATTCCTCCAAGGTGTGATCGCTGCGGGAGCGGTTTCCGGAGCCGGCTTGGGTGCGATGTACTTTGGTTACAACAAAGTCACCGATCCCGTTCGCGTCGGAGTCGTTGGAACAGGCGATGAAGGGAACGTTCTGATCGGCGGTTGCTCGCCTGATTATGTTCAAGTCGTTGCGATTGCGGACGCTCGGCCTTTTGGTATCCACCGAGCCTTCCACGGCGACTGCTCGTCACCAATTGCTCAAGCGGCTCGACCTGGTTTGATTAAGAAAGCTGGTTACTCGTCCGAAGCGGAAGCCAGGAAGAATGTCAAGGTTTACACCGGTCCGGACGGTATTGGGCAATTGCTCGATAATCCTGACGTAGAAGCCATCATCATCGCTTTACCTCTTCACTTGCATGCTCCGATCGCAGTCCAAGCGATGATGCGTGGAAAGCACGTCCTAACCGAAAAGCTGATGGCTCATAATGTTGCTCAGTGCAAAGCGATGGGACGCGTCTCCTATGAACTGAAAGCAAAAGACGGAGCACCGCTTCATCTTTCGACCGGACACCAACGCCATTACAGCGTTCTGTATGACAATGCTGTTCACACCGTGAAGATGGGGATGCTCGGTCAGTTGACTCACATTCGCGCTCAATGGCATCGCGGTAACCTTCCCGGCGGCGACTCGTGGCAGCCACCATTGCCCGGTGTTGAAGATTTTGTAAAGGGAAAGAAAGTCGATCGAGTACTTCGTGAATTGAAGAACTGGGAAGCTCAGTTGGCAGAAGCCATCAAGAAGGGAAGCCAGTCCGAAGTCGAAGCTCTTGAAGCGAAGGTTGCTCAATGGCAAGCTTGGTACGCCGACCGTGAAATTGACGCCGAACTCTTCGGATACATTTCCACAAAGATCGGCAAGGACCGAGATCGACCAGCGATGGAAGAACTTGTTCGATGGCGATTGTTTAACCGAACCGGCGGCGGATTGATGGCCGAACTTGGAAGCCACCAACTGGATGCCGCTAGCATCTTCTGCTCGGCTCTTCGTACCGATGGCAAGAAGGCTCACCCGATTTCGGTTCACGCGATCGGTAACCGACAAGTCTTTCCGATGGACCGCGATGCGGAAGATCACGTTTTCTGCTCGTTCGAGTTCCCTGGCCCTGAATATGATGGTCGCTTTGATGTTGGCTACGAAACCGAGAACGGTGGCAACAAGATCGATTCATACTCGGTAGACCCCAACAAGAAGATTGTTGTCACCTACTCGTCGATCAACGGGAACGGTTTTGGTGGCTACGGCGAAGTTGTCATGGGTACCAAGGGGACAATGATCTTGGATAAAGAGCAAGAAGTCATGCTCTATGCCAAATCAGATACATCCGCTTCGGTTGGTATCAAACCAGCAGGTGGCGGATACGCACTGGACACCCAAGCAAGTGGTGGTGCCGCCGCTCCCGTTGCTAAAGCCGCTGCTGCAGGTCCTGTTAGCCGTGGCTATACGGAAGAGATCGAGCATTGGGCTTACTGCATCCGAAACCCGGCCCCAGAAAACAAGGTCAAGTGCTACCCAGAAATTGCGATGGGTGACGCGGTGATCGCGTTGACAACCAACGTTGCGATTCAACGTGGACAACGCGGTGAGGCTGGATTCGTTAAGTTCCAAGAAAGCTGGTTCGACATCAATTCGGATGATACGCCAGACGGAAGTTCGGTTGCTGACGAGCTAGCGCAGTTGAAAGCCTACAAAGTTTAAAGGTCAGGAAACTTCGCTGAATGAATGACACACACGTCGATACGATGTTCGACTCGAAACGACAAGGTATTTCGGGTTCGAAGTTTACGATCGCGTTCGTGATCTTTCTCGCGTTCGGTGTTACCTTTGGGTTCCTTGCGGCCATCCGATTTCAGAAGACGATGATCGCTTTCGATGACGTCCGATTGAAATGGCCCGCAGCGGCCGCTTCAATCGATGACCAGATCCAGTCGATTGACAAAACGCTCGCAGCAGTCAAAGAGCCGGTTGCTGCAGAAGCCCTGGAAAGTTGGACGAAAGCAGTAAGCGACTTCCGGCAGTCTTCCCAGTATGATCGGCAAGTGCTCCAGCTAGAACCTCTTCTCGAAAGCTGGAAATCAGTCCGTAACGCGGCCTCTGGTGACGCAGAAGTTTTGTTTCCCGAACACACTGATGCCGTCACCGCGTTTATTGAGGCAGATGCGATTCTCGACAAGCTTCAGACAGACCCTCTAGGGAGAGTCTGCCAAGCGGTCTTCGGGCTGAATCTATCGGACCGCGTTTTTCAAAAGCTCTAACAGCTCGAAACCGAAAAGCGTTGGGCAGCGACCGAATAGCCTCAACGGGCTAAGTGTGTTACAACGATCAAGAGTGATTGGCCGTACGTTTTGTGACGAGTTTTCGGAATGGATTGGGGGTAGAACAGATAAACCACTCATTTCAATAAATATTCAGAAATGGGTTTATGGCCTTCAATAAATCCAATGGTATATTTTCGCCATAACTTGGCCGCAATTTGATTGGACGGTTTCTGCTGAGCTTTTAGTTTGAAAAGGGAATAACATCATGTTTCGCAAAGCACTTCTTGGACTCGCCATCCTTCCATGCATGCTTGCAGTAGCAACTGCCGAGCAACACAAGACAATCGTTCACGGCAAAGAATTCATCGTTCACACAAACCCAGTTCCTGTTGTGGTGCACCGAGTTCTACCGCCCTACTGGAACAAACACATCACAGCCAGAGAACTCAAGACGGGCCGAATTCCAGCGTCGACTCGACGGTAGTTGGAACACCGGGTTCATCGCGTCCTATCCGGACCGGCCCCAGCTCATCAAAGCAACACCCGCGAGCAAGACCGCAATCCAAGTTGCCTTGCTCCTCCAATTCTTTTCACCGAGCCAGAGAATCCCTACTAAAAAGGCAACGATGATCGACGCTCGGCGAAGCGGAGAGATGACGGAGATTAAGGCCTCGGGGTGGCTAATTGCAGTGAAATAGCTGAAGTCGGCGGCCAAAAGACATAGGGCGATCAGAGGAATGGACCAACGCCACGAAAACGGGCGGCTCTTTCGCTCCGTTAGCTTCCACCAAACAAACCACGGAATCATCACCGGTACCAAATAGATCGCGAACCACGCTTGAAGAGTGGCTGGTGAGATCCTGACTGACTGCAAGAGATACTTGTCATAGAGCGCGCTGCAGGAGCCAAGTAGCGTCGCTGCGACTAGAAGCCCAACTCCACGGTCGCGATGAAAGTGGATCCCTTCTGATTTGCCTACTCGCGTGAAGGCAACGAAGGCGACGAACACAATCGCCATGCCAAACCATTGCATTGGCTCAGGTCGCTCGCCCATCCAAATCACCGCAATCAAGACCGTCCAAACCGGACTTGTGGCGCGAATCGGCGACGCAATCGTTATAGGCAAACTTCGAAGTGCAACAAACGACAAAATCCACGACAGTCCCACCAATAACGATTTCAGCGACACAAGGAAATGCCCGGATGCAGTAAGAGGCTGCACGTACCATATCGAATCGCGTATCCAAAGTTGCCCTTCTCCAGTAGAAGCTACACGCGATGCAACGATGAGTGGGATACAGCAAACGGCTCCAGTAACGACGTTCAACAAAAGAACCGGTGCAACCGCATTCTCGTCGACGGCCGACTTCTTTGCGATGTCATAGAACCCCAACAGTATCGCAGAAAGAAGGCTTAACAGAATCCATGACATACAGCAGCACGATGTTTTTGCGATGGCGGTCGATCAGACGCGATATTTCGTAATCTAGCTCATCGTACCGTTACTTGGTAGTCATTGATCCGATCTCGAACGCAGAGTCTTTTTGACATGCGATCCGATTTTCCCTGAGCCGATGTATCGAACACCTTGTATCGAACATCTGAGGTGTATTAGGCTCGGTTTGTAAAGAGTCTTTCACGTAGCTGCGTCTCTCCGAGACGCAGGCATTTCGCGTCTCGGAGAGGCGCGACTACGTGTTTAGAAACAGAGCCTAGTTGGCAACTCTTGCCGACTGAATCATAAGCAATAATCTCTATTGGTAACCTAGCTAACGATCCTTGAATCGCCTCTCGCTGCTGCTGTTTCATCGACCAACTACGATCATTACTCCACGCGCGGTGTCGGCTTTTGGTAAAGGTGCTCTCGAGTGCAAGGCATATTCGACAGTCCGCGAGAGGAGTGCTGAGTTGCGACGGTTTGATAGATCCTTGCACCGCCATCACCTAATGCGAACACGCATCCCGTTAAGTAGAGTGTCCACATTCGAAACTTTTCGGGTCCGACTATTTTAATCGCCGCTTCGCGATTTGCTTCTAAACGCTGCGCCCACCTTCGACAAGTCATCGAGTAGTGATCACGCCAGCCTTCTACATCATGAACATCAAACCCAGCAGACTCCATACATTGAATCATGTGCCCAAGGTGATCTAGCTCACCACCAGGAAAAATGTACTTGGCGAGCAATTGACGTTCAGGGGACATCTTTCGGAATTGCTTATCAGACATCTTTCCCGGTCGAGTTATTCCATGATTTAGAAATATGCCACGGTCTCTTAATAGCGATCGAACCTTCGTCATGTATCCCAGCATATTATTAATGCCAACATGCTCGACCATTCCGACACTAGAAATCTTGTCGAATGTACCTTCGAGATTTTGATAGTCGATTAGTTCGACGGTTACCAGCTCTTGAAGCCCCTCGTCAATGATCCTTTGCTGGGTAAGTGCATATTGCTCTTTGGAAAGAGTGATACCATGTGATTTAGCCCCGTAATGTTTTGCGGCATGACAGATAAGCGCTCCCCAACCACAACCGATGTCCAAGTGGCGATCGCCCGGCTTGAGTTGTAGCTTACGACATATCATGTCAAGCTTGTTGAGCTGTGCTTGTTCAAGAGAATCATCCCAAGTGTGAAAGTACGCGCACGAGTAAAGCATTTGCTTATCGAGAAACAGCTTGTAGAAGTCGTTGCTAACGTCGTAATGAAACTGAATAAAATCTGAATTCTCACCGGCAACGCGACGCAACCCCGTTTCGTCTCCGTCGTATTCATGTTCGACATTGGTCGACTCGCCTCGCGACAGCAAGAAGCTTGTCGCAAACCGGAGCATTAAACCAATTGGTAACTTTCTCGCTTTCTTTCGGCTGTTCTTGACGCGAGCCTTTTCAATAAGCGTCAGAAGGTCGGCACCTGAGTAGCCGATTGCACCGCGAGCATAGAGTCGAAGTAGTGTATCAGCGGTTGGGCGCCGAAGAAAAGTTCCTATGACACCCGGTCCAGAAATGGATATCTCCAACCCGGGTTCCACATGCTCTCCCATCGGAACCAATGATCCATCCCAAAGTCGAATGGATATGGGCGTATTCATCCTTGGACGTAAATAGTCAATCAACTCAGTTGCTAATTCAAGCTGCTTTTTACTTCTCGCGTCCGCGCTAATCATTCAAAACATCCTTGTCTCAACATGCTTGAACTTCACTTCGATAACAAAGTGAGCAATCATTTATCCCGTCCTAAAGTCTATCGATTCGTGTAACAGCCATCAATGGAGACCTAACACTCTGCATGAACACGGCCTTTAGGGCTACTCCGAGAGCCCATCCCGAGAACGAATGGATTGGTTCGGATCAGGGCTAGTCAATTATTCAAAATACGAACTGAGCCGTGAGCGCTAGCTCCGGGTTGCTATGGGAAAATCCGGAGCTAGCGCTCACGGCTCATCGCCCAGCATGAAAAACGGACTTGCCCTGTGGGTCGGAAAAAGTTGTTTGTCTCGCCACAGTTGTTTCGGGTATGCTAAGTGTTGGTGGTTTGACTGTGTTTCTTTGTTGTCTTTCACGTGGCAGCGTCTACCCAAGACGCTGCGAATTCTCGTCTCGGAGAGACGAGACTACATGTTCAGAAACAGCATCCTATTCATGCTGAGTCACAAACTTTTCTGCTAAAAGCGTATGCGATCGACTCGTCGGCTAAAAATCCTGCTTACTTTGTGCCTTCTGGGATCAGTAATTGGTGCGATCGGAGCGGCGTTTATTTCAAGTGGCAGTAACGAGTGGGAAGTTATTGGTTTGTCTATCCATCAAGGCGGGCTCTTAGTGATGCTGGTCGGCTTTGGTGGCTTGCTAATGACAGGGCGGGCGAGACAAGCGGATTTCGAAGAACAGTTTCAGTGGAAGCAAGTCGGTAACCGAGTTCTCGTTCATCCCACAAAAGCGTCTGAGGTACTACTCATTTCTGCAGACTCGCAGAGTAACGTTCCTCTGGCGCATAGCACAGGGGTTTCGAAAATCGATTGCGAGCAAATTCTATGTGTTGTTTGGCCGGAAGAGGCTTTGAGCGTTAATGAAGCCTCGAAGCTACTTAAACTGAAAAACCTCCGGGTTCTAGATCTATCTCGATGTAGCGAGATGAGCGATGAAGCGGCGGCCGAGCTCGAGGGTTTAGAGCAAGCGGAATGCTTGATGCTGCCAAGCGGCACGTCAGCAAAAGCATTCAAACGACTGCGAATCGCATTGCCGGAAGCTGTGCTAGATGAAAGCCGCCAAGAAGTGATTATTAATCCACTTTTGGCGATCCGATATTGCGGACGAGCAATCGCGTAACGTACCAGATTGCCGTAGGATAGGCTTCTAGCCTGTCGATTCTGAAACCGACAGGCTGGAAGCTTATCCTACGATTGGTCATCGTGCTCAATCCTTCGCTACATTAACCCGAGAATTGATCTAGTTTTCTAGTCGGGGACGTCTCCAATATATGCGGGCTACGGATAGGCAAGCCCTCGCAGACAATTGGAGAAAATTGCATCAGTCGGGCTTTTCGAGTACGCTCTATAAATGTGGTCGGTCCGTATGACCGGCCAATCAGTTAGCCGTTGGAATGTTTTTGCAGATGCCGTTTTTTTCCCAATATGTTCGTCCGATGTTTGTCGCATGGCTAGTTTTTCTACTAGCCGGTGTGCCAATGCCGGTAACGCATTGCCATGCGTTTGAGCTGGGAACACCTCAATCTGGGCATGTATTGCAGCTTCACTTATGTGATTGCTCTCACGAACCAGTTGAAGACCATGATGAAGCTTGGCATTTACATTGGATTTGTTTTCATTTTTCTGATGACCCAGCAGGAACTTTGTCGTCCGCGCATGTCGACGTTGTAGGAAATGTGACAGCGGTCAAAGTGGAACCTCGATGCGATATCTCGCGATGCTACGGTCTCGAAGCCTTCTCTCCAGCTTGGCTCTCGCACGTCGAGCATACGGAACTGAGAATAAGCGCACTTTCAAAATCTTATCTCTCGCGTTTGCTCACGCAACATTCAAAGTGGAGCAGTGACTACTGCGAGACTTCTTCTCGGTTGCTTCTCTGAAGAGTTAGTTATTCGGCACTCTATGTCGAGTACTGCCAAGGCGGTCCGGCGTTTTCCAGAGTGATCTCTCCGGCGAGATGAAGGCAGGTAGCACAATTCTGCGGACGTCTCGCATTCAATCACGCAATTTTATTGTCCGGTGCAACATTCATCGGCAAAGTCTCACGCTCCTTATCGTGATCGCGATATGGGTGCTTAAACGAGCCCGCTTCGAAGCATATCCCAAACTAACTGATACTGAATGAACAAGACTAACACGCTAGCGAACGCTACGAATTCAACCTTCGCAAAACGGCGATGGATTTTTCTTCTTGGACTCTTCATTGGAGCCCTAGTGTTGTTGCTCTCGTGGCGTTGGTGGGGAGCAGCGAAAAACTCTTCGACTGATCCGCATTCAGCCGCAACCACGATTCCCGATGAGCAGTCTGGTCAGTCTTCTGATTCGCCAAACACAACGCACTCCATTGCCGTATCCGCGCAGCGGCAATCTGACATGGGCATCGCAATTGGTACCATGACCATCGCGCCCTGGGATGAGCAACGAGTCGTCCAAGCAAAGCTGGAGCTGGATCCTGGCAAACACTATCTCGTAACGGCTCCAAGCGATCTTATTGTTGAGGAGTTACTGGTTCCACTGGGCATGTGGGTAGATGCTGGTGAGCCGTTGATAAGGCTTTCGTCTTCACCGGTTTCCTTGTTGCGAAGTAATTTAGTTCGACAAAAAATTCTGGCAGACCGGGCCATGGATTCGCTTTCGTGGCATCGCAACGTTAGCGCAGAAGTTACCAAACTTGTCGCGAGAATTCTCGCTAGCGTCGAATCGGGAAAGTCACTCGAAGAACTGCGAACCGAGCAGCCAACCGCGGATTACGGTGCAAAGATCATCGCCGCTTTTGCTCGATATCGATCTGCAGAAAGACTACTCAGCCAGTCCTCGCAGTTTGCAGACAAAGGGGTCTTATCGAGCAAGTCAATCATCGAACGCGAAAGCGAACGCGAAGCGGCAAAGGCTCTTCTGCAAGGAGCCATCGAACAATCTCAGTTCGATATCCGACAAGCCATATTACAAGCTGAGGCCGAACAAGCCACGGCGCAGGGCGAACTAGAAAATCAAACAGCCGAGCTGCGGAAGTATCTCGGCATTCGCCCCGGAACCAGTATGAATTGGTCCGAGCTTGAACAAGTTGGACTTGCTTCCGGCGGGGCTCCTGATCAATTCGTTCATCGGTCTCCGGGTTCAGGGATCGTCTTGGAAAGGTACTTCGCCAATGGTGAACGCGCTACCGCGGGCGCGAATCTGCTGCTCGTCGCGGATACATCGAGTCTTTGGCTAGTCGGTGACCTGAGACAACAAGACTGGGATCTTCTCCACATGAAGAAAGGAGATACGGTTCAAGCAGAAGTACTTGGCTTAGAAAACGAAGGGCGTCTTGAAGCAACCATTCAAATGATCGGCGGACGTGTCAGCGAATCTTCTGGAGGGATCCAGATGACAGCGTCCGTTCCGAATACAAGTTTAAAGCTGCGTCCAGGCATGATTGCAAGACTGTTTCCTCGAAAAGGCGAGCTGACTCAATCACTTCCAGCCTCAGCTGTCTTCGCAAACGATGGTGTCGATTACGTGCTTCGCGCGATGTCAAACGACCATAAAACCCCGGAATCGATAACGCTATCCACGGGTGACGCTGGAAAAAAAGTGACCATGGATGGCACGAAACCCGC
>JAIYDQ010000351.1 GCA_027487375.1 Planctomycetaceae bacterium
GAATCGGTCCTGGCTCGGTCAGAAAGCTCTCGGGATGGAACTGCCAGCCTTCAATTGCGCGAGTTTTGTGACGGACACCCATAATTTGTCGGCGTCCTTGCGAGTCATCGACCCAGGAGGAGACCTCTAAACAGTCCGGAAGTGATTCCGGTGCGATGACGAGCGAGTGGTAGCGGGTCGCGACAAAAGGATTTGCCAAATCGCGAAACATCCCTCGATTGTCGTGCCAAATTCGATCCGTCTTGCCGTGCATCAGCTCGGGAGCTCGCACAACGCGGCCTCCGAAGGCTTGGCCAATAGATTGATGCCCGAGGCAAACTCCCAGAATCGGAAACTCACCCTGCAACTCTTGGAGAATTGGAACGCTAATGCCGGCTTCGCTAGGAGTGCATGGTCCAGGAGAAATAATGATCCGCTCGGGTTTCAATTCCCGAATCCGGTCAATGGAAATTTCATCATTTCGAACCGTCAAAACATCCAGCGACGAATCGATCTCGCCAAGCCTTTGAACAAGGTTGTAAGTAAAGGAATCGTAGTTATCGATAACAAGAATCATGTCTGGATTGTAACCCAGAGCCATCGGCAATCGAAGTGGCCTACAGGCCAAAAATCCAACGGTTTGGGAGGCTTGTAGTGATTGATCCAGTTTTACAACCAATGCCATAGTGCAATCGTAATAGTGCCAGTCGCAGGAGATCCGCCCGAATGACGAATCTCAATCCTTACGAATTCTGTTCGTTTTGCCGACTGAGCTCGTATTCGACCAGCGGTCGGCGGTTTTTGCGGGTAGCGTCCCGCGTGAGACCAGAATTATAGTTTGAGACGGCTCGGCTCCTTAAGGGTATACTTAGAGATCGATCTATGGATAACTTCCACCAAGTCCCCGTTCGTAGTGTTTGCGTAAATGAGCGCTGAAGCGAAAACGATCAAAACGCCGAACAAGCTTCGCTCGCAAGCCAAGCAGCCGCTCGTAAAAGTTGCTCTCGATTTGCCGAAGGAAACCAGCAAGCAACGTTCCCATTCCTCGCTCATCTCCTTCCTGACTAGCACGATCTTACATTTGGTTGTCGTTTTCGCTTTGACACTGGTTGTCTTGCGTGGGCGGGGCTTGGGGCCAAATGGTTTTGACGTGATTGCTTCGAATGATTCAGAGATTTCAGTCGACCAAACTGTATTTGAACTCACGCCTATCGCTTCATCGGAAGCAGCCGAGCCAGTTACGGAGGCGGAACAATCTGCCGCACAAATGTCGAGTTCCTCAACTGCTTCCTCAAGCTTGTCATCTTCCGCTTCCGCACTTTCAACAAGCGGAAGCCTAGCCGAGGTTACCTCCAGTACGGCAACAAGTTTTGTTGCCGTTCCGTCAATTGCTGTTGGCGAACAGAGCACATTGATGACAAACGCACTGATGCCGACTAGTTCCCCTTTCGCGGGCACTTCTCTTGAAAGCCGCACACCGGCCAATCGAGCACGCGTTGCGATGAAAAATGGTGGTACGCTTGAAAGTGAAAAGGCGGTCGAAGCGGCTCTCGTTTGGCTTGCAGCGCATCAATACGCAGACGGCGGTTGGAGTATGAATCTAAACGACCCCGGTGACGGCCAGTTTCGCCCTGCTTGCCCTTGTAACGGTCAATGTTCTGGGAGCAGTATCGAGCAATTGGATCTGAAGCGGCACGCGGCAACGGGGCTCGCGTTACTTTGTTTTCTAGGTGCCGGCTACACCCATCAAGAAGGCAAATACAAAGACAACGTTTATCGCGGTCTCAATTTTTTGATGGCAACCATGCGGGACAATCAAGAGGATCCGACTGACACTCGCTATCCAGGGCAGTTTTCATCAGGTAATTCTCGTCACCTGATGTACGAACAAGGCATTGCAACGTTCGCACTGTGCGAGGCCTTTCAGATGACCAAAGATCCGATCCTTCGCGAAAGTTGCCAAACAGCGATTACCTATGTGGTCAATGCGGAACATTACGACGGATCATGGGGCTATATGCCGCGCACGGTGGGCGATTTGTCGATTGTCGGCTGGCAAATAATGGCTTTAAGAAGCGCCGCAAGCAGCGATCTGATAATCAATCAGCAAGGAGTCGTTCGCATGGACCGATTCTTGAACACTCAGATGTCCGCAGACGGAACAGGTTACGGCTACCGAAGCCAAAAGCCAACGCCCACAATGACTGCGATTGGAATGCTGATGAGAATCTATCGCGGTTGGTCGGTCGCAGATCCTCGTATTCAACGTGGAATGTTCTCTATCATCGAGAACCAACCATCGAAAAATGACATGTATTTCAACTATTACGCTACGCAAGCGATCTTCTACTCGCAAAGCTCTTATTGGCCGAGATGGAATACGGCCATGCGCGAGTATCTTGTTTCGACTCAGAATCAGAACACCGCAAGTCACGAACTTGGAAGTTGGTACTTCGATGGAAACGTTGTCGCCCAATCTAACGCGGTCGGGGGTAGACTCTATTGCACGGCTATGGCAACGCTAATTCTCGAAGTCTACTATCGATATCTACCAACCTACAAGGACGAAGCGAATGATGATTTCCGATTCTAAAAGGCTGGAAGAGCATAAGAGGTCAGGTCGCTCGACAATGGTTGATACTGAGCTCTAAACAACGCAGAAATCTGCGAGTGTTCCAACGGTGAGCTTTGCTGGCTCGGCATAAATGCCTCAAGAAGCAACTGAGACTGCTGTTCTACAATGTAGATCAGCTGTCCTCAGCTGATTAGCACGCGGAGTGAGAATCCTCCAAAGTTACCGTCATGGCCTAAGGGAGTCTCTGTGGTCCCATATAAATTCTAGGGTTCGTTACAATCGGGTTTACTGGCTCGGCGTAAACGACTCGGGTAACAGCTGGGACAGCTGTTCTACAATGTAGTTCAGCTGGTCCAGTCTATCTTATCGCGCTATGTTTGCTGAACTAAGAAAGCGTGCCAATTGGTCGAGTAGGTTTCAAAGCCCGGTGCCTTGGCATGAGCCACGCAATAATCCTTACCTTCGAACTTCTCTTGAATATATTTCTCCTCACCGCTAATCAGCGTGGGGTATCGCTGCACGGGAAATCGATAGTCCATCGGCATCGGTTTAGAGGACGCAACCACTGATCCGTCTCGTTCTACGATGTACACAGCGGTCCGTTGCTTCTCGACGTCGTCTAAAGGAAGTCCAGAGAGGATTGCGTTAGCAAAATTACTCCAATTGAATACGACACCCAACGCCCCAAGGAACGCCCCGTTGGCTTGCCCATTCGAACGGACGGAACAAGAGTAAATCAATGATGGATTCCCATTTGCGAGAATGGACTCGTGTGCACTTTGAAAGCCATATTCATCCCCCGTTCGCGAATGCTGTGCAAGTCGGAACCAAGGCGACAGGGACTCGTCACGATTGACGCTGTTAAATTGATCCGGTCGTCCGTTCGCTACGACGATTCCATGTTTGTCTACTAGGACAAGATCGCTGTAAACGGTGTAAGCGTTAAGGATGATTCCCATGCGTTTGGAAGCATACTCATAACTTTGAGGTGACGGCTTGCTAAGGGCTTCAACGATCGACGCGTCAGTTGCCCACCATCGCACGTCACAAGTTCGTTCGTATAAATTCCTGTCGATTAAATCCAAACAATTGAGAGATATATCGGCCAATCTAGTTCCGAGAACATTTCCACTGATGAGTGTCATTAGTTGCTCGATCGATTGACGAGTGTCGGTCGACATTTCGCTCGCAACAAGGGCAGTTCTGCCTGATAGGCCTTGCATTTCTTTGGCAACAACACCAAAAGCCGCTCCCTTTTCACCGAAGCGAGCCGACTCGATACGGGCGTTCAGAGCTAAGAGTTTCGTGTTTTCATTTATACTTCGAATTTCATTGATCGCAGATCCCACCGTAGTCATGAGTTGCGAGATAATCGCGACCACACGTTCGGTGTTGGTAAGCTTGCTGAAGTCGAAGACTGCTTTGGGAGTCCGTGAAGACTTTGTCGGACGCTTCGCTGCTGCCTCGTCTTCTTCACACTCTAATTGGTTGGCTTGATTCGACATTGTTTCGTGAACTACTCGAAATTGAGAAATCTACCGCCGCGTCAACACCGCGATTGGGCTTCCTGGCGTTTCAGCAACCGGAGCGGAAGCGTTCTCTAGAATTGCAAATTGGATTAGAGGATTTATCGACAAAAATACACGATAAAAATGCGATCTGCAGATTTTCGTACAAAAAAGAATTTATTGCTGTCGGAATCTACCCATTTTCAGGACTCTTCCGTGAATAAGTCTTGATACTTTGGTTCCGCTGTAATCAGCGCCGCAGTTCTTTCTGCCATAGCAGAGATTGTTAAATGCGGGTTACAACCTATAGCGGTTGGGAAGACTGCTCCGTCTGAGACATAAAGTCCTTCGTGAATTCTAAGGTTCCCAGTACTTGGATCGATGTCGCCACCCATCGAGCAGTCATAGACTTGGCCCTTGTGATTGATGACACCTGAACGAGGATCGTCGCTCATACCGCACCCTCCCAAAGGATGAACTGAAACCATGCGATCACCGAATACACGCAGGTATTTGTACTTGCCACCGTGGAAGTGCGCGACTCTCGCAAATTCTCTTCGTATCAGCCTCCGATAGTCGCTATCCAGTAGTCCCGGCCATACGACCATTCCGTTGTCGTTATCCTCCAAAACAATTCTCCCTTGCTGGCCGTCATGCCCCATACCAAGCATCACGAGACTGTGATCCAAATCAATATCCTGTAGCAGTAACCCAAGGATGTTTGCGTACGACCTTGGCGCCGCCCCCTCCTGTATCAAGACGCGATCATACAGATTGGGACGCATTGGATACGTCAAGTTGCTTTGAATCGTCGGACCAATTCTCGCAGCGTCTTCCGCATAGGCACTCACTCCAGCAGCATTGGTAGGGCAATCGGACTTGCGAACAAAACCCAATGCATCTCCGTTCCCCGTCCAGTTAAATCCAAGCTGCCGCGAAAACTCGAAGCAATCATCTTGCGACCGAAGCAGAATCTCGGTGCTTCCCACACTGCCCGCCCCCAGAACAATTAAGCGAGCGGTGGTGGTTCCTTCAACAGAATTGTGCTTTCCGAATTCATCTCGCATGTGATGGATGAAGTGGATCTTGTAAAAGCCATTGCACTTTTCGATCCAGCGAACTTCGGTTTGGGTGTAGAACTCGGCGCCGTGCTGCCTTGCGATCGGGAGATAGTTGTAAGCAAGAGTATTCTTCGCACCAACATTGCAACCTGTTAGGCAATCACCGCAGTCGCTGCAATCGCGCTGAATTTGTCCTTGCCTATTGAGTACAGGAAGATTGGGACCTTGGAATGAACGAGTTACCGTCAGAGCAGCTGCTTCGAAACGACAACCGTGATCGGCAAGCTTCTCCGCGGCGAGCCGTTGCGATCGCATCTTATTGGTCCAATCGATCGGATCCACCCGTGCCCCCAGTTCATAAGCGGCTCGATCGTAGTAGGGATCTAAAAAAGCACGATCGCGAAGCGCTTGCGGCCACTGGGTTTGGTAGAAAACGTCTGGATCGGGTTTAATCGCTACACTCGCATTGATCAGTGAAGATCCGCCAAGCCCGCTGCCACTTACGATCGAGATCTCTTTGCCCTGCAGCACATTAAACAGTCCAGTCGGATTGTTCATCGATCGCTTTTTCGGACCAAAGATTTTCAACCTTGCTTCATCCGTGACGTCACGCAAAACGTCAGGAAAAGTCCCCGGAACCCATTCGCGACCGCGCTCAAGTACGCACAGCCTTCCACCGGGACGCAATCGCTGTGAAAGTCTCGCTGCAGTAATCGCCGCTCCGTAGCCCGAACCAATCACAGCGATATCAAATTGCCAGGGAACAGAGCTGTACCGAGGCTCGAAAAGCCGACTCGGATGACTCGCCAGTGCCCCACCAAATGCTTTCATATTTTGGTGGTAGTCGGCAATCGCAAGCGACTTATACTCGGAACCACCAGTCTTGAGGCGTCCTAGAATTTGCCCCTGCACGGGCGCAGGACGAGACGACGCACTGACTCCAACAGTAGTCGCGGCAATCGAGCTTATGAATTTTCTTCGATTTAACTCGCCCATCAACCTGCTCATCTAGCCAATCGTCGCGATCGGGACTCGGGTTTATGGATGACTTTAAATGCCCCAAACCAACAACACACGCCAGATTGTTATCGGCCAGTTCGACAAATTGTCGCGCGTTAAAATCGCTACAACCGGTCAACTACACATTGTTTCATTGTTTGATCTGCGAAATCGACTTCGCTACTGTCGCCAGCTTTGCCAAATTACCGAAAGCATTGGATGATTGCTCGCTTGCTGCATGGCAATAAACTTCCGCAGATCAAAAGCTATTGGTTGGACTCATCTCGGTGGCTTTGGTTGCGTGAGTTACTCGCATTCCCGATGCCAATCCCAAAGCAATCGAAGCGAATCCACCGAAAGACATTCCAAAAAGAATTGCAAGAATTATGAATATCAGCGAAACCTCTCCATCGAAGCAATTGATCGATATTTACGCGAATGCTGCCAAAACAAGCAACGAAATCGGAGTTGCGATTCTGCAAAAGCAAAAGCAAGTCGCCAATCAGCAAGGTGACGCGATCCTCAAACTCTTGGAATCTGCGGTTCCATCGGCTCCGTCGCAATTGGATGTCAAAGCTTAATTGGCCAGCGCTAGGTTGAGCACGCTAATCGATCGCAGCCGTGCTGGGGTACAGCGTTTAGGCGGCTTGCAAATTGAATTTACCAAGAGCGGCTAAAGCCTGAATTCCAGCGCAAACCTAACTCTCTCCAAATTAGTTCGCCAGCAACAAGTCGCAAACACCGCAAGACTGCATCGAAAAAGACGCCGAAAGCGCTTTAACTGGAGGCACCTACCTCACTCGAGCGAACCCGCCATTGGCAGCCTCAAGCCAATTAAATTTAAGCTCCCGACAGCAATCTCCTCCACGATGAATGATCCGGATAGATTGATCTGGCGATTCGGCTACAATCGTAGTCCATTACAGTAATCGTCAAGCCGCATTCTTGGAGGGATATACGTCGTGCAATACAGCTATTCTGAGCTCTCGAAACTCATCGATCATTCATTGTTAAGCCCAACAATGACCGAAGCCCAACTGGAATCGGGTATCCAGCTAGCCCTTGCCTATGATGTCGCAAGTGTTTGCATTATGCCGTATTACCACAAGCGATGCGTCGAGTTGCTTGCAGGTAGCTCTGTAATGCCTAGTAGCACTGTTGGATTTCCACATGGTGGACACACAACGAAAACGAAAGTAATCGAAGCAGAACAGTTGATCGATGACGGCTGCCAAGAGCTAGACATGGTTGTCAACATTAGTCGTGTCGTCTCTGGCGATTGGAAGTATGTCGAAGAAGACATCGCAGCGATCGTGAAACTCACAAAGCAGGCAAAGCGGAAGGTCAAAGTTATCTTTGAGAATTGTTACCTTACCAACGAACAAAAGATTCACCTTTGCAAGATTTGCTGCGACTTGGATGCTGACTGGGTCAAAACGAGCACCGGCTACGGAACCAGTGGAGCAACGATGGAAGATTTACAATTGATGCTGGACAACGTAACTGCACCTGTTCAAGTAAAAGCCGCCGGTGGTATTCGTGATTGCGATGCGCTCATCAAAGTCAAGCAAATGGGTGTGACTCGCGTAGGTTCATCTCGAACAGCCGAAATGATGGACGAAGCTCGACGACGATTAGGACTCGCGCCGATCGTGACAGTGCCAGCGACTGCAAAGCAATCATCGAGTTATTAAAGAGCATCACGTAGCGGCGGCTCTCCGCAGCCGCCGAGAATCTGATTTGAAAGATGCAAGTCTTCGGAGAGACTTGCCTACGTAGCGGCGGCTCTCCGTAGACGCCGAGGATCTGATTTGAAAGATGCAAGTCTACGGATAGACTTGCCTACGTGGCAACTTCCCTACGTGGCAAAACTTCAATTCATCGGCTCTTCGATACCGTAATCCTTTAACTTCTTGTGAAGCGTATTTCGATTGATTCCTAATCTCGTTGCGGTTTTCGTTTGTACTTGATTGCATCCGGCGAGTACTTGGACGATTAACTCGCGTTCTACTCGATCCACGACACGTTGGTGAAGGTTATCAGCGTCAACCGGCGAAGTCCGAATACCTTCCGATACTACTTCCTTCGTCAAAGCGTCAAGATCCATGGCGATCGGCGCAGATGTAACAGAACTTGGACGCGGTTCTGCGCCCGTTACATATCCGGGCAAAAGGTCTGTCGTCAATTCGTCAGTCTCCGCCATAACGACTGCGCGTTCGACATAGTTCTGGAGTTCACGTACGTTACCAGGCCAATGGTAATCCTGCATCGCAGTCATCGCTTCGCGTTGGATATGGACCACGAAGCGCTCGTTTTGTGCGCTGTAGAAATTCAAAAAATGGGCAACCAAAGCAGGGATATCGTCTCTTCGTTGTCGCAAAGGCGGTATTTCAATCGGCACCACGTTCAGACGCCAGTACAAATCCTCCCGAAACTTCTCCTCTTGAATCTCGAGAGCCAGGTCGCGGTTGGAGGCTGCGACCACTCGAGTATCAACCGTAATAGTCTCCGTGTCGCCGACCCGTTCAAACTCTTTTTGTTGAAGAACTCGAAGCAGCTTTACCTGAAGATGTAACGACGTGCTATTGATCTCATCCAAGAAAATCGTCCCAGTGTGAGCCGCTTCGAACCGGCCCGTTCGGTTGTTCACCGCGCCTGTGAAAGCTCC
>JAIYDQ010000503.1 GCA_027487375.1 Planctomycetaceae bacterium
ACGTTCGGAGGCGGAATAACAATCGTGTAGGGTTTCTTGTTCGGGTTGACTTCCGCGTTGAAGCAGCCCTCGGATTCCCACTGAGAAAAAAGCTTTGCTGCATCCTGTGCGAAGTCGAAGCGATTGGGAATCGCGGCAGCCGCAGAATCGTTCTTGGTTGCGTCATTCATGAGATAAATAGATCGTTGAAATGGCGGAAGCTATTCGCCTCCAAGTAGATTAAAAACTGTTGGCAGTCGTGGCTTTGAATGACACGACAGTTCGGGGTGTGCTTGGTTTTCGTCTTCAATAATTCTTTTGATTACTTCAGCACTTCGTTCTTAACGGGCGTGTTGTGAAGTTTGTATTCGACTGCATCGATCAAGGCTAACCAGCTCGCTTCAATGATGTTTTCACTGACACCGATAGTCCGCCATGTGTGGTGATCGTCACTGCTTTCGATGTTCACGCGAATTCGTGCAGCGGTTCCAGCTTGTCCATTCACAACTCGGACTTTGTAGTCGACTAACTGCATCGAATCGAGAATTGGATAAAAGCTTGATAGTGCCTTTCGAAGAGCCGCATCTAACGCGTTAACGGGGCCTTGTCCTTCAGCGGCTTCGAATCTAATTTCGTCGTCGACTTGGATTTTAAGAAGAGCCTCCGCATACGCTTCCGAAGCTGCGACGTTGGTGTCACCCGAAACGATTTGATACTTGATCGTCTCAAAGTGTGGCTCAAATGTGTCCGAGCAACGTTTCACAAGGAGATCAAACGATGCTTCTGCCGCTTCGTACTGATAACCTTGGTTCTCTCGTCGAACGACTTCCGCCAAGATCTTATCGAGCAGTGCACGGTCATCCTGAAGTTGGTGTTTCATGGTAAGGGCCGCGATATTCGATCTGCCTGAGAGCTCGCTGACTAAGATCCTGCGTTCGTTGCCGACGAGTGCCGGGTCCAGGTGCTCGTAGGTGTGAGCGGCTTTGTTCACCGCGTGCACGTGCATCCCACCTTTGTGAGCGAAAGCGCTTTGTCCCACAAAGGGCTGTCCGCTTCGGAGGGCGAGGTTCGCTGTTTCATAGACGTAGCGGGATAGCTCGGTGAGATGTTCCAGCGGCCGACCTCCGAGCACTTGAAACCCCGTCTTTTTGATTGCGAGGTTCGCCATCACACAGACCAAGTCCGCGTTGCCGCAGCGTTCACCGATCCCGTTGATCGTCCCTTGAACCTGATTGCAGCCCGCCTCGACAGCCGCCAGAGAGTTAGCCGTCGCGAGGTCGCCATCGTTATGACAATGAATGCCGATTTGAACAGGCAGACCGGCTAGCGCTATTTTTGCGGCAGTGACAATTTGGGTCACTTGCTCAGGCAATGTGCCACCGTTGGTGTCGCAGAAAACAACCCAGCTCGCACCGGCCTTGGCTGCGGTCGCAACGGTTTGGAGAGCATACTCGAAGTTCGCTCGGTAACCATCAAAGAAGTGTTCGGCATCATAAACAACTTCCGCGTGACTTGCTAAGAAGGCAACGCTTTCGCCGATCATGTCCAGATTTTCTTGAAGCGAGACGCCGAGAATATCCGTAGCGTGAAAGTCCCACGACTTTCCCACAACCGTAATCACAGGAGACTTGGCTGCAACAAGCGCCTTCATGCCGGGATCGTCAGCTGCTTTGATTCCGCGACGACGTGTCATCCCAAAAGCGGCGATCTTGGACTGTCGCATGTCCATGTCACGAACCTTTTGGAAGAACTGCAAATCCTTCTCATTGGAGAGAGGGTATCCTCCTTCGATCATGTCGATTCCAAACTCTGCAAGCCTCGCAGCGATATTCAGTTTGTCTTGCAGCGATAGCGACACTCCTTCTCCTTGCGTGCCATCACGAAGGGTCGTGTCGTAGATTTGGATCGGTCTCATGTCATATTTTTGGGGTTAGAGTAAGCGGACGTCCGGTTGGAACCAAGACACCGTTACCTTGACGCACGTTCACTAAAACTGAATGTTCCTCAAGATTTGAACGGATTTTACACGAATTACGATTTCTACATAGCATCTAATAGGAAGAACCTATCAGTGGGCTAACGATTGGGTTAACGAAAACTCAACCGATGGCGATAGAGTCTTTCTTGCTCAGCAATTTTGTGAATTCGTACTCGTACTCAATGAAATGGTACTCGTACTTGAATCGCCTGCGATCCGATCGAGTACGAGTACCGGCTTACGCCTGAGTACGAGAACGAGCACGAAAATGGAGAAATACTGAGTTTTTCAGCTGAAACGTTGCTTTGGTCACAGTTCGTCGACCGAGCTACGGTTCGTCAGATCGCACCCGAGGCTCGAGTATTCAGCTCCGGAAAAATGACATTAACGATTAATCCAGCAAGCCGAAACCTTAAGTAAATGTATTTTGTGAGGCACTATCAATCGCATTCACAAGTCAGTTGCTTTCGCGACTTTAACCACCTATCATTTACCATCCCGCCTCACCCCGCCTCTTCGTGACCGTTTTTCGGATCCGCGAAGTCTAACTCTTGGATCACGGAGTTTCCTGCCTTATGAATTATTCAAGCGAATTCTCCTCTCGAGCCCACCGTAATTTCGATCGGCGTTTCCTTCTTCGCGGTGCTGGAGCAGCGATTGCACTGCCGCTTCTCAATGCGATGACGCCACCACAAACGGTACTGGGTGCAGCAGCATCCGCAGCGGCTAAGTCTCCGGTTCGTTTGGCGTGGATTTTTTTCCCAAACGGCACCAACGCACGAGAATGGTTGACCGAAGCAGAAGGCGATACGTGGAAGGTTTCGCCAAGTCTCGAGCCACTTGCAAAACACCGTAGCGACGTCTCTGTGTTACGAGGGCTTGCACAAATCAACGCGTCGGCATTAGGTGATGGTCCCGGTGATCACGCTCGTAGTGCTGCCGCCTTTCTAACGGGCGCTCATCCACTGAAAACGGCAGGCAGTCGTATTCGTGTCGGCCAGAGTATCGATCAAGTTGTCGCAGAAACTTACGGAGCTCAAACGAGACTGCCATCGATCGAGCTTGGTACAGAAGATGGTCGCAATGCCGGTTCGTGTGACTCGGGATATGCATGTGCTTACTCAAACAACATTTCGTGGCGCAGTGCATCCCAACCTATGGGCAAAGAGATTGATCCGCGACGAGCTTTCGAGCGGCTTTTTGGGTCGACAGGCTCAGTAGTAAGCAACGAAACGGCGCGACGACTTGCGATGCGAAAAAGCGTGTTGGATTCGGTCCGCGATTCGGCACAAAAGTTAACGAAACGCCTTGGACACGATGATCGACAAAAGATTGACGAGTACTTCAACAGCCTACGAGAAGTCGAGCAGCGGATTGAGCGAAGTTCCTCGCCGATCTCACTGGAAGGTCTCGATGTGACTGTTCCTGCCGGTAAGCCTGAGGATATCACAGAACATATCCGTCTGATGTACGATCTCATGGTTCTAGCTTTCCAAACCGATGCAACACGCGTGGCGAGTTTTATGCTTTCCAACGAGGGAAGCGGGCGTTCGTTCCGAATGATCGATGTGAAGGAAGGGCACCACCAGCTTTCTCACCATCAGGAAAAAGCCGACAGCATGGAGAAAGTCGCACGTATCGATCGGTATTATTGCGAGCAGTTTGCCTACTTCATCGATCGCCTTAAAAATACGCGAGATGGTGAGAACGGAAACCTGCTCGACAATTCATTGATTGTTTACGGAGGTGCGATATCCGATGGGAACAAGCACAATCACTACGACCTTCCGATTCTTTTGGCCGGTCGAGGTGGTGGAGCTCATGCAAGTGGTCGCTTCCACGAATTCGCGAAAGATACGCCGCTGAACAATCTTTATCTCACGATGGCTCA
>JAIYDQ010000221.1 GCA_027487375.1 Planctomycetaceae bacterium
ATTCAAGCACGCGGACATCACGACACCGAGAAGATCGGGCACAACACCAAATTCTGGCTTGAAAAGCATGTGCTCGGCAAAGAAGTAACCTGGCCCGATCATCCGCGCTCCGAAATCCGACTCGACGCCGAAGGAGTGCCGGAACTTGTCATCACTCCGGCGTCTCCGGATACTGTGCGCAAGGTCGAGTTGTTTTACGCGCTCAAGAACCCGTGCAGCTTTGCCCGTTCTTGGCGCGACGCTCCCAGCGTGAGACAAGGACAGCAGTGGGTCGGCAAGATGCCGGTGCTCAATGTGGACGACTATGTCTTCGGCTACGCCAACATCACTTACGACACGACGATCATCCGCTCGACCGATTTCAACGCCGCGATCCCTGCTGAGCTCGGCAGCGCACGCGCCACCGACAAACCATCGAGTGACCTTTCCGACAGCGGTTACAGCGCCTGGAGCAACGTAGCCGAGCTTGAAGGCCCCAAAGGCATCAAGGGATTTCGTCCGACGAACAACGGACGCGGTTCCGGCACCGAGCAACTGCACGATCCCAAATGGCAAGCCCCGACCAACTCGCGGCTTAGCTTCAAGTTTTATTGCACCGAGCCGCAAACCGTGGTACTCACCGCCGCCGATCACCATGCGGTCGAGTTGGAGATCACCGCTTCGGATGACTGGCAGGAGATGACCATCGCCCCAGAGCAACTCGTCAATCGCTTCAACCAGAAGCCGATGTCCAATTGGTCAAGCGTGGGCAAAATTCACTTTTTACCGAAGGAAGGCTCCGACCTTACCAAGGTGATCTTTGCGGCTTTTAGATGGGTGCCGTAAAACGAAGACGGAATACTTGGGGACACACACACCTTCAAAAAGCAATCGCGATTTAGGGCTGTTTCTTCGAAGTTGTTGGGGAGCTTTCGCGCCGCTTGCAAGTTTATGTTCTTGAAGTTGGTGTGTCCCCAGTCGCTGTGTATCCCCAGTCGCTCACTTCAGTCACTCCCTAGCAACTAAGCGGTATCGACATTGTCGCCGTGGACATGAAAGCGATGGTAGTAAGCTTTCTGAAGTCGCATCGAGAGTAAAACTTTTCGGTGACGTCGGAGGCTCTGCTGAAGCTATAAAAGCTTTAGAGGTGAGAATGGTGCCACGAAGCGATTATCGAAAGTCGAATAGAAACAGTTCTTGGCAATTTTAAGTTCCGATTACATTCATGCATCGCGCTAAGTCCCATCCGCTCCGATGTTATTGGGGCCATCAATGCGACGGGGACTGCCGCTGAAATCTTCAGCACCGTCAGCGGCGCTTAATGGAAGACGCAACTGCTCCGCAGCGCCGACGACGCCAATGACCGGCGACTTCAAACGCAGGTCGCCACCTGCTGGATCGATGAACATCTCTGGAGTCGCCTGCATGAAATTGCCATATACTGCGGCTTCCGCACCATCGCGCGCAACGATTTTTGCATCCGTCAAGTTGTTCGCGATAACGAGACCCTTGGTATTGGCGAAGCGATACTCGATGGCATTGGGATGGGTACCGTTGGTGAGAATGGTGTTGTAAAGAATCTTTGTCCCAGGCGAATTCCACGCCATGATCGGCACATCAGCATTGGTCAGCCGACGCGAGTTATAGAAGAAGTTGTTTCGAATGATCCCGCCGAAGTGGTCGCTCGGGCCGTCCTTCGGTTTCTCACTGACACCGAATGCGACGCCACGGTCACAGTCCAGGAATACGCACCGTTCAACGATCGAATCGCGTGAATCATTCCACATTAACACAGCCGGCCCATGCTGGAACCTCAGCCCTGGCTTCACATGCATGTTCCGAAAGACACAGTCGCGAACGATATTCCGATCGCCACGGTGAATGTCGACGCCTTGAGTGTAACCTTGATTCGCGATGGGACCGATGTTTGTGTATTCGATCAGGCAATGTTCGACGATACAATCCTTGGCTCCAATGCGGCCAGGTCCGCCTCCCGTCCCCTTCACAAATTGTTGGCCCGCATCGAAGAGTCGGAGATTTCGCATTCGCACTGCTCTGCAACCGTTCCTGCCATGAAGCATAATCGGGTGATGAAAAAAATCTCCGATAGACAAGTCGGCGACCAGCGCGCCATCGACATTATTGAACTGGAAGCAAGTGCGCGGAGTCCCTTCCGTGTTCTCCTGTCCGGGGCCACGAATGACAACGTCCTCACGCTTCCCAGTCTCGCCACGGAAGGCGATGTTGCGCAGTGGCTCCTTCGTCTTGGCACCGAGCACAAGGTCGCGCGTGAGATGGTATTCTCCGGCAGCGAGTACGATCGTCTGTCCCGATTTGATAGCCTGAATTGCCTTTTCCAGTTCCGCGCCGTCCTTCACACGCACGACCTCGCCTTCGGGCTTCGGCAAAGGGTCAGCGGATTTAAGCTCGAGCAGCGCCTTGGCAACCTCAGGCGGGACCTCGGCCTGGGCTAGACCACCAGTAATACCAGTAATGTAGACCGCCATGATCAAGGTCAAGATGCTACTGAATTGAAGCCGTAGCGGTGTGCGTGAATTGCACGGTAGGAGAGATATCGAAAATAGGGAGTTCATGTTGACGGGCTTGTTGATTGGTCTAACGAAAGTTATGTCGGCATCGATTTGACTCAGTCTGAAAAACGCCAGCGATAAAATTAAAATATAGCATCGCAAGTCTACTCATTGGTTCCAGCTGCACCGTGATTAGCTTCATAGATGCTTGCGAAACCAATCCCATGCATCGCTTTGACGCTCGGCGTTGAACTCGTGCGGACGTTCTTCGATGATGCCTTTGAAGTAATCGGGCGCACCAGCTTTGGCGTAGCACTTGGTCAGTTTCTCATGAGCTGCACGGACGCCGTCCGGCTCGAACAGCGGGTCTTGAATGCCATTGATGACCATAAGCGGCTTTGGCATGGCGAGTGACGCAATGTCAGGATGATCCATGTACTGGTAGATGCCTGGGATCAGTTTGGTATGGCCGATGGTGTTGCGAACGTGCTTGGCGAGCTGGTTTGGAAACGAGCACATCCATCCGCATACCACCGCCGCCTTGATGCGATCATCTAAGGCGGCCAAATACGCACTGCGCAGTCCGCCGACACTGTGTCCCACGCAGCCAATGCGTTGAGGATCTACGTCAGGTCTTGTTACGAGGTAGTCGACCGTACGGATGTCATCCCACGCGATAATGCCTGACCAAGTCACCCCCGCGCTGAGCAAGGTGCGTCCCATGAGCTGCTCGCTGGCGTTGCTGCGCTGGTTGAACTTCGTCACCGAATCGCTGCTAATGGTCACCGGCCGCTCCTTCCACTCAGTAGGATCGTCCTCGAGCACCATGCGTCGTTCGCCCCAGAAGAACATGTCGATTGCGATCACCACATAACCCTGCCGTACCAATTCAGTACCGATGGCCTTCTTTCCATAGGACTCGCGCATCTCAATGAGCGTTGGATGTACGTCTTCGCCTTCCAGTTCTCGCTCGCGCCCCCACATGTAATAAGCCGCATGCGAATGGAGCAGCACCACCGCCGGCGCAGGTTTCTTCGCCGCCTTCGGGATCAACACTGTGCCCGGCACGCGAAAGACCGGCGTGGTGTTAAAGCGTATCTCTTCGCGAATGTAGTCGCCGCAGTCTACGCGCGCGATGACTTCCGCCTTCGGATCG
>JAIYDQ010000048.1 GCA_027487375.1 Planctomycetaceae bacterium
AACTTCTTGGGTTTGATCATCTCGGATATCGAAAACCCGTTTTATCCCGGACTGATCAAATCGTTTGAAACTGCCGCCATTGAGTTTGGCTACGAGATGCTTCTATGCACGACGAACTACCAGCAAGAGCGTACCGAGAGCGCCTTTCGTAAGATGATCGAAAACAAGGTACCGGGCGTTGCGGTGATGACTTCGCGTGTTGCACCTTCAATGGCAGACTACTTGGCTGAACAAGGCATTGCATCGGTTTTCCTTGACTCCGTCGCAAGTGGTGCCATGAGAAGTAACATCCGTGTGGATTACATGAATGGAGTTGCAGGGGCTGTCAATCATTTGCACCACATGGGGCACAGGGACTTCGCATTGGTCGCGGGACCGCAAGACCGCGCATCCCATGTTGCTTACAGAGAGGCATTCGAGCTTGCACTCCAACACTGGAAGCTTGTGCCCCGAGTTATTGAAGGCAACAACGATTCCGATAGCGGTGAGCAAGCAGTGACCGAGCTATTAACCGCCAAGCGACTACCAACCGCGATTCTCTGTAGCAACGACGTGACCGCCATGAGTGTCATTCGTGCGTTTGCAAGATGTGGAGTGCGCGTCCCTGAGGACGTCTCGGTTGTCGGCGCGGATGACATTCCTGTTGCTTCACTCACGCAACCGCCACTAACAACTGTTCGTATGCCGCGAGAACGATTGGGTGCGCTCGCTCTTCAAACACTTCACGAAATGCTGTCCACACGATCTCAAGGAGGCGTCGAACTGACCGTCGAGACCGAGCTTATCCTTCGAGAAACGACGCGTATTGCTTCTCAAGCAGTTGCGTAAGATTCTCGTCCGGTGAGCCACACGAGAATTCGTTCCAAGCATGCGACCTTCTCTGATTGGTCATTCACTCTTCATCAGCATTTGATTCTACCAGCTCTAAACTTGGCGTACCTGAATTCGTAAGAATTCAGACGTCGATGAGCGCCAAGGCAGAAGATGGTGTTTTTGGATGTCTTACTACATGTGCTACGAGTTCAAGCCTTGCGTTGAAAACATCAGTTCGCCAAGACAGCCAATCCCGCTTGCGCTACCTGTCCGTCTTGCGCACTTGTTCCGCCCGATATGCCGATTCCGCCGGTGATCACACCGTCAACGATGATCGGTAACCCGCCATCGATCGGCACAGCGCCGCTCATGCCTAGCATGCGTATCCCTTCTCCGCCTGCGGCGACCATGTCATGAAACGCTTTGGTGGGCCTTCGGAAAGCCACGGCAGATCTTGCTTTATCTTGAGCGACTTGCACGCTACCAAATTGTGCGTTATTCATCCGCTCTAGTAGTACCAAGTGGCCGCCAGCATCCATAATCGCAACAACCATACACCAGCCGTTACGCACGGCCTCTGCTTGTGCTGCAGCAGAGACAACTCGTGCTTTCTCGAGATTGATGGATAGTCCGTAGGATGGGAGTTGCGGAATTGGATTGCTCACGAGTGCGTTTCCTTTTGGTGCGGGGCAAATTGAAGGTGTAATGGTGCTTTGAACAAGTTATTCGTGGAATTGTGGTTGGCAAGCTGCGTTGAACTTACCAGCGACTGCGTTTGGCAAGGCAGAGATCAGAAGTGCGATGGCGATGTTGCCTATATCGATTCGCGTTAATGAGTACTGCGGGCTTTCACTTCGCGTCGACGAGCATGCAAAACGAACTCGGTGTAGCCATTAGGTTGCTGGACACCTTTAAAGACGAGGTCGCATGCGGCTTGAAATGCAATGTTTTGATCGAAGTTCGGCGACATGGGGCGATAGCTTGAGTCGCCAGCATTTTGACGATCGACCACTGCAGCCATTCGTCGAAGCGTTTCGTTTACTTGCTCTGGCGAACAGACTCCGTGCCGCAACCAGTTGGCGATATGCTGGCTTGAGATGCGCAACGTAGCGCGGTCTTCCATCAGTCCGACGTCATGGATGTCTGGTACTTTTGAACACCCGACTCCGCTGTCGATCCATCGTACGACATAACCGAGAATGCTTTGCACATTGTTATCAAGTTCTTGCTGGACTTCCTGAGCCGTTGGCCACATCGCTCCTTGCAGCGGCAAGGTTAGGATATCATCCAGACTTGCACGAGATCGTTTAGCAATCTCTGTTTGACGCTGTGCAACATTGACATCGTGATAATGCAACGCATGAAGCGTGGCAGCAGTTGGAGAGGGCACCCAAGCAGTGTTCGCTCCAGCCATGGGATGCGCACGCTTGGTTGCAACCATTTGCGCCATAAGGTCAGGCATGGCATACATACCCTTTCCGATTTGAGCGCGACCACGCAATCCACAAGCTAGGCCATTGTCCACATTCCAATCCTCATACGCGAGAATCCAAGGCTGCGACTTCATGACGTTCTTTCGTACCACGGGACCGGCTTCCATGCTGGTATGAATCTCGTCACCCGTACGGTCGAGAAATCCCGTATTGATAAAGACAACGCGATCCTTAGCAACACGAATGCATTCCTTGAGGTTGATGGTTGTGCGACGCTCTTCATCCATGATTCCAACTTTGACTGAAAAGCGAGGCAGACTGAGTGCGTCTTCGAGGCGTCTGAAAAGTTCGCAGGTCAATGCAACTTCCTCGGGCCCATGCATCTTAGGCTTTACGATGTAAATGTTTCCCACCCGCGAGTTACGGAACTTGCCAAGCCCTTTCACGTCGAGTGACGAAATCAAGCATGTAAAAAACGCATCGAGAAAACCTTCGGGAATCTCGTTGCCATCGCCGTCGAGCACAGCGTCGGTGAACATGTGATGGCCAACGTTTCTTGCAAAGAGCAAGCTTCGACCTGGCAGAGTTATCGTTCCTCCGTCCGGTTTCGTGTAGGACCGATCTGAATGAAGCGTACGCGTCAGCGATCGTCCACCCTTCTCAAATGTTTCGGACAAATCACCCTGGATCAATCCAAGCCAGTTCGTGTAAGTAAGCGCCTTGTCTTCCGCATCCACAACCGATACAGAATCTTCCATGTCTTGAATGGTTGTGATCGCAGATTCAAGCACTACGTCTTTGATACCCGCAGCATCAGTCTTGCCAATAATGTGATCGCGATCAAACTGAATTTCGATGTGCAGACCGTTATTGACCAGCAAGATCGCAGATGGCGTCACAGGATCGCCAACATAGCCCTCAAATCTTGTTGCGTCAGCCAGAGTAGTCTGCTCATGATCACGCAATGAAACAACCAGCTTTCCGCCTTGCACAGAATACGCAGTGACGTCTTTGTGACTGCCCGTCGCGAGCGGAACAGCTTTGTCTAGGAAATCACGAGTGAAAGCGATAACCTTGGCTCCGCGTTTTGGGTTAAAGCCACCAGCTTTTTCACAACCGTCAGCCTCTGGAATCACATCTGTTCCGTAGAGCGCATCATAGAGGCTGCCCCAGCGTGCGTTGGCAGCATTGAGCGCATAGCGTGCATTCGTGACTGGCACGACCAACTGCGGTCCGGCAATCTTTGCTACTTCATCATCGACTTTCTCGGTAGTTGCCGAGAAATCTGGCCCCTCGGGGAGAAGGTAACCGATCTCAACCAAGAAACTCTTGTAAGCTGCAGCATCATGCGGCTTGCCTGCTTGCGAACGATGCCACTGATCAATCCGCGACTGCAGATCGTCTCGCTTGGCCAAAAGCTTGCGGACCTGAGGCGTTAGGTCCGCAACTATCCTTTCAAATGCGGCCCATACGCCTACTGGATCGAACCCTGTGCGTGGACAAATATGCTGAGTAAGAAGATCGTTCAGGACTGTAGCGACTTGCAGACCGCCTTGTAAGGTGCGTTGGGTCATCATGTTGATATGCTTTACTCTATGTGCTTAGTGATTCAGTTCTTGGTTAACTTGATTAGTTCCGTGATTTTGCTGGAGCGTCGCTACGGAAAGGTGATGCTGGCAAGCCTTCCTGATTGTACAAGTTCACATCCGGCACTGCAGCCCATCCGTACCGAACAGCAACTGGTTTAGACACACCGTCAGAGGTAACGACTACAGTTGAACCTTCAATGACAGCATGAGCCGGAACGAACTTCTCATCTTCCCCAGCGATTGTAAAGCCTTTCAGCGATTCCCCCTTTACCATCAGCCCCTCGCCCACATGGGTGAACGAAATCACCGCGCGATCGCCAACGATAGCGATGCTGTCGAAGATAGGCCCAGAGTATTCGCCTGAAGGTTGGTTAGGTTGATTGTAAGTCAACGCGAAAGCGGCCAAAGCCAACCGTTCTCCGACCGGTCGTTTGCGTATGGGGTGAATGTTAGTGGCATCGCCGACGTCAGTGGTAACAACCATCGCAGTGCGCGGAGTGTTTTGCCAGATCCGCTCCTGCGCTTCACGAAAAGAGGGATGGATGCTCCGATGCGGTGCTAGTTGAACGAACAAAAAAGGGAGTTCTTCGCCCCACACCCGCCGCCAGTCTGCGATCAACGCAGGGAGCAATTTCTCATAAGCAGCAGCCTGACTGGAGTTGGATTCGCCCTGATACCAAATCGCGCCGCGAATCGCAAATGGTTGTAGCGGTGCGATCATTCCATTATGAAGAGCACTCGGACAATCGTGGCAACGCAACTTAGGCATCTTTGGTGCGGGTGGCACCGGAGCACCTTGCGCTTTGGCCGACTTCACAGCCTGAGGATACACTCGATCACGCTGGTGTTGAAAATCCCGATAGATGACGCCAATACTCTCAAACTCTTCGGGGGATATGCTGCTCCACTTTTCCACCAAAGGGCCCGCTTCGGGAATCGTTGCGAGCGTTTCAGAATTGGTCCAACATTCAATTCTTGTGCCACCAATGGAACTCACGATCAATCCAATTGGAACTCCTGTTTTGTGCCGCAGACCTTGTGCAAAGTAATAAGCCACAGCAGAGCACGCTCCAGTTGTCGTCGAATTGGCAGTACTCCATCGACCAGACACATTAGCCTTAGGGGATTGCGAGAACTGGTCATCCACCGTGAAAAATCTTAAGTCAGGATCGTTTGCTGCAGCGATCTCCTTCTCTGCATCCTCAACCTGTGCCATCCGGAAGTGCATGTTGGATTGCCCTGAACAAAGCCACACATCACCAACAACAACCCCTTCAACTTTGGATACTCGATCCTCAAAACTGGAACGTACAACTAGCGTTCGCCCCTCCGATGAAGCAGGCATCGGATCAAGTCTAACGAACCATTTGCCATCGGCATCGGCTGTTTGCGTTTTTGATTGCCCCGCAAACTCAACGGTGATAGCCTCACCCGGATCCGCCCACCCCCACACGGGCACTGACTTCTCACGCTGTAGCACCATTTGATCAGCGAATAAACCAGCTAGCTGAAGCTCCTTCGCTTGAGAAGTCGATATAAGGGCAACAAGAATTGCTACCACTAAAGTAATGCGTTGTTTCATGATTGCTCTTTTTCAGGAACCCAACGGGCTCGAATAGCTTGGACTTATTCCTAGATTATCGTACGGGCGGCCGTATCCAAAACAAATTAGGTTCGAGAAGTTGCTCGCTATCACCTTGGACCACTGTAGGTAAAGTCAATCGCGGCGACGCAGTGGCGGAAAACGCCCATCGCGTGGTTTCACCGAAACCAAACTCAATTGACGCCGGCTGACGTCTTGGAGAGACGAGCTTACGCGATCCACTACAAAATCTAATGCGAATGCGAGTGTTGCTCATGGCCGTCACCTTCGTGAAGGTGAGCCGGTTCAAGAAACCCGATTGCCCACGCGATTGCGATGCCGATGATCAGAACAACCGACAGTCTTACGCGATTGTGCGAATGAAACTCCATCTCTGGCAAAAGATCCGAAAGCGCAATACACAAAAAGACACCAGCCGAAAAAGCCAGCCCCCAACCTGCAATCGATTGAGCCATAGGTCCACCCAAGCTTCCGAAAAGAAGTACGAGCATCGCGCCAACAGGCACCATCGATGAAAACAGAATATTGACCAGTGCGCATTTACCGCTCGATGCTCCCTGAGCTCGCATCAGTGATGTAATCGACATAGCGTCTAGTGGCTTATGAAGTAAGATCGCGAGGAAAACACCAAAGCCCAACAGATTTGAATGCCCGTGCGCGTGATTCGCTTCCACCTGCATCGTCGAAACCAATGCGACACCGTCCAGAAGGGTATGAAAGCCGAGCCCAACCAATACACCAATCCAACTTAACCCCGATGCATGCGAATGATCGTGGTGATGGGCGTGTGAACCGTGATCATGAGAATGATCGTGGTCACATTTTGCCGAGTGTTGATCTTTTCCGGTCCCGTCTGTTGAGTCGCTGAAATCTACTTCATCATGATTATGAAAATGAAAGAACCTCAACATAAAGAACATGATCACCATACCGGTCATCATTGCCCAAGAAACTTCACCCAAACGTGCACTTCCGAGTTCGTGTACGGCATGCGGCAACAAATGAAATACCGCAATACCAAGCATCAACCCGCCAACCAAGCTGATCAAAGTCTGCATTCGTGTATGAGTAAAACGAATGAACTTTGGGAGCCAACCGCCGAGCAAGCTTGCCGCGACAATGATAAGGCTGTAGATCGCAAGCAGGCCCAAAAATGAGCTATTCAGTGGTGGCATGTTCGCTGGTAAGACTTCCTGCTAGTTACACAGTACTTTTTAGTAAGCCCGACAGCATAACAATTACCAGTAAATTTGGCGAGGACCGATCTCAAGCTGGCCGGACTGAATTGAGCTCTCGCTGGATAAATCCTCCTCAACGAATAGAGCCGCAGTTGCGTGTCTTGACGCTCCGCAACGTACCATTCTCGATGCGTCGTTCGTTGAATTTTCGTACTCCTACTCGAATCCGGTTTTTCGAGCACGAGAACGACTTATTGATCCGATCTTCAGCAAGTCGCAGCTACAAAACCACCGCCAGCGGCTCACGGAACGCCCTAGCCAGTGCACCGCGTCACTCATGGAAGCGGTAATTCGGGGCGTTTCATTTTGACTCGAGCTAACCAGACTTAGCTATTTGTAGTCGCGGTTGCTAGCTCGCGAACCGCAATGGGAGCGATCTGGTAAGCTCGTGATCGGAAGAGGAAGTCAATCAAGTTGCCTTCGTGAGGCTGCAGCCAATTGAGCTTGCTGGTTGGAATCGGGCCGATGTTTAATCGGTCGATATGAACAGCATCTGTCAACTCCTCGATCCACGAGGAATCGTTCGTTAGAGCCGTTCCAACAAGCGTCGGGCCGATCGCTCCGATCATCTGCTTCTGAGGGCACTCGACGACCGAGACAAATGGGAACATGTACTCCTTCATCGCAACAGCTCTCATTGGGCCGTCAGCATGAACGACAACTGGTCGCAAATAAGCACATCGCTCGTGCTCCACCAAACGGGTTCCAAATCCAGCTGTCATGTCAGTAACGCCTGATTCAGCAAAGTCTTGCTGAACCATCGACCAGGTTCCTGTTGCCATCGCTGGGTTCGTGAAAGCAGCGAGTTGAGACGTTGGGTCCGATGGTGGCTTGATCTCGATACCACCAATTCGTTCCGCGATAGCAGCAGCAATCTCTTTCGTATGTCGCGAGGCCCAGATACCAGAGCAGTTGATACAACTACGACCGGAATTGCTTAAGACACTTTCAACCATCATGTCCAAGTAATCTTCCCATTGATCTACGCAATCATCACCGAGCAAAATCTTGGACCAACCTGGCCCGTGGGCTTGGACTCGGGGATTCCCCGCATACTGCTGAACAGTTTGTGCACTACCAAAAATCATAGCTCGCGGTGACTTACTCAGGATAGTCGAACCAACATCATGCGAACCCGGATACAGACAGAACGCTTCGGCTGGGATGCCCGCTTCGATGAAAGCGGCAATCATTCGATAGGGAGTCCAAGGTTCTTGCGAGCCCGGCTTGAGAACGAGTCCAACTTGCAATGCAACTGCCGGAAGCCACAGCGTGTGAACTCCCGGTGAGTTGTTCGGAAGAACGGCTCCAAGGATCGGTGACTGGCACTGAAAAGAGACCGTAACGCCGCGTCCCTCTTCCCCGTAACCTCGCGAGAATATTTCCAAGTCCAATCCGCGTGTTAAACAGTCGAGAATCTTCGGCATGTTGTGGAGCACGAAAGCGTTCTTCATCATGTTCCCGCGGCACATATGCTCGGGAAGCCCCGTGCTAGCCGATTGTTGATGAACAAAGTCATCTACCGACTGTTGACCATCGCCCACATTGAGCGTTGCCGTTTCAAAAAGCTGAGCCGCCTTGGCTACCTTCTCCATCAGTTCTGCAGAGCTGAGGCGTTTAAGAGCCGCACGTGCTTGCGGAGCTTTACGGATATCCATCTGCACCATGCCACCATTGACTTGGCCGATCTTCGCAATGGGAGCCCCGGTTTCAAAGTGGATTACATCCTGGAACTCGAGCGATTTGTAGGGCTTACCCCAACGAAGCGGACTTAGCGTTATCACTTGGAATTATCTCCTGCAAACTTGAATACTTGTAAATATTTTGCCGTGCAATCGTTGTTGCAAGTTTTAATTGCTACTCGCAGTAATAGCGTTCGATTGCGTGCTATCTGGTAAATTGTGGGAAAGTCGAAACCCGTGGCTAGCGCCATCGGCTCAGGCTTCATCAGCCCAGTGGTATCGTAAGTTAGTAAACTCCGACAGTGGTTCCACCAGGAATTCCGTGGAAGGGTCTGACACCGCTGATTCCATCCCAAGGGTACTTAGCGAAGGGTTGCTCACGCTCTCCCTCGTCTCGCTCAAGGAACCCCGGAACAAAGAACTCTTTGGTCATCGTATAAAGCTTGGCTCGACCAGTTTTCCCGAAGCCAACAACTTGATTGTGATCATCAAAGTCTACGACTTCAACAACCGCTCGAGGTTGCGGTGCGTAGTAAGCAATCGTGTAATCGTCATGTGCACCAATCGGGCGCGAACAAGCCAAGCCCATCAATGTGTTACCGTATGTTGGCGTCATGAAAACGCCACCTTCATCAGAGGGGCCTCCGAGCAACTCTTCTACACAGAACCGAGTCCACTGTGGAGTAAACTCTGTTCCGCCAGAAAATATGCCTGTGATACCGACTTCTTGGATACTTGTTCCGCGTTCTGCGAGACCATACGCCAGAGACTCTAGGAGTTTCGGGGTCGTGAACATGCACTTGATATCGTGACCAGCGGTGAGAATTGTGATGGCTTGATCGATACAGTGCTTCTTGTACTCCTCAAGATGTTCCATCCAACCTTTCTTGATCAACTTAATAACCCAGCGCGGATCTAAGTCGATACAAAAACTAATGCCGCCGCGATATTGACAGAGATGTTCGACGGCCAGTCGCAAGCGACGCGGACCTGAAGGACCCAGCATCAACCAATTCGATCCTTTAGGAAAAAATTCGTCTGGAAGCGTGTGACTAAACAACTCGTAGTCGATTCGGAAGTCATCGATCACCACCCGGCTCTTAGGAATACCGGTTGTCCCTCCGGTCTCAAAGACGTACGTAGGCTTGCCTGCCATGCCAGCAGGTATCCAGCGATTCACCGGCCCGCCTCGCAACCAGTCGTCCTCGAACAGCGGAAACTTTTTGATATCTTCGAAGCACTTCACTTCGGTGAGCGGATCAAACTTCAACTCTTTCTTTTTCTGCAGCCAAAATGGTGATCCAGTCGACTCGTGAAAGTGCCACTGAACTGTTTCGTAAGCGTGGCTGTCGAGGACCGCTTTTGCATTGGCGACTTGAGCAGCCAGGTCAGAACTACTGGAAACATTCGAGGAGGATTCAACTGTGCTCATGGGCAGAACCTGCGTAGGTAGAATAAGGTTTCAAGGTGGGGACGCGTCGGAAAATCACCGCAACGACTTAGGATCGAGCAAAACACTTGCTTTGCAGACTCCTAGTATATCAAAGATGTCAAACCGTGGCTCGAGTCCATTCAATCACTGAATGGCACAATAAATCTCGGACCCCCGTGTAAGCGTGATCACCACCGGGAACGACTTGGAGGGACTGAGACCGGGCTCCGGAGGACTTCCACGTGTCCATTAGGACCTTGTCGGCGTCGCGAAAGCTGGACCTTGGCCCTCGAACTTCATGTTCTCCAAAAACCCAAAGTGTCGGGCAGGTATTTCGGTCATGGAGAGAATGGTAGTCGTAGCGACTCGCGGGTCCATATTTGTCGATGTAGGTCCCAGCACTCACGATCATCGGTTGTGGATAACGAATGGTAAAGAGCGTTTCTGGCTTTCCCGCATCACAAAACTGCTGCGCCTCTGCCAGATTTGCTGCATAAGCCGACGCATACTTCGCATCATCTTTGAGCGTATTGGATTGCAACCGAGGCGGCGACAGCAAAACGAGTCGCGAAAGCTTGAGAGCAATCTTCTCGGAGTTGGATTCTAACTTGGATTCGGTATCGCACTGAGAAGCGTACAGCAACGACTTGACGGCTCCCAGGCTATGCCCCAGCAGATTGATTTTTTCGTACCCCTGCCGCTGGACCGCATCAACCCAAGCTGCGATGTCGACTGCTCCATCGCAAATCATTTCATAGGCCGCACCGCATCGAGAGTGAGCCGACCCGACGGCGAAGTAGGCAATCGCATCACGGCCACGCGTATTAATCCGAAGAACATCCGCACCGATGCTTAGCAGACTGGCCGAAATGGATGATAGGAGTGAGGAATTATAGAAATTACCTGCGACCCCGTGGACAATTAACCAACACTCTCGACCGATAGCATGCGTGTCAGGCGAAACCTGTGACTCTTGAAAGAAACCGTGAAGACGTAACCCGTCGATGGTTTGAGTTTCAACGAGCTTTCCAAATGCACTGCCATCAAACGCCATAGAAAAAGGCTGGTCGACAGACCAGCCCTCCGAATGCAATAAATTTTCTAATCGAGCAAACTAGTTGATCGGACTTACGATAACCGGTGGCTGGTTCACAATAAACCCACCATTGTTATTGTCATCGTTGTTGGCAATTGCAGCAGCAACACCTGCGAGGGCAGCAATCCCGAGAATTCCGCTACCACCCAAGCCTCCGCCAAGTCCGTGTGCTCCGCCACCTCCTCCTCCGAACCCACCCATTCCGCCACCACAACCACAGGACTGGGCACACATCGCTTGTTCTTCAACAATAACTTCCGCACAGGCAGGCTCAACAATCGTTTCGCAGATTTCAACAATCGGAGTCTCAACAACCGTTTCACAAACTTGTGCGACTTCACAAGTTACCACTTCACAACTGTCAACAACTTCGCAGTTCAGCTTTGGGCAACTCTTGTGGAACAGTCCGACAAGTTGCTTTCCATCGGCAGAAGTCTGACTGACTTTGGCATCCAAGACTTGGAACGAGGTCGCAACGAAACCGTTTGAACCAGCAGCGATAAATCCGTAGACTCCTTCACTGAGACCACTGATTCCAAAGTGACCGTTAACGTCGACTTCGCTACGAGCGACTTCAACTCCATCCTTTAACACATAGACCGACATGCCAGTCAAATTGCTATCGGCCCCTGACATCCCGGAACGAGCGAGTTGCCCCTGAAGCTTGCCTTCAGCATCCAAACGGACGACTGGCGAACTTGCAAATCGACGGTTCGAAGCAATCGGGTCCGCTGGGGCAGCGACCGAGGAATCGACTCGAGTTAGTGAAGTAGGAACGGTTTGCGAGCGGACAATTTCCTTAATCTTGTCTCCGGCTGACCGAATAATTCGGACGTCGATGCTACTTGGAAGATGTTCGGCTGATTTATAGTCCAAAATTTGGACCGCAAAAGCCGCTATTGACTGATTCGTTCGAGAAACAAGGGAGTAAAGCCCAGGCTCTACATCGTTGTAAGTAAAATTTCCGTCGACGTCGGATGTCGCAACGTAAGCGACTTTTCCATCTTTGATCAATGCAACCGGCAGCCCCTCGATAGGAACCGACTTGGTGTCCGTTAGCTGTACCAATGTACCGCTTACACGCCCCGATGCATCGGATCGCACCCACTGACGCGAAAACAAATCATTCAGTGGGCTATCGACGGCTACAGAAGAGGCTGAATCGACAAGGCTGTAGTCAGTCTCGACGCCACGAACCGAATCGCACGGCATGAAACCAAAACTCGCGAAACCTAGGCTCAATGCGCCCAGGCCAGCGGTTGCGGATCGACCGCGAAACCTAATAAACATGATGTACCTCAAGTGATGCTTGGCTAGCAATAGAACCCTACTGCAGTTATTCATTACCCAAAGTACCCATACCACCCAGCCTGTTCAACCGCTTAATTCCTAATTATCAACAAATTCCTCAATTGTTCGCATTCGTAATGATGAGTTCTAGAAGCGATTGAACTTCGTCTTTTTTCAGGGATGAGCTTTAAAAACACTAGATTTTCGTCACAGATAGGGAAAGCAGCAAAAAGTTTCTAAGGCCATAACGACTCAAATGAGACATTTGCGTCGAACTTCCCTGCATCGTTTTGCCTTAGAATGATGGGGAACAACTCCTCTTGAACGCCCTGAGTTAAGAGTCCGCCGGGTAAACCGCTGTGAAAAATCAATCTATTGTTTATGCAGGCCAAAGCGATTGTGGCCTTAAGCGAAGCTCTAATCAGGACAGCTTTATCGCTGCCGATTTGACGCGATCGCTCCGAGTCGAATCGACGAACCTGTCCATCCAAACACCATCGCGACTTTGCGGAGGAGCGTTCGGGCACTTGTTCATCGTTGCAGACGGAATGGGAGGGCACCAAGCAGGAAATCGGGCAAGCGAACTCGCAATCCATTACTTTATCACGAATCTCCTCAACAACTTGCGATGGACTCTGCGACCCGATCGCAATAGCGAACAATCCTTTCTAGCTGAGCTACAAGACGTTCTGGTCGAAACCCATCGAGCAATAATTTCTGAAAGTAAATCGACCCCCGAGTTCAAAGGCATGGGAACAACGCTGACGGCCGCGTATGTCGTTTGGCCTCGATTGTGGATCGTGCATGCAGGCGACACGCGATGCTACATTTCACGACGTGGCGAACTTCAACAACTGACCCGAGATCATACGATGGCAAGCCAGTTGCTTGAGCAAGGTGCTATTACGGCTGAAGAGGCTAGCAAATCACATTGGGCAAGCGTCCTATGGAATGCCATTGGTGCCGACGCAGACGAAGTTATCGCCGATACTTACCAATTGGAGCTTCAGCCCGGAGATCGACTCTTGCTCTGCTCCGACGGTTTGAATAAACATGTCGATGACTTGGCCATCAACAAATTACTTCAAAATACCCAAGACCCGACAACCGCGTGTCAAAAGCTGATCGACCTAGCGAATTCGCTCGGTGGATCAGACAACATCACAGCCATCGTCGCCAACTTTAGTAAGTACAACGAACCCGAACTCGTTACATCGATAGTTCCGTCGATTGAACACGAGGCCATTTTGGAAGACCTCAGCCGATTCGCTTCGAACGCCGACACAACAGGCGCATTTCCAGAAATCAAAGGTCAAACGGCTCAGAAAACTGAAGGCACGAACCCAGAGACAGAATCCTCCAAGGACACTGGAGAGATCGAAACCTTGGACTACTAAGAAACCCTCACATGCGAACCACGCTTTTCTTTATACCCCACCAACTTGGCCCGTTTCCGCTTTGGGGGTGGGGCTGGGTTGCTTGTGCGATTTTGCTGGTTTATTCGATGGTGTTGCTATATCGATGGTTTCAAAAGCAACCACTTCAGTCTCTTTGCTCTGATATCGTTGGTTGGTTGATGGTCTTGGCGATCGTCGTTTTCGTAGCCCCCGCAATGGAGACTCGCTTTCCTGTTCCCTCCGGTGCGGCGGCCGAGTTAACTCCCCAGACGATGCCTGGGTTTGTAGCCGCGACGGACACATCGCCCGCAATGCGAATAGTGGGGCTGCCGATTCGCGGGTATGGCGTTTTCCTCATGCTTGGGGTGGTATCCGCAGTTTCAATTGTTGCCGTTCGAAGCAAGACCATAGGAGTCTCGATAGATCAAGTTCTCGCCCTCGCCATCTGGTCAGTAATCGGCGGAATGGTTGGTGCAAGAATGTTTTACGTGATCCAAAAATGGAGCGAAATCAAAGGCGACAGTCTGGTTGAGAAGCTTTTCGAGGCCTTCAAATTCACAGAAGGAGGCCTTGTTGTCTATGGAGGACTCTTCGGCGGATTGTTGGTTGCCATGATTTGGTGCTTTGTAAAGAAAGTGCCGATGCTCGCGATCGCTGATCTGGCAACGCCGGCATTCTTGATCGGGCTTGCCTTCGGAAGATTGGGCTGCTTGATGAATGGATGTTGCTACGGAGGAATTTGTGAGTCTGGACTTCCTGCGATTACTTTTCCAATGGGATCGCCACCCTATGTTGATCAGTTGGTATCAGGAAAACTGGTAGGCATTCAGTGGTCGGCAACGTCCCTCGGGCGTGATGGAGTACGGATCGAAAAAGTTGAACCCGATAGTTGGGCTCAGACCAATCAACTGCAACCAGGTGACCTGATCGACCAACCGAGTCGTTTTCAAATCTCGCCCCCTCCAATCGGATTGGATCCAGCCAGTCCCAGCCAAGTAGAACTGCTTTGGGATCGTAACAGTCAACTTTGGTCTCCAAGTACCCCGTTGCCCCCGCGTAGCCTTCCGTCGCATCCTTCCCAGATATACGCTTCGATCAACGCCATCCTTTTATGTGGATTTTTGTTCTGGCTTTGGCCGAACACGCAGCGGTCGGGAACGGTCTTGGGACTTGGATTGATCGGGTACGGAATCAGCCGGATCTTTGAGGAGTTCATCCGTGTTGACGAATCAGGACAATTCGGAACGTCACTTAGCATCTCGCAATGGATAAGTCTCGTAGGCATCCTGGTCGGGATTGCGATACTCACGGTGCCGAGGGAAAAGGCTCCGCGGGTTGCGATACCGACTTGATCGATCACCGGTTATGATGGTCCCCAAACGGTCCGCTTTCGAAGCCAAACTAAGTCGTCAGGTTGCAAAGGAAATCCATGAGTCTTCAGATTTACATCAACGGTCAGTTCTTCAGCAAGGAAGATGCAAAGATCAGCGTCTATGACCACGGACTGCTCTATGGTGATGGTGTTTTCGAAGGCTTGCGAGCATACTCGGGCAAGGTCTTCCGTCTTCAACAGCACATCGATCGACTTTACGAATCGGCACGTGCGATCATGCTTGAAATTCCGATGACGATGGACGCTCTTTCCGCCGCCGTCAATGAGACCGTAGCGAAGAACTCGCTCCAAGATGCATACATTCGACTAGTGGTCACCCGTGGCTCAGGCGCGCTAGGGCTCGATCCTAACAAGACGAGCAATCCACAAATCATCATCATCGCTGATTCGATTACGCTCTACCCAGCCGAGTTCTATGAGAAGGGAATGGCGATCATAACTGCTAGCACCATTCGAAATCACCCAGCAGCACTCAGCCCTCGTATCAAGTCACTCAACTACCTCAACAATATTTTGGCCAAAATCGAAGGCTTGCAAGCGGGTTGCGTTGAAGCCCTCATGCTCAACCACAAAGGCGAAGTCGCAGAATGCACCGGGGATAACATCTTTATCGTTAAAGATGGTGTCCTGAAAACTCCTCCGACGGACGCGGGTATCCTTGAAGGCATTACGCGCAACGCGGTCATCGATCTTGCTAGAGAACACGGAATACCGTGTATCGAAACAGCCATGACTCGTCACGATGTGATTGTCGCCGACGAATGCTTCTTGACCGGCAGTGCCGCAGAAGTCATACCCGTTGTGAAAGTCGATTCACGATCCATCGGTGACGGACAAGTCGGCCCAATATCTAAAAAGCTACAATCGGCTTTCAAAAAAATGGTCCGGATGTAACTTCGAGTGGAACCCCCTGCATAAGGCTCCGTTTCTAAACACGTAGCGGCGTCTCTCCGAGACGCGAGATTGCAGCGTCTCGGAGAGACGCTGCGACGTGGAAACGAGTATAGAAACAGAAGCTAACCTTCACTACATCGATTCTTAGGTTGATGTAGCTATCGATTAAGCATGATGACCAGTCGTATGATAGGCTTGCAGCCTGTCCATAGCGAAACCGACAGGCTGCAAGCCTTTCCTACCGGAATCTGGCTAGCTACCGTTACCTGAGAATTGCTCTAATGTGTCATGAACACTTACGGGGGTACGAGGATTCTGTTCGTGGCCAATCCGAACGGGCTGGAGTTCGTGAAACACGTCCCACGTGCGGCTATCGAAACTTCGCGGCTGCTTCTACCGCCATCACGTCGCAGCGCTCATTTTCGGGATGTCCGGCATGGCCTTTGACATGATGAAATGAAATGTCGTGAGTTTGTTTGAGCGAGTCGAGTATCTTCCAAAGATCGGCGTTTTTCAACTCTTCAAAGCGGGAGCCTGACTTCCTACGCCATCCATTCTTTTTCCAGCCGGCCATCCAAGAATTCAAGCCCTGCAAAACGTATTGACTGTCCGAATAGAGCTGCACATTACACGGTCGCGACAAGGCCTTTAGCCCCTCGATCACGGCCATTAACTCCATTCGATTGTTGGTCGTCATTGGCTCGCCCCCTGATTCTGCTCGTTCCTTCTTAGTCGGACCGTCACGCAGAATATAAGCCCAACCTCCAGGCCCCGGATTACCGCTACATGCGCCATCGGTAAAAAGTGAAATCAGCCGCCGACCAACCGGCGCATCGCCACCATCAATGCGATCGTCTGTCATGAAAAGCAAAATGTCTACGAGTATAGTTTTAGAACGCCCCAGGCTCTAAAGCCCGACAAGACCCGCAGTATATCCCAAATCTTTTATTTTGACTTCGGCAGGTCGCCAAATCCCCGAAGCCCGACGCGACGAGTTCACCTGCCCCGTTAGGATTTTCTTTTGTGTTAAACCGAATCACCTTTAGAAACCCTAATAGATCTGCATGACTGGGACCTGTGGACATACTTCGACCATATTGACAACAACATGTACCCCTTAAGTTTCCCCCCCATTTGCACCAGATACTTTGAAATTTTGCACATAGCAATTTCAGCTTTACAACATTCGTGACGAATGCGATTGGCGGCTACCGCTACGCGCAGGGCCGAATCGCGCTCAAGAGCCCCTAATCCATTCTGCCTTTTCCCCAATCAGATCAGTGTTCTTGAGTAGGTCTCATGGTTCCGCGCAGATACTGCAACCATGAGCTTTGCTCATTAGCCGGGAACTAAGTTGAGAAGTTGTTTGCAGGTGATTCGCGAGGATTCATAGATGACCGGAAGACCGCTTCCTGGATGGGTTCCACCACCGACAAGGTAAACGCGGTCAAGTTCTTCAAACCGATTGTGGGGGCGCAGGTGGAGCATCTGTCCAAGGTTATGGGCGAGATTGAACGTCGCTCCTTTATGTACAAAGTAATCATCGCGCCAATTGGCAGGCGTGACAACTTTTTCGTATCGAATGCGCGATCGAATATCAGTGAGACCGACTTCCTCTAGCCTTTGAAGAGTAACCTCTCGATAGAGTGCTGTTTGCTTCGCATCCCATGGAGTGTTCGATGACAAATGGGGAACAGGTACAAGCACATAAATTGTGCTTTTACCTGGCGGCGCCATCGAAGGATCTACGATGCAGGGATTGTGTATGTAAATGGAAGGCTCCATAGGAAGCACTTTTTCGTCTTCGATTTGCCTTAGGTTGCCTTCGTAGTCTTTCGCAATATGAATCGTGTGATGCGGCAAGTCTTCATAACGACCATCGATGCCAAGGTACATCATAAAAGTGCTACATGAAAACTTTTTCTGAGCGATCTTCTCGTTCGACCATCGCTTGCGAAAATGATTAGGAACCAGATGCTGCATTGCATGAGCAAAGTCTGCGTTGACGACGGTCGCGTCTGCCTCGTAGCGACCTTGGTCGGTCTTCACTGCAACAACTCGTTTGCCTTTAAATTCAAGTTCGGTAACGGGTTCGCTAAGTCGAAACTTCACTCCCATCTCTTTCGCAATCTCCGCCATCCGCTCGTTGACTCGGCAGCATCCTCCGTATGGATGAAAAACGCCGTACTCGTATTCCAAGAACGAAAGTATCGAAAAGAGGCTTGGGCACTTGAAGGGCGACATGCCTAAGTATTTCGATTGAAACGAAAATGCAAGTACGAGCCGAGGGTCTTTGAAAAACGATTCCAACTCTTGCCCGAGCGACTTCCAGGGTTTGACATGGGAGGCCGCGCTGATCAATGAAGGTCGCAAGAGATCCTTCATGCTATTGAAGGGAGACTCTAAAATAGGCCGAAACTTGGCAAGCTTGACTCGATTGACGTCCATGTATCGCTTGAGAGCCCCAGCATCTTGCGGCGAGAGAGCGACGACTTGCTTTTCCATTCGCTCCAAGTCCGGAGTGCAGTCCAGTTGCCCACCGTTGCCGAAACTTATTCGGTACTGAGGGTCCAGCCGATGCATGGGAACCTCTTTGAAGAGATCCCGTCCGACAGACTGGAAAATCTCTTGGAGGACTCGCGGATAGAGGAAAAATGTCGGACCGGTATCGAAGCGAAAACCGTCTGATTCGATTGCCGAGGAGCGTCCGCCGACACGATCCAGCGACTCAATAACCGTAACATCGACCCCTGAACCGGCAAGTTGAAGGGCGGTCGTCAATCCGCCAGGCCCGGCTCCAATAACGATGACTTTGCGAGTCGACATGTAAAAAATAAGGAATAGCTGAGGGATGTTTTGCCAACCGACTGCAAGATCTGCAGCCCCAATGCCGTGTTATAGTAGCCGGTCAAGGCATTTTGGGCTAACGGACTTGGTGGATTCCGAATAGCCTATTCCATAAGGTTTTAGGTTTTCCTCGAACCGTGAGTGCTCCCAGTTGATCAACCACTCGATTTTTCGTTTCCGGGTCCATTTGTCTAGCAGCCGCTTCTCATGCCTATTCCACGTGTTGCCATCGTCGGCCGACCCAATGTCGGTAAAAGCAGTATCTTCAATTGGCTAGACGGCCGGCGACTCGCCATCGTCGACGACATGGCTGGAGTGACGCGAGACCGGCTCATGACTCTGATGGAGTACCGGAACACTCACTTTGAACTCATCGATACGGGCGGAATGGGAATCCAGGACGCCGATAACTTGACTAAAGAAGTCGAACAGCAAATCGAGGCTGGCATTGAAGAAGCGGATGTCTTGCTTTTCGTGGTCGACAATCGTTCCGGAATAACTGGGCTCGACGAATCGGTTGCTCAGCGGCTTCGTAAGATTGACAAACCGATCATTCTTGTCGTCAACAAGTGCGACCATCCGACACAAGATTTAAATGCTGAAGAGTTCAGCAAGCTGGGACGAGGCTTTTTGCTTCGTGTTAGCACACTTCAAAATCGTGGCCGTGATGAACTGCTGGAACTGATTCATGAGCGTCTCCCAATCATGGACACGACTCGCGAAGAAGTGGCTATGCCGGTTATGAAGTTAGCGATCGTTGGACGTCGAAACGTCGGCAAGAGCACCTTCGTCAACACACTAGCCCAGGCGCAGCGGGTAATCGTAAGCGAAGTTCCAGGAACGACTCGAGATGCGGTCGACGTCCACTTCGAATTGGACGGACAAAAGTTCAATGCAATCGACACTCCTGGCTTACGTCGCAACAAATCCGTGAAGACCGATATCGATTGGTACGGGCTTCATCGCGCTCAACGAAGTGTCCGCCGCGCGGATGTCGTCCTGCTCTTCTTTGACTGCACCGAACGAATGAGCAAGGTCGATAAGCAGCTCGCACAATACATCGCCGAGCAATACAAGCCGTGTATCTTCGTCGTTAATAAGTGGGATAAATTGGTTGGCCAACTACCAACCGAGAGATGGGTAACTTATCTGAGGGAAAACTTTCCCACGATGGCATACTGCCCAATTGCGTTTATCACAGGCGAAACAGGGAAGAACGTCAAAACACTTCTCAATCACGCTCAAATGCTTTTCAAACAAGCCAATGAGAAAGTTGGGACTCCTGCGTTAAACAAAATGATCAAGGCGGCAGTTGAAATGCAAGAGCCCGCAATGGTACAGCAAAAGCGTCCCAAGATTTACTACGCGACCCAAATCGCGACGGCTCCACCGACACTTTTGGCAATTTGCAACTTCCCGTCCGGCTTCACCGGCCCCTACCAGCGCTATCTATTAGGCTTTCTTCGCGATCACTTGCCGTTCGGTGAAGTACCAATCAAGTTCTACCTGCAGGCACGAAAGCGTGATGATGATCGAGACGACATCAAAGCTGGTGAACGTAAGGCTGCAGCGGATGCCAAGGCAAATGCACACAACCGCGCAATGAACGAAAGCGAGCTAGAGGAAGTCGCCTTCGACGATGATGATGAATTCGTTGATAACGAATATGAAGAAGATGAATTCGAAGAAGATGAATCAGAAGATAGCGAACTAGAAGATGGCGATTTTGCCGAAGATGATCTCATCGAAGTCGAGTTTGATGACTCGGAAGCTGTCGACGCAGAAGATATTGAAGTAGAAGAGATCAACCCAGTCGCGTCCGACAAGCCAAAAAGCAACGAAAACGCTTAGGGTTAAGCTCGTAGCAGATGTCGTAAGACATCTGAACGCTTTAGTGTTTACAAGGTGGTTCTATCGACGTCCGCATTCTTGCGAATCCGGCCACCAAGAGACTAGGCAAGAAAATTCGCCTAGCTATACAGCTGGATGGCTTTCACGATTGCGTCGAGCTCGTTCGGAACCGCGATGGCGCGATTCGCAAACGAAGCACGCGAAACCCCGCGGCTGCCTAGAACTTCTTCAAACTTACTCTGGTCTGTCGTGTGATATGCGACCGTTGCAGTTGGGTCCTTGAGTTGATGGCCGGTCAAGATACAAGCAACGCGGTCGGTCTCGGAAATGATTCCTTCTTGGCGTAACTTGCGTGCTCCAGCAACACTCGCTGCACTTGCTGGCTCGCAGCCGATACCACCAGCCCCAATTTGTGCTTTGGCATCTAAGATCTCTTGATCGGTAACTTGACGAACAACACCATCACAAAGGTCGAGCGCTCGTAAACACTTTTTGAGGTTCACAGGCTTATTGATCTCGATGGCACTGGCGATGGTGTCCGCCTTTACATGTGCCTTGTCCAATTCGTCGTAGTAATAACAAGCCTTTTCCATCGCTGGGCGACCATCGTTCCAACGCAAGTCGCGCTGGTTGTAAAGAATGTCGAGCGTGTCTGCGCCAGAGGCGTTGATAACAGCCAATCGAGGAACACGATCAATCAGCCCAAGTTCTTTTAGCTCCATAAATGCTTTTCCGAACGCGCTGCTGTTTCCCAGATTGCCTCCCGGCACAACAACCCAGTCAGGCGACTCCCAATTGAGAGCTTCCAAAACGCGATACATGACCGTTTTCTGACCTTCTAATCGGAACGGATTCACGCTGTTAACCAAGTAGATCCCCAATTCACGCGAGATCTCCTGAACGCGAGCCATTGCATCATCAAAGTCCCCTGCAATTTGGACAGTGAGTGCGCCGTATTCAAGGGCTTGTGAAAGCTTGCCGTAAGATATTTTTCCGGAGCCAATGAAGATAACAGCCTTCATCAACTGCGTGACAGCACAGTACATTGCCAGTGATGCGCTGGTGTTACCAGTCGAAGCACAAGCGGCACGTTTTGCTCCGACCATGACTGCGTGCGTAAATGCAGCACACATCCCGTTGTCTTTAAAGGAGCCGGAAGGATTCATCCCTTCATATTGCAAGTAAAGCTTGCCTGGCTTTAGTCCAACATAGCGACCAACTGCATCGGCCTGCTGGAGTAATGTTTGACCTTCACCTACGGTCACAACTTTTTCTTGCGGTGCGAACGCCAACAATTCGTGGAATCGCCAAACGCCAGAAAACCGAAGTGGTTCGTTACGGCGAGACCACATTTGCTGGAAATCAGAAAGTTTTTTGGGCAGCCCTACACGGTCCCACTCGTACGTAACATCGAGTAAGTCGCCACATTTCGGGCATCGCGTCAGCGTTTCCCCAACGTCATAAGTCGCTAAACAATCCAGATTCATGCACCGCTGAAACGCAGCACTTTCTCGCGAGCCGCTTGTCCGAGTGGTAGTGGCTGAACCCCACGGACTTTGGCCGGCAGATGGATATTTGAAGGTGTTTTGCGTGGTCTTGGTTTCCATGATTCCCAAAAAGACGGGGGATTTTGTATTTTTCTCGGCTGCGAAATCGCAAATTCAACGTACCAAAATCGTCCATTGACGGACCGATAAAGCCCTGAAATCAGCACAATCGTCACAGATTTTAACCGAACTCCTCCTAGTTTAGCAGCACAAATCAATCCGAGTTGGCACCAAATCTCGTTTCTTCAAACGATTTATCGGGCGTGGACGGGTTGAAGTGGCCTGAATAAGATTAATTAGTCGGTGCCACGCACTGCAGCGAAATATTCGTCGCATCGTGCATGTCGCCATCAAGAATTTTCACAACCTTCCGTAACTCAAGATTACGGTCCCCCGCCTGGAGTCTATTTGATGCCTCTTCTTGTTTCAGTACGTCGCGCGCTGTCAGCCCACCTTTCCGTCGGCCTGTTTGCAACCGGAATGTTTTTTAATGCCGTTGCTTCACAACCCTCAGCAATCGGAGCTGAATGGGCAGACCTCCAAATGACGTTTGTGTTTGACGAAACCGAGCTACCAAAGGTTGAACCGGTCGCGATGGACAAGGACCCCGCTTGCGTGGCTCTCTGGAAGGGTGCCAAGCCTATGGCAGAGGACCTAATCGTCGATCCTACAACCAAGGGAATTAAGAACATTGTCGTTTATCCGGACCCAAAGAAATCCGGAATCGAAGCGACCGACGCACACCCAGACTTGCTAGCAGCCCCCGAAAAGTCCGTCGTGCTCGATAACGTGAAGTGCGTGTTTGAACCTCACATCTTTAGTGTCCGACCAGGGCAAACTGTGAATGTCAAAAACTCCGACACGATGGGACATAACGCCCTCTTCAACGTCTTCGCTAATGCAGGCGTCAATCCTCTGATCCCAGCCGGCGGCTCAAAGGACGTCACCTTCGCAAAAGCTGAACGAGCTCCTATCCCTGTGCAGTGCAACATCCACCCCTGGATGATCGCTTACATGCTCATCTTCGATCAACCCTATGCAGGGATCAGCGATGCCAATGGCGTTCTCAAGATCGAGAAACTACCTGCTGGAAAGCCAATCACCTTCAAGGTGTGGCATGAGAAAATGGATAAATCCATCGACAGCGTTACGCTCGACGGCAAACCTGTCGAATGGAAGAAGGGCCTCGTCGAATTTACACTCAAGCCGGGCATGAATAACCTTGGCGTTGTGAAGATTAAGAAGACCGAGTTTAAATAACGAGGAACTCCATCATCAACGATCCTGAATCGTCCGCTTCGACCTCACGTCCAGATATTTCGGTAAGCGATTTCCAGCAACTAATTCGAAAGATGTATTTCGAAAAGGACGCTGCTCGTGGAGTCGAAGCGACATTCCTTTGGTTGATGGAAGAGATTGGCGAGCTGGCAACAGCCCTCCGCATGAAGAATGACATGGCAAATCTCCATGAAGAGTTTGCCGACGTCATCGCTTGGATAACCACCATCGCAAATGTCGCAGGAGTCGATCTAGCAAAGGCTCTCAGCGACAAATACGGCACCGGCTGTCCCGGTTGCCATCGCTTTGAATGCGATTGCCCGATGAGTGAAAAGCCCTAGGGGCATGTTTTCAAGGACGTAAGTCTCTTTGGATTGCGGCGACTAGTCGCGTCGTCGTATCCTATTCTGGAACCCGGTTCTACCGCCGTAGTGCGACCTGCGGGATCGGTTAAACTTTCTTAGATGGTATCGCGTTTTGGCGTTGCGGCGGAAGGCTCTTTTGCCCAAAGTTTGCAAAACCAGGGTAACCAAGCTTCGTAATACAACGACCAAGAGCGGATGGACATTCATCTACGGAATGCTGCGCAACACATCCGAAACTACATTACATTCAACAGTCAAAGAGATAGTTGAAGAATACAATTGCAATCCGTTTTTTCGTTCCACTTAAACATCCATGACTTCTTTACCGAAATCCGCTAGCCCAACCCCTTATTCTAAGAAAACTACTTCAATGGTCGGAGACGTTACCGATAGCAATCGAGACCCATCCTCCTTGCGATCAGCCCGTTGGTTTGCGCCAGATGACTTAAGAAGCTTCGGTCATCGATCGCGTTTGAAAGGAATGGGATTCGATGATGCGGACTATCGCGATCGGCCTGTAATCGGATTGCTGAATACATGGAGCGATCTAAACACATGTCATTCGCACTTTCCACAACGAGTCGAAGAGGTTAAGCGAGGTATCTTACAAGCGGGAGGGTTCCCCGTCGAAGTACCAGTAATGAGTCTCGGCGAAATGCTGATGAAGCCAACAACGATGCTCTACCGTAATCTCCTGGCGATGGAGACAGAAGAAGTTTTGCGATGCCATCCAATCGACGCGGCAGTCCTGATGGGCGGTTGTGACAAAACCGTCCCGGCCTTGATTATGGGAGCGATCTCTGCAGACATCCCCTCGATTTTCCTTCCGGCCGGGCCAATGCTCAAAGGAAGATGGAAGGATCAAACCCTAGGAAGTGGATCGGACGCGTGGAAGTATTGGGCGGAAAAGTGCGCGGGGAACTTGTGCGATAGCGATTGGACGGGCATCGAAAATTGCATCGCTCGTTCGGCTGGAACTTGCATGACAATGGGAACCGCATCGACGATGGCCTGCATTGCCGAAGCGATGGGAATGACACTTCCCTTTGCAAGCAGTATACCGGCCGTTGTTGCCGAGCACAGCCGTTTGGCCGTTGCGACTGGACGACGAGCTGTAGAAATCGCGTGGGAGAAGCTTACGCCAAGCAAGATTTTAAATGCCGAGTCTTTTCAAAATGCGATTATTACTCAACTCACAATCGGAGGCTCAACCAACGCTATTGTCCACATCATCGCGATGGCTGGACGCGCAGGAGTAAAAATCACGCTCGATGATTTCGATGCATGGTCACGAAAGATTCCGATGCTAGGTGACTTGCGACCTGCTGGAAGATTCTTGATGGAAGACTTCCACCACGCAGGTGGACTCTCCGGGCTGTTGAATCGGCTTCGTGATCTCCTAGCCACCGAAACGATGACCGTCAGCGGAATCACTCTGGATAAGCAAATTGGCGACGCCGCAGTCATCGACGACAACATTATTCGGACACGATCAAACCCCGTGTCGGCTACAGGTGGCACGTGTGTTTTGCGAGGTAATCTCGCGCCCGATGGTTGCGTGATAAAAACGGTTGCGGCAGACCCCAAGCTGCTTCAGCATCGCGGTCCTTCGATTGTTTTTGATGACTACCCTGCGATGAAAGCTCGCATCAATGATCCTAATCTAGATGTCACCGCCGATTCGGTTCTCATATTACGAAGCGCCGGCCCGTTGGGCGCACCTGGTTTTCCGGAGTGGGGACAGCTACCAATTCCAGAGAAGTTGTTGCGCGCCGGAGTTCGCGACATGGTTCGAATTTCGGATGCGCGGATGAGCGGCACTAGCTACGGAGCGTGTGTCCTTCACGTCTCGCCCGAATCGTACTTGGGTGGCCCGTTAGCTTTGGTAGAAGATGGCGATATGATTGAACTGGATATCGCCAATCGAAGACTCACGCTTTGCGTCTCGGAAGAAGAACTTGCAAAACGCAAGTCACTTTGGAAAGCCCCCGAGCCAGCATGGGAACGCGGCTATCAAAAGCTATTTGCCAAGCATATCACACAAGCTCACGAAGGTTGTGACTTCGACTTTCTTGTCGGAAGCAGCCCCAACCGCGAACCGAGTATCTTTTAGTCTTTCGCATGTTAGCTCGACTACAGCCGTTAGTGCTCCATAACATATTTAGCTCTCGCGTTAGCAGCATTAGCGCGAATTCCAACGTTGATGTAAGAGATTCAACGTTGATCGTTCGTCTATCGAAAGGTCCCACGCGATTTAATATCACCATCAATGAAGGTAGCAAACGGACCAAACAATAGGGAAGCAATCACCAAAGAAAGCCGCTCCGGTTTTTTGCTTTGAGCGAGACCTGCGTTAATTAAGGATACCATACCCCAACCAACAAAAACGGAGCTTGATCGTTCATGGATTCGACTCCGAAAAGGAAAATGCAACGAACCCCATAGTCCAACTAAGAGGAATGCGTTCATAACGACACAGACGCAACTATTGAGACTCTTTACCAACGGAAGTCACGCTAGCCTCGCAAGGTCAAGCGTGAGCATCAAACAACTCGAGCCAAATCTATTGAGGTGATATCTCTCGGGCATCAAATGACAAGCCAGTTACTGCATTTCCTCACGCTCTTGGGCAGTAAATTGGTTGGCGACAGGCACGCAATCGAAACTTTGCTTTCGCATTCGAGACACTTTAGCACTCGTAGCACGATATGCTTCGGCCACTTTGTGCTTGGCGAAACTCGCTGCACTGGAGTCTGCCATTCCCATTTCTCTCGCTTCGGCAAACGCGTCCTGGTCGGCACCTAAGAAGGTAAAATGCCATCCGTACTTTTCTTGCTGGAGCTGGATCATTTTTTTAATGTCCGCTTTCGAAAACTCCTTGCTTGAGTTCTCTTCGCCATCGGTCATCACCACAAAGATCACCAGGCCAGGTCGATCCTGCTCGGCCATCGAAGCAAGCCGTTGCCCCGTTTCGTTCATTGCGCGTCCCACGGCATCGAGCAATGCCGTACTGCCTCTCGGAACCAGCTTGTAACCGAAAGCCTGCGAGACTGGGACACCTTTATGGAGAAACTCATACTCGGTATCGAACTGCACTAAAGTCAAAAGTGCTTCTCCCGGCTCTTTGGCTTGGCCTTCAATAAACGCATTGACACCGCCCTCTGCATCATCGCGGATCGACTGCATCGAACCACTACGGTCCACAACCAACGTAATGTCTGTTAAATCAGTTCTCATGGTAAACCCTCTCTCAATACTGTGACCATCGGAGCTAAACGACATGCATCCATTGTCTAGCCCTTCGTGACACGTTTGGTCACAGGGATCACACAATTCCGGAAAAGATGCTTTCCATGCTCGGCGTTTCCATGAAAACTCTGATCACCATGATCTCTTCGTTAATACCGAGAATTTTACGCTGAATGCGTTCCTGCAAATCTAGACTACTGGGAGTCGAGATTTCACTTAACATTTTCACTAGTTTTTGATTTCTACCGGTGGAGTAAGTGCGGGCGTGTCGTTTTTATCCTGAGTCGTTGACGGCTTACCGTTTAACTCAACCAGTTCTTTCCAACGCGCAAGGACCGCGTCTCGTTTGGAATTGTCGGCCACAGGAAGAGCAAGGCTGGTAGCTGCAAAGCCACGGTAAGGATGCCATTGAGCTCTTGGATAGTACTTCGTCACATCTTCGCTCAATGCCTTCAGTCCAGCCGCTAAAGCCAAGTCCCGATACTGAGCTTGAACATCTTCGATCTTTGGAGTGATCGGGGACTCAGGGTCGATTGCTTCAATACGAGGCACTCCAAAAGGTGCAGGAACCTGTCTCATGGAAATGTTCGTCGATGCCTGAAACACGGGCGTGAGTCCGCGATCGTCGGATGTCCAGGGTTCAATCGTCGGGAGGTCTTCCGGTTCCGCAAATCGCATCATGCAAGCCATCGATATCTCGTACAAGTCGGAACCAAGATTTTTATCCGCTAGATACTTTCTCGCTAAGTCTTTACCGTCCTCAATTCCGAGCTCCATGCATGTGATCATGATCATCTGCGGTTCCGAGGTCGCCGTTTTCATCCACTCCCGAAAAAGTGCTTTGAGCGGCGTTCCAAGAGCAGTACCCTGAACTTCTTGCGGAAACGGGGTCCGTCGAGTCAGAGTCGAGGTTGTGAGTTCGATATCTCGAGGCACATTCACGTTACGCTTATGGAGTTGGACACTCGCGAACATCAGCGTCACGACATCACCGAGTCTCGTTTCTTCGCCTGTTCGAAGCGACGTAAGAACATCGCGCCCAAGTTTTTCAGTTTGCGTAAGGAGTACATCGCTCCCCGTGAGAACGTTTCGTCCAATTTTCTGTGCCTCATCAAGAAGCATTTCGCTATCGGCAAAATCATTTTCAGCGAAGCTTGGATGCGCTTCGATCATCTCTTTGAACAGTCGTTTGGAGAGCCTGCCAGGTCCTACGATCTCAGAAAAACTGGGCCAGTTATCAAGGCCGTACGTTTTATTGGGGTCAGATTCTCGAAGAAACTGATCAACGCGTTTACCAAGGTCGTCATTTTCGATCGCAATCGCTAGGCTCGCACAACGTGCCCTAACCTCGGGCTCGTCCGACTCGATAGCTGATCGCTTAACAAAAGGCAGTGCCAGGCTCCCAGATCTGTACAAACGATCCGCGGCAGTCTCACGCAAGTCAGTTGACGAGGAACCAAGGTCGCGTATCCAGCCTTGAATGACCGCGGGATCGGGATCGCGAGAAACCAACTCGCCGGTGAGTTGGCTCTCTTGCGCGATCGCCGGACGCTGTTGAACGAGTTCGCCTCCAAGCACGATAACGGAGCAATACGCGGCAGCGATTGCCAACTGCTTCGAAATTGGATGAGTTAAGGTACTAAGCATAAGCCTGCTCATGAGTAACTGATTTGTAGTCGGTTGCGAGAAAAGCCCGCAAAACCACCCTCAATCAACCGGAAAAACAAGCGGTGAAGCCTGAACAAAAACGACCAGTCTGGCATTCGGAAGATCGACGGTCCGAGTGCAGCGACTTAAAACTCCCAGCCAAGCCCCCCCACCGGCAAATAGTACAAACGCATTTACGCATCACCAGTTGAATCTTGCCAGTTGAATCTTGCCAAGGCGTGGGGTACACTCCCAGTATACGGGATTTGCGGCCGCTTGCAGCCAAACACTGCTAAAGAGCCATCGGACTTTGCCAAAATCTTGCATCTTGATTCCAAGATGACGGTAATAGGCAATGGATGAGTGAGAAAGATCGATTCACTTCGACCCTTTGAATACAACCGATAGCTTTGCGAAACCGCATTCTCGAATCCGCCAGATTTTCCGGCGGGACCAAGAGTGCGGTTTTTTTATTGATGTTTCTTGAAGCAAAGTCTTGATTGTAAAGTTCTAAACACGATGCAGACTCAAAAGGTTGAACCAACTATCGACGACAAACCAATTCCACTTCGGGTCGCCGGCCCAAGCACACAATGCGTCCACGCAGGTGAAGCTCGTCAAAAAATGGCCGATGCGATAACGGACGCGATTTGCTGCAGTAGTACTTACACCTTTCAATCAACAAAGAGTGTCATTGATTTTATTGAACAGAAGCAACCCCGCGAAGAGTACGGAAGATACGGCAGCCCAAACGAAAAAGTCGTGGAGCGGAAGCTCGCAGCCCTCGACAACGGCGAAGACGCTATCGTTTTCGCAAGCGGAATGGCTGCAGCGGTTGGGCTCTACATGGCCAAGCTCAACGCTGGAGACGAAATTGTCTTCTTCGACCAGTGTTACCACCGGAGTCGCGAGTTCTGCTCAAAGCATCTCGCTCGCTTCGGAGTGGTGACTCGCCAAGTTCCCACCGGTGACTTTAGCGCCATGGAAGCGGCAATCAACTCCAAGACGAAAATGCTAGTGAGTGAATCCCCAACGAACCCACACTTAACCGTGATCGACCTTGAGCAATTCGCCGCACTTGGGAAAGAGCACAACGTCGAAACGATGATCGATGCAACTTTGGCAAGTCCTTACAACATTCGACCACTCGACTATGGAGTCGACTACGTCTGGCATTCATGCACAAAGTATCTTGGCGGGCACAATGACTTGCTTGCTGGTTCGATTGTTGGCTCCAAGGAAAAGCTGGAATCGGTTCGCAATCTTCGAGGAATCATGGGTGGTATCAATTCGGCACACAACCTTTACCTCCTCGAACGTGGTTTGAAAACTTTTGCACTACGAATGGAACGTCACAACCAGAACGGACAAGCGATCGCAGACTTCCTGGCTAAGCATCCTCGTATCGAGCACGTCTACTATCCCGGACTCTCGTCGCATCCTACTCACGATGTGGCCAAGCGAACCATGCGTGGTTTCGGTGGCTTAATCACCTTCTTGATCAAGGATGCTGACTGGAGAAAGACGGCAGATGTAGTCGATGCTTGTCGAATCTCGCGAATCGGTCCAAGTCTGGGCGGCGTCGAATCGCTGATTGAGCAACCGCTCGTAATGAGCTACTTCAACTACCCACCAGAGCAACGAGCTCAGTTCGGAATTCCGGACAACATGATTCGCATGGCTTGCGGTATCGAAGACACACAAGATTTAATTGACGACCTTGCACAAGCATTAGATTCATGAAATTTCGAACGCGTTCTATTCATGTTGGCGCTAAACCGGACCCGGCAACAGGCGCGGTTGTACCACCAATCCACACGGCGACAACATTCATCCAACCTGGAGCAGGCGAATGGGGCAAGTTCGATTACTCCCGATCAGGCTCACCAACTCGAAATCAAGTTGAAAAAACACTCGCATCGTTGGAAGGTGGTTTCGGAGCTCTGCTTTACGCATCAGGCATGGCAGCAACCCACGGCGCGATGATGTTGCTGAAGGCTGGCGACCACGTTGTTGCTGGTAGCGACATCTACGGCGGAACGTATCGATTACTCCACAAGATTTTGAATCGGTCCGGCATCGACGTAACGCTCGCTCCTGCCCACGACACGCAAGCATTTCAAGCCGCCTTTCAGGCGAACACCAAGATGGCTTGGATTGAAACGATTGGTAATCCGTTGATGACCATTCCGGACATTCGTGCGATTGCTGATTATTCACATAGCCGGAACGCACTCCTGGGCATCGACAACACGTTCGCAACCCCATCGCTTGTCAGACCGCTCGAGTTGGGAGCTGACATCGTGATGCACTCCGCGACAAAGTACCTCGGAGGCCACAGCGATTGCCTTTCAGGCGCGCTAGTCGTTGGCGATGAGCAACTATTCAAAGATCTTTACTTCACACAAAACGCAACCGGTGCTGTGCTCGGTCCGTTCGAATCGTTTTTGCTAGGTCGAGGAATCAAGACGCTCGATTTGCGAGTTCGCGAACAAAGTCGATCTGCGATGCTGATTGCCCGATGGCTTGAGCAGCATCCCAAAATCAAACGAGTGCTATACCCTGGATTGGAAGGCCATCCTGGGCATGAACTCGCTAAGAAACAAATGGCTGGCGTCTACGGAGCGATGATTACGTTTGAAGTAGACGGTGACTTGGAAGCAACCAAACGAGTCTGCCAATCGACCAAGATATTCGGTTTGGCAGTCAGCCTTGGTGCCGTTGAGTCGCTCATCGAGCAACCAGCAACCATGTCTCACGCAAGCTACGCCGCATCGGATAAAGTCCGATTTGGCATCACCGACGGACTGATTCGAATCTCGGTCGGCTTGGAAGATCCAGAAGACCTTCAAGCAGACTTAACGCAAGCGATCCACGCGGGGATAGCATAACCTCGATCAACATCGCCCCTCCGCAACAGACAACGTTTTGAAGTTTTAAGTTTCCAAGTCTTCGGAGAGACTTGGCTACGGGAATTGCCTACGTGACTCGTGTTTAGAACTCAGGGTTCTTGCGGTTTAGGAAAGGGTAGCTCAGCACGATTGCCCGAACAAATGCAGAGAACTTATAGTCGTTTGCTTTGGCTTCCTCTACTGCGTCTTCGATAACACATTTATCACTCGCGAATGGCCCTCGACCAAGCGCATAAATCATCATTTGCGTCGCAAGCGTCTTAGCGAATTCGTCCTTGCGATCTAAAAGGATGTCTTTGAGTTCGACCGGCCCGGAGAACGTCGTACCATTGGGGAGCTTTCCGGATGAATCAATCGCCTTACCAACTTCGGATTCACGCCAAGCTCCTATCGCATCGTAGTTCTCGAAACCAAATCCAAGCGGATCCATTTTCGCATGGCAAGACGCACATTGAGCATTGGTGCTGTGGGCGGCGAGCCTTTCGCGAAGCGTCATCGGTTTATCGTTAGGATCAGGCTCTTGAAGTTCGGGGACATCAGGTGGAGGTGGTGGTGCAGGCGAACCGAGAACTGCTCCTGCAATAAAGTTTCCTCGCCGCGGGACATTCGTCCGTGACGGGTCGGATTGAGCCATCAGCAATGCAGCCGAAGTCAATAGTCCGCCACGTCGACGATCCGTCAATTCGACTCGCGTCATGGTGTCTCCAGCGACACCTTCGATGCCATAATGTTGCGCCAAGACTTCATTCAGATAGGTGTAGTTTGCGTCCAGAAGATCAGTAACTGGTCGGTCCTTTCTAATGATCTCCTGGAGGAGCATTCGAGGTTCTTGAATGATCGCCTTATGCAGTCGGTCATCATAAGATGCAAAGACTTTCTTATCAGGCGAACGACTCTCCAAGTTATTGAACTGAAGCCAAGCTGCAAAGAAATTAGAGATCAACGCATCACTTTGTGGATCCTTTAGCATCCGACTGACTTGCTGCTCGATCACCTCTTCCTTAAGAATCTCTCCATTCATGGCGAGTTTAAACAACGCCTCGTCGGGGGGACCTGACCACAAGAAGAAGCTCAATCTCGAAGCGAGGTCAAAGGCGTCAACGGGATACGCTTCTTCGATATCCACACGGTCTTGTTCAATGCGAACTAGAAATCGAGGCGATATCAAAACGGAGACAATCATGTTCCCAATGGACGCGTCATGATCCAACTGCTCTTCACGGGACCGATGATATATAGCCATCACGCGATCAATCCATTCCTTATCGACAAGTCTCCGAAAGGCGCGATTGGCAAATCGTGTTATCACCTCGCGAGCAATCTCTTCCTCGGAATCGCCCGGGCGAACCGTTCGAAAGTAGACTTTTCGGTATCCAATAGGCTTGTCCGATTTATCAACTCGCGATTTGTCTTGCACGAGAGCCGCGACAACTTTCTGGGCTGCTTGATAATATTGTTCAACCTGCAGCGGCGTTAAAGTTAGTGACGCGGCGATGTTATCAAACCCATAGCTTGACGCATCGGCTGGAAACGAATCAGCGAGATTCAAATCAAGGCCCGTAAGAAAGCGAATGCTGTTGTCATATTCAACGCGGTTCAAACGTCGAGCTCCAGGCTTTCCTGGGTCGTTTTGTGTTTCGCAATTGAGCTGCCCAAGGGTCTTTTTCAGGAACGCCACAATCAATTCACGGTCTTTATCCGATGGCTGCTGCTTCGACTCCTCGGGTGGCATCTCGTGCGCTTCTACCCGACTGAGCGCTGACTCCCACACGATCGCGTTTTCCAAAATCAATCGTGGGTTCGAGTCCTTTGCAAGGTTCACATCACCGTTTGCTTTGTCACCGTTATGACACTTGTAGCAGTAACGTCCAAGCAAACCGTTAATGTTACGATCAAACGAAAGAGGATCTTCTTCCGCTTGTTTTGCTTTCGCTTTCGCAATGGCTATTTCCTTGTCGCGTTCTTTCTTCTTTTCTAGTTCGCGGGCTTTTTTCTCTTCCTTCTTCTTTCGCTCCTCGGCATCTTTCGCTGTCTCCTTAGGTGAGTCTTCTGAATCTTTAGCGACTTCTACAGACTCAACTTTTGGAGCCTTTTCGTTGTCGACAGATTGCTGTGCGGAGACAGTTGTCGCGGAGACCAACACCAAAAGCGAGATAGCTTTAATGCGAACGAAAAAACTTGCGAGTTTGATAAAGATAGGGCTCATTGTTCTGCTTCGATTCGTGTTGCGAGAACGGCAGGCTGAAAAATGCCACATGTAGTTTGGGGCTAGTGCTCCATACAAGTACTACAGTTGGCAACTGGACGGGACGATGGTCCCATCCTACGGTGTCTTTACTTCTGCCGCGTGTGTTAGCTGAGCCCAACCAATCTCCCAGTACTATCGCCAAAAGAGCTCTTATCGATCCCGGCTCGTTGAAGCATGTCAACGTACAAGTTACAGATCGGAGTCTTCTCCTTGAATAAAAGATGTCGGCCTCCTGTCAACGTGCCGCCTGCACCACCCGCGACAAGAATTGGTAGGTCATCATGATTATGTTTATTGCCGTCGCTAATTCCCGAACCATAACAAATCATCACGTTATCCAAAAGGGTTCGTTCACCTTCGCGGATCTGGGACATGCGGGTAAGCATCCTCGCGAAGAGATCGATGTGATGTGTGTTGATACGTGTTAGCTGAACTAGGTTCTCTTCCTTTTTGCCGTGATGAGAAGTCGAATGGTGCGAACCGCTCGCATCAATTTCGGGATAAGCTCGTCCCGATTTTTCGTAAGAGAATAAGAAACTTGCTAAACGAGTTGTGTCTGTTTGAAATGCCAAAACGAGCATGTCTAGCATGAGATTAACGTGATCAGCATAAACTTTCGGAATACCTTTTCCATCGGGAATGATGATTTCGCCTAGTCGGCTATCACTATCTTCATCGTGCCCGCTTACTGGAGGAGCGTCACGAAACGCCTCTCGGTGGTGGGATTCCGAATCTTTACTTGCAAGGGCGATCTGTCGCTCGATGTTACGTATGCCATCGAGATACTCTTCTAGCTTGCGTTGGTCGCTATATCCTAGGCGACGCTGAAGCGACTTGGTGTCATCGCGTGCGAGGTCGAGAATACTTTTTTCGATGCTCGATTCGCTTAGCGTTGCTTCTACTTCTTCGGATGACTTTGTCCAATCAGGTTGCTTTGGCTGCTTGCCACGAAAGAGTCGGTTGTAGAGCTCACGCGGATTCATTTCCAGGGCAGCCGGAGTGGTCTTGCTACGCCACGAGATGTGCGACATGTAAGTCCCGCTGTAACCGTGGTCGCCACGATGTCCTGGATCGATACCCAGCGCAAGCGAATCGATCGGTGTTCTTAACCCGATTTCGCGTGCAGCAACTTGGTCGATCGATACACCACCCACTTCTGGTTCTTCCGAGTGTTTGCACTTGGCGCCAACCAAGAAGCCTCCACCTGCTGGCTCATGCGATGCGACGTTGCCATCGCAATGGTCGGCAGCAAGTCCGCTGATAACGGTGACTTTATCTTTGATTGGCTGGAGTGCCTTGAGCGTAGGTGGAAGTTCATCGAGCGAGCTATCGCTAGAAGGTCTCCACGTATCCATGTTCACTCCGTTAGGAACATAGAAGAACGCTAATCTGACGGGCGGGCCAGACGTTACAGGATTCGCTCGGGTGGGACTGGTTGCCATGGCATCTAACCAAGGCAAAGCAATCGAAGCTCCAGCACCGCGAAGAATGGTTCTACGAGAAAGTTGCCAAGGTTTTTGCATAGGGAACCTCTATTATCACGGAAGGCTTAAGTGCTTAGGCGAGCAGAATTCTTGCGGGGGCCGATGATTGCTGTGAAGCGATCTATCGGCGACAAGACAGTAGTGGGGCGGGACCTAACAAATATAACCGACCGATCGATCGAAATCAGCTAGCTCGTTGCATTTTATTCTGCTGGTTGATTCTTCCGGACAGTTCTTTACTGGATCGGCAAAACGAGAGCCGATCCAGCAGGTAAGAATATCCTTCAGTGCGGATGTATCAACAGCCAGGGAGAAAGTTGCCTGTTTTACTGACGGAAAGATCCAGGCAAATTCTGAATGTTCGCCCCGCTAACTAGGCGAATGCTTGAAGTCTTGTGTTTCCCATGCGGTTGCAGAAGTCGCCAAAACTTTCTTCTGGCTGCCGAAGGTCTCGGAATGCCGTGAAAATTGGTTTGAGTGTTGGGACGATCTGTTCCATCGGGACCAAGTCCTTATGAACAAAGGCCAATCGCGTGCCGATTCGAGTTCCACCAAGGAAAAGGGTGTATTTTCCCTTGGCTTTACCAACCAAACCGATGTCAGCGTTATAAGGTCTCGCACAACCATTGGGGCAACCGGTCATTCGAACGGTAAACTTTTCTTTCTCGAGGCCAAGTTTTTGGAGTTCAACTTCCATCTCGTCGATGACGCTTGGCAAGACGCGTTCGCTCTCGGTAATTGCAAGGCTGCAAGTTGGCAAGGCGACACACGCAATCGACCACCGTCGAACAGTCGAAATCTCTTCACTCAAAGGAAGCCCATAGCCCTTGATGAGCCTCTCAAGCTTTTGCTTGTCTTTTTCTTCGATGTTGCAAAACAGAATACTTTGGTGCGCGGTTAGCCGAATCTCTGGCTTGAGAATCGTGCAAATGTCACGAAGAGCCTTCTTCCACTGGCGATTCTCGTTGTCATACAAGCGACCGTTTTCGACATTGAAGCCGTAGAACCACTTGCCATCACCCTGTTGATCCCATCCGATATGATCGTTGTGCTCAGTAACATCATCGGAAGTACAATCCGCGAGCTTCTCACCCAAGTACTCTTCTACTTTGGAGCGGAACCACTCAATACCTCGTGATGCAACCAAATACTTTAAGCGACCAACTTTACGATCACCTCGATTACCAAAGTCACGCTGAACTTTCACAACGGCTTCACCGACGGCGACCGCTTGTTCGGGAGTACAAAACGCCATGCGGCGTGCAAGCATCGGAGCCGTCTTTTTAATCGCAGGAGTCGTACCCAACCCGCCGCCAACGGTGACGTTGTACCCGATGAGTTCGCCGTTACGAATCACAGCGATATATCCCAAGCAGTTTGTATAAACGTCAACGCAATTGTCATTAGGCAGAGCGATGGCCGTCTTGAATTTTCTTGGAAGATAAACCTTGCCATAGATTGGCTCAAAGAACTCGTCGCTACCACCAGCAAGAGTCTTCTCGCCCGTCTCGTCATCAGTCAGCCACAGTTCGTGATAAGCCTTCGATTTGGGTGCCAGGTGCATCGCCAAATCATATGCCAACTTTTGTACTTGAGGCCGAATTCCATCGTGATACGGAGCTGGGCAAGCCATCACGTTTCGATTCACGTCACCGCATGCGGAGAGGGTGCTCTGCCCAACATCGTTGATGCGCCGAATACATTTCTTGAGGTCGGATTTAATAATCCCGTGAAGCTGGATCGCCTGTCGCGTTGTTACTTTGACGGTGCTGTTACCAATCTCATCGCAAAGATCCAGGTAAGCAAGAAGATGATCGCTGGTCATGATTCCAGCTGGAATGCGGCAGCGGACCATGAACGAAAAGGACTTTTCGCTTTTTCCACCTTCGCTGCTTGTAACTCGCGTTTCACGGTCATCTTGCTGGTAGGTACCGTGGAACTTCAGCAACTGGATATCGGGTTTGCTAAAGTGGGTTGTGTCAGCTCGCAGTTCCGAGCCGATGGTACCTCGAAGGTAATTGCTGGCTTCTTTGATGATCTCGACTGGGCTTAGCTTCTCTTCGTCCGACATGTCTTTTTTCTTACAAGCGAGAGTGTTGAATGGAGTCTGGTGCGGAACGAACTTCGCAAATGCAGGAAAAGTGCTGGGCTGCGAAGATGAACCGACTACGTGTAATATAACGGCTTCCCGATTTTTGGACTATGTCACTAACTGGGTTCGCAGACAATCGGTAACCGGGACCGACTGAAGGCGTTACAAGGCAAGCCGTACCGTAAGTCCTTGGGCAATATTAGCTTGGCGACATCGCGAAACTGGGTACCGTGCGTTTCGCGGTGCATCATTTCACTAGTCCAGCGAGTCCCAAAATACGCTGATTTCCTTTATCCGAACGAAAGAACTTGAAAACCGAACATGACAGCTCGCATTCTGGATGGTAAATCGATCGCTATGACTATTCGCGGCGAAATTCAGCAAGCCGTGACTGCTTTTATTGCTGAATCGGGTGTCCAGCCTTGCTTAGCGGCGATCTTGGTCGGCGACGATCCAGGCAGCCAAGTTTACGTCCGCAACAAAGAAATCGCGTGCGAAAAAGCTGGCATGAAAAGTCGTTTGACGCGGCTCCCTGGCTCGACTTCTCAGTCTGATCTACTCGCGTTGATTGCCGAGTTAAACAAGGACCCTTCGGTGCACGGCATTCTTGTCCAGCTTCCACTGCCGGATCAAATCGATACCCGAGTCATCTTGGATGCAGTTTCACCTTCCAAGGATGTCGATGCATTCGCTCCAGAAAATGTCGGATTGATTTCTCAAGGTCGACCTCGATTCCTTCCCTGCACTCCTCACGGTGTGATGCAAATTTTAGGTCGGTCAGGAATTGATGTTATTGGCAAGCACTGTGTCGTCGTCGGGCGAAGCGATATCGTGGGAAAGCCTATGGCGATGATGCTTGCTCAAAAATCAGGCCCGCTTGGCAAGTCGAACGCTAACGCGACGGTTACCTTGGTTCACTCGAATACTCCAGACATTGCCACGTGGACTCGCCAAGCGGACATTCTGATCGTCGCAATTGGTAAGCCGCGTTTCATAACGGCCGATATGGTCAGTCCGGGAACGGTTGTTATCGACGTGGGAATCAATCGCGACGGTGACAAGATCGTTGGAGATGTTGACTATGAAGGTCTTCAAGAAGTAGCCTCAGCGATTACTCCGGTCCCAGGCGGTGTCGGTCCGTTGACAATCGCCATGCTCCTGGCGAACACGCTCGCAGCGGCAAAGCAATCCAAATCGACGTCACACTAAATTTGGGTAGCTGAATTCGTAAGAATGCAGAAATCGAAGTAAACGACTTGGAAAGCAACGGTCTTCATATGTCTTACGACATCTGCGACGAGTTTGCATACGAAGCCCAGCAAAATCGGCTTGAACTGCTTAGCACGGCCGCGCGGACTCGTTAGACTCGAGTCCGATCAATCGAAGTCCGTCGATTCAAAACGACACCAGACGAATCCTCCCCACCCGCTTTCCGGAGCCACCCATGCGAAGCTTCCTCTCCATTTTATGCCTGCTGTCTGTTGGCTGGTGCTCATCCACTCTGACCCAATGTGCTTGTGCAGCTGAGAGGCAGCCGAACGTTCTTTTCTTGATAGCTGATGACCTCAACAACATGCTCGGCTGTTACGGTGATCCCAAAGCAAAGACTCCGAACCTTGATCGCTTGGCTGCTCGTGGAGTCCGCTTTGACAGATCGTACTGCGCGTTCCCGCTATGTGGGCCAAGCCGCAATTCGATTCTTACAGGGCTCTATCCAAACAGCACGGGTATCAAGGCCAACTCACAGATTTTTCGGCAAACGATTCCAGATCAACTAAGCCTTCCGCAAGCATTTCGACTGTCAGGTTACTTTGCCGGGCGGATTGGTAAGCTCTATCACTACAACGTCCCAAATTCAATCGGCACCAACGGCCACGATGATCCAGGCTCGTGGGAGCTCGAATTGAACCCTGCTGGAGTGGATCGCATGGAGCACCATCCGGATATCTTTTCACTCACACCAAATCAGTTCGGTGGAACGCTCAGTTGGTTCGCATCACCCAAGAGTGATCAGTACCACACCGATGGACTTATGGCTTCCGATGCGCAGTGGGTACTTGAAAGATGCGCTAAGCAAAAGGAGCGTCCGTTCTTTCTCGCCGTTGGATTTTTTCGCCCACATACACCGTACGTTGCTCCGAAAGATCCATACTTTGGTTGGTATCCGGAAAGCGAAATGCGTGTCGTTCCCAACGTTGCCGAAGACCAAGCGGACATCCCTCCGGCTGGCCTTGGAAGCTATAAAAAAGAACAAGATAAACTAACCGATGATCTTCGTCGTCAGAGTCTTCAGGCGTACTACGCAAGCATCAGCTTCATGGATGCCCAAGTTGGTCGCATCATCGACAAACTTGACGAGTTGGGCCTCTCTGAAAACACGATCATCGTCTTCACAAGCGATCACGGTTACCACACTGGCGAACATGGTCTGTGGCAGAAGATGAGTCTCTTCGAAGAGAGCTCTCGCGTGCCAATGTTGATCGTCGCACCAGGAGTTGCATCAAAGGGGAGCGTTGCTAAATCGCCGGTTTCTCAAGTCGACCTTTTCCCTACACTTGCAGAGCTATGCGGAGTCAAGGCTCCTACCAACCTTCAAGGTCAAAGCTTGGTACCAATCCTGAAAGACCCGAGCGTGGCAGGACGAGGATGGGCAATCACTCAAGTGACTCGCGGTAATGCAAATCCCCAAAAGCCGAATTCAAAAGCCAAGAGTTTCTTCGGTTACAGCCTACGCACTCCACGATGGCGATACACCGAATGGGACGAAGGCAAAGAAGGCCGCGAGCTCTATGATCACGACTCTGATCCATTGGAGCAAACAAACCTCGCATCAAAACCCGAGCACGCCAAGACCGTTGCTGAGCTGTCAACGCAACTGCAAATCGCAGCCAAATCGACCTATCCAGCCTCAGGCAAATCCCCCGAGCTCAGTCAAAACCTATGGGCTCCGATCCTGAGCCAGCCTTAGATCAAGAGCGGGCCGCACCTAGCCAATACTCGATCTTTTGACTTCGCGGCCTCGCTTGATTTCTTTTGACGTTTCAATCAAACTGCACCTCCGGCTTGGCTGTTCAGCAGGGGGTGTTTGGTTTTGTTTTGACCGGCGTTGAGGGGGGAAGAGAGTGCGTGACGGTTGGCTTGAGTCACTACGAGAAGAAAGCGACGAAGAATCTTTGCATCGCCTTTGGCAGGAGATTCGTCAGTATTTGCATTTTCTTGCGTCGAGAAGTTTAGATCGAAGTTTGGCCAGTAAAGTCGACGCGTCCGATATTGCGCAACATTCACTTCTCGAGATGCAGAACGACTTTCATCGCTTTAAAGGAACAACGAAAGAAGAACTCAAAGCTTGGCTAGAACGACTTGTTCTTCACAACGTTCGTGACAGCTCGCGAAAATACATCCAGTCGGAGAAGCGAAATGTCCGACGCGAAAAAGTTTTCAGTGACAGCGATCGTGACCCCCTTCCCACGAAATCGCCTTCCGCTAGTGAAGTGTATATCAAGCAGGAGTCGGATATAAATCTGGCGATTGCATTGAACCGACTTCCGACTAGCATTCGACAATTAGTTGAACTGCGATTTCGACGTGGGCTTTCTGTATCACAAATTGCACTCTTGATGAACATTTCCGAGTACAAAGTCCGCAGCCAAGTTGATCAAGCCATCACGCTGTTACGACGAGAGTTAACCGATCTTGAGTGAAGATGAACGCAATGAAGAAATTTCTACTTCCGAAGTTTCGTTTGATGATTCGAGCGGCTTGAGCGACTCCTCGATCCAACGCCAACTCCATCAGTTTTGGGGACGATCCAGCGATGCATCTGACGAGGACAACAAGGCAAGCGATCGTTTCGGTCGCTATCAGCTTTACGAGGTGCTGGGATATGGTTCGTTTGGCGTTGTCTATCGCGGGATTGATGTCGAAACCAACGCAATCGTTGCGGTGAAACTGGCTCGGCCTGAAGTCTTGCTCGACACCGGGAAACGCGATCGCTTCGTTTCCGAGGCTACAGCGGCAGAGCGTTTGAGTCACCCATATATCGTCAGAGTAATCGACGCGGAACTTGAAGGGCCTATTCCTTACATCGTTTCCGAATATTGCGAGGGGCCTGACCTTGCGGCATGGATAAGCACTCGTGATGTCACTTCATTTTCGGTTGCGGTTACTCTTGATTTCATCAAAAAAATTGTTGAAGCAATCGGCTATGCGCATTCGGTAGGAATTGTTCACAGAGACATTAAGCCAAGTAATATCTTGGTTGCAAAACTGCCCACACAAGAGATTGTCGAGCAACCTTCTTTTGAAAACCTCATTCCAAGACTTACCGACTTTGGTTTGGCAAAAGTTTACGACGGTCCGCTGCTCGATTCGCGGAGCAGCGTGGTGCTAGGCACACCGATGTATATGGCCCCTGAGCAGATGCTCTCAAAGTGGGGCCCGGTGAGCCAACGAACCGACATCTTCGCAATCGGGATGTTGATTTTCGAGTTGCTCGAAGGTCGCCCCTTGAGGCAAAACATTTCCTACGCAGACATTCTAGGTAGCTTGATCGGTGGCGGTGAACTTCGAATCCAATTCAATCGCACCGACATTTCTGCTGTGCTTAAAAGAGTCGTCGCAAAATGCTTAGCGATTGACCCAATCGATCGATATGCGTCGGCGTCAGAACTTCACAAAGCTCTGTCAGCTTGCATGGAAGGCAATACTTCTGAGGGGAAATACTCTAAGCTGATACGACAAGCAATCACTTGGGCTCGCAATCCTGATCGGCCAATCCAGATTTGCTACTATATTATTCCAATTAATATCGTGCTCTCTGTTTGGATGCTCGTTTGCTGCGTACTTGGGTATGTGATGCCACCAGGATTCAAAGTTTCAGATGTGATTCAATGCTTGGGGATCAGTTTTGGGCTCTCGGGTACAATGATTTTCCTAAGTTACTTGAGAATCTGCGGGCATGTTTGGGCGACAATTGCTTTACTAGCCCTAACCATTGCCGGTATGGTTGTTGTGCCGATTTTGGCGATCTTGGATGTGATTCCTTCCTTCGAAACCGCGTACAAAGAGAACCGATACTTTGACTACGTAAACCATGGTCAAGTTCTACTACTTGGTATCATGCAATGTGGTCTTTTGGGGGTTTCCTTAATTTGCGACGCCAGCCGGAAACGTCGAAACGTAGAGGCAGATTTACAGCGGTGGTAGTCACATTCACCACTTCTCTTGTCGAATCGCCAAGCTTCATAAAAAAACTGAAAATGAGGCTGCATACTAGATTTGTTAAGATATCCGACACACCCGCGTGATGAATCAAGCCTGCCAAAAGTGGATAGGAATCGCCAAGAAGATAGTTAATTGGCGATTTCAAAGATTTTTGAAGAATCTTGCAAGATTTTCTCGAAGAATCAGGACATCACTACGCCTATTGGGGCAGTTCGATTAATCGCTTCTGCTGCCTGGACCGTTCGAAATTTCGCACGGCAAGTGTTTTCTCTATCACCTACGCAGGAAGCGACCGTGGGCTTGTACCGAGGAATTTCTGTTTCGGCCATAGCCATAATGTCCAGCAAATGATTGCGATAACCCACCAAATCCAATCGCCGCATTGCTGCCACAGGCCACCCCGGGAATCACGATAGGGTGTCGCTATAATCGAATCGGCCGTCAATCTTTTGGAGACGGCAATCTGACGTCCGGAACCATCTATCCAAGCGGACAGTCCCGTGTTCGCTGCAATCAACATCGGTCGACGATTTTCGACGCATGCGAAAGTCGCGCACGCAAGATGGTGATCTAAGATCGATGACCCGCGAAACCATCCGTCGTTGGTCAAGTTGATCATGATGCTCGGATCGTTCCCTTGAGCTATAGACTCAACGATCGAACGGCGATTCAAATGAGGCAACACATTTTCAAAGCAAATGGTTGGAGCTAATTGAACTCCGTCTCCCAGGTCAAACGTTTGGCACGACTCACCCGACGATGCAGGAGCCATCCCGATAATCGAATAGAAGATCGGAAACCAATCCCCCAGCGGGATGTACTCGCCAAACATCACCAAGTGGCGTTTCGCATAGTAGCCAGCTCGCTTTCCATCGCGGTCAATCCAAACAGCCGCGTTCAAGCGAGCCATCTGATCGCCTCGAACTCGAAGTAAATCGTTTCCAACAATGAGATGCGGCAGCTTCGAAACCTTTTGATCTGACTGATGCCCTTGCCCGAAACTTTTGTCGCTGTTGGCTGGTCGCTTGGGTGCAACTCCGCGTTGCGCTATTTCTACTTTCATGTTGAACTGTTCGAGTAAATCACGAGAAAGCGCCGCAAGCTGTTCCTTGTTCATACCGTTGGAAGCCCCTTGCCTAGCCCAAACCTCGGGTACTTCAAATCCGGGTTCCAAATCTAAAAGCGGATTATCAGCGGTGAATACCGACTCTGGCCAGATCACAAGATCGACGTTTGGATTGGCGAGCAAGGTCTTTGTGGTCAGTTCAAGATAGCTTTGCCAAGACCGCGCGTTTCGTTCCGGATTGGCTTCGAAGAGAGTCGGTGAGTTTTCTTGTATCAAAGCAACCGTCAGAAGCGGCTTTGCAGATGAATCTTGCTCATGTGGCGCGCGGACGCTTGAGATTCCATACGTGATCCAGGCTGCGACGCAGACGACAGGAAAAACGAATTCGTATAAGTTCGGTCGTGAAGCTTTCCCCCGAAATGCCGAAATGGCTTGAATTACTTGGTAGAGCAAGCCTCCTGCAATCACAATCATCGCGCTCACGCCATAGCCGCCAAGGTGTGCTGCTATCTGCATGAGTACCGGCTGGTGCACGACAGTATGCCCGAGCAGGCATGCCGAGAATCCAGTGATGAAGTATCCGCGAAACAATTCCCAAGCAACCCAAGCGCACGGAGCTGCAATTTGCCAAGGTATCTTCCAGCAATGAACCAGCTTTCGGCAAGTCCCAACCCAAAGAGGTACGTAAACTCCACAGTACAACCCCAGTGCGAGCCAGCCACCATAGAGCGGCCAGTACGCAAGTCGAATGCCTTGGAGAAGTGCTAACCAAAGCAATGAACTGCAGTACCAGAGCCATCGGTATTCTTTGGCGGACAGTTTTTCTTCTCGCAAGATTGTCGGCAGGAACAACGCGATGGACACAAATGCGAATGGCCAAATCGAAAGAGGCGGAAACGCGAACCAGAGAAGCAAACAAGCGAGCGCGATCTGGGCTCGGAAAGGCAAGGTGGCAATCAATGAAGTATTCATCCGTGAAACAGTTTCAAAAAACTATCCTGAGGTTTGAAGATCGGGTGCATAGCGTACGAGGCTTACAGTAAAGCAACTCCCTTGCCCGACTTGACTCTCGATTGTACCCGTTCCGCCGATAGCAACGACCAGGTTCTTCACGATCGCCAGTCCAAGCCCCGTTCCCCCGGTGTCGGAACTGCGAGCTTTTTCAACTCGATAGAAACGTTCAAAGATTCGCTCGTGGTCTTCTGCAGGAATCCCAATTCCATTGTCTTCAACAGCGATTATCAGATGGTCCGGACGAGGATCGACTCGTATGTGAACATGCCCACCGCGTTGTGTGTAACGAATCGCATTACCAATCAAGTTGTTAAATATAGTCAACAATGCTTCTTCATCCCCCATCACGAACCAATTGTCAGTCGGCTGCGCGAAAGTCGGCTTAGGAAAATCAATTGAAATTTCCTTGGAGAGACCAATCGCTTTGTGCTGTGAGATGCTCTGCTCAATAATCGGGATGATCGCGGTTGGCGTTGTGGAAATTCCGTCTGGCTCTGATTGCAATCTAGCAAGCCGAAGAAGATCGTGGATAAGTTCGTCAAGCCGTTCGGCCTGATCGGAAATGTTTTGGACAAAGCGACGATTCGCGTCCGGGTCTGCTAATGCTCCCATCAACAGGGTTTCTGCATAAGCGCGAATAGCTGCCAAAGGCGTCTTCAACTCATGAGAGACGTTGGCTGTAAAATCTCGGCGCATCGCCTCCAGACGCCGGAGACGGGTTTCATCGCTTATTAAAATGAGAACTCCTGGTGCAGCGCCGTCTGCGGTGAGTGGAGAAGCTCGTAATCGCAAAATCTGATTGGCAGATTGCCGCTGCATTGGCGAGCGGACAGCGTTTGCATCGACCTCCAGTTCGCTTAAACGACCGCTATCGCGAACCTCTTGAACGAGCGCAATAATCCTTGGATTCCGAATGAATTCCACCAGCGGTCGCCCCGGAGTCGGCCGTCCAGTGATGTCTAGCATTTCTTTCGCTGCATGATTGACGAGCAGAAGTTGTTGCGACTCATCCAAGGCCAAGATTCCGACCATCGTGGAGCGCAAAACTGTCGCGACTCGAGCTTCTTCCCCTTGCAATCGACTTAATCGACGATCGATTTTCACGAGCGAACTACTGAGTCGCTGAACAACTTCTTCAAGATAGTCGAGGTATCCGCTCGATTGCAAAGCAGGAAGCCTTTTGTCTTCGCTCTGTGATTCAAAAGTCTCATTCCAAGTATCCAGCGTCTCTGCAAAATCATCTAGCCGAAGGATAAACGAGGATCGCGCCCACCAAAGCATGTAAGCCCCAAGCAACCACAGAAAGCTGATTGCCCAGATCGGGCCTGCCAAAAAGAACAAACCGATGGACAGAAGTCCGCCAGCGAGTACCCAAACTCCGAAAAGCTTTAGGAACGAAGGTTGCAGATCACTCCATCGATTCATGTATGCCCATTTACCTAGTTTTCGTTTTCACAAATGTCTCAAGGCGATCTTTAATCAAAAAGGCGACTCCCAAACCCTCGCATCGCCTCGCGAATCGATCGCGATTGGAGGGCTGCTTCGGCACTGCTTTCCGCCAAGCAGGTTAAGTGCCCCATCTTTCTTCCCATTCTGGCATCATCCTTGCCATACAAATGTAGAAAAGTATTCGGAGCCGCAAAAGCGGATTCGTATTTAGGATGCCCAACCGCCCAGACATCACCGAGCAAGTTAGCCATCGCCGCGGGCTGAATAAGTCGAGTGTCTCCAAGAGGAAGATTGCACACCGCGCGAACTTGTTGTTCGAACTGTCCTGTACGGCAGGCTTCCATCGTAAGGTGTCCCGAATTATGAGGGCGCGGAGCCAACTCGTTAATCATTAATTGGTTGGACTTTGAAATAAAGAATTCAATGCAAAGCAATCCAACGCAATCAATTGACTCGATTACTCCACGTGCGATGGACTCGGCTTCTACCGCGATCGCCGCGAACTGCTCCGGAACTGGGCACATGGAAACATCGAGAATGTGGTTCGAGTGCTCATTGTAAAACATGGGATAAACAGCGATTTCGCCTCGTGGTGAACGTGCAACCAAGATCGAAACTTCCGCTTGAAAGTCGATCATCTTCTCGGCAATAACAGCACTCGGGCCGAGCAACTCGAAGGCCGCGATCGCTTCTTTCATGGAGTTAACTTTCCGCTGCCCCTTGCCGTCATATCCCCAAAGAGCGGTCTTCAAAACCATCGGAAATCCGAGCTGCTCACTTGCGCTTTGCAACTGATCCACCGACTCGACGGCAACAAAGGGTGTCACCGCGAATCCAAAGTTCTGAAGCGTTGTTTTTTCGCGAATGCGATGTTGAGCAACCTCCAAGACGTGGAACCCCGGACGAACTGGAGTCACTTCCGCAGCTCGCGCGACAGCATCCAGCGGAATGTTCTCGAATTCCAGTGAAACAACATCAACCGACTCGGCGAATTTTCGTACGGCCTTCGGATCTTCGTAGTCTGCGAGGATCGTTTCGTTGGCAACCTGACTTGCGGGACTTCCTTGATCAGGCGTAAAGACAACGACGGAGTATCCGAGTCGTTGAGCCGCGTGGGCGAACATGCGGCCAAGCTGACCACCACCAAAAATCCCAAGCCGGGCTCCAGGCAAGATCATTTCTTGATCAAGATTTCCCGAAACAGGTTTTGTACGTGTTATGTCTTTTTCAATGCTCGTCATGTTACTTGATGTAATTCGCAGTATCTCGGAGTCTTACTAACGCCATCCCTTAGAGCGACACATTCATGACTTGGTCAGCACGATCGGAGGCATATTGATTCAGCTGTTGCGTTAACTTTTCACATTCTATCGCTAGTATCCGAACAGTCATCAGTCCGGCATTGGTGGCTCCAGCTGTTCCAATTGCCATGGTTGCAACAGGGACACCACCGGGCATTTGAACGATGCTTAGGAGCGAGTCCAAGCCTTGAAGCGCACGGCTTTGCACAGGGACGCCAACTACGGGAAGCGATGTCATCGATGCCACCATACCAGGCAAATGAGCAGCACCACCGGCTCCGGCGATAATAACCTTCAAACCTCGATCTCGCGCGGTCGACGCATATTCAACCATCCACTGTGGCGTGCGATGAGCGGAGACAACTCGCTTTTCATAAGCGACTCCGAAATGGTCCAAAACATCGCATGCATGTTTCATGGTTTCCCAGTCGGACTGAGACCCCATGATCACCCCCACGCAAAAGTCCTTCGTTAACGAATCACCCGCATTGATAACTTCAGACTTCATTCCAAACAGTTCTACTTATAAACAAGGTGGAGACATTCGATACGGGGAAAATGATCACGCTAACTTCGATATCTTTTGAGCCGCGAGGCGTTAACCCAATGCAACCTACTTTCGCAACATCAACCGCTTAGCGTCAGCCTGCGGTCAAGCAAAACGCAATTAAAACCGCACGATTACGAGACTTTTCAGCTTCGAAAGCGAGCATTTCTGTATTTTCGTACTCGTACTCGATCGGCTTGCAGTCGATTCGATTACGAGTACGAGCACCATTTCATTGAGTACGATTACGAACTAAAGGAATTGCTCAGCTAGACCGTATTGGAAGGCCGATCGACCAAGGACGAAGATGACATTGAAGTACACCCCCAGATTATACCACGATCATGCGGAATGCGTTAAGATGAGGATGGAAGTTTGAGTGATTATCAATCGACAAAGTGCCGGTTCGATCACTGGCCTGTTTTTAGGCCTTGAAAGTTTTTGTACGGAGCAATCGGAAATGGCCACAACACATGCAGTACGTTCGATGAATTTTGCTGTTGGTGACGAGCTTCTCTCGCTGCAAATCCCCCACCACACAACCGAAGTTGCAGACTGGAATTTGGAGGACTCGATAGACCTGCGTCAGGCTGTTTTCAATGCTTTCGATCAACCCGTCGAGTTCCCCGAGTTGGCACTGGCAATCGTCGATGGTGACTCGGTCGCTATTCCCCTTGAACCTGGTGTCCCTCAAGCGGAACAATTGCTCGAGTTTGTCGTCGAGTACTTGGTTCAGCATGGCGTACCCGCGAGCCGCATAACAGTCCTCGTTTCCCACGACCACGAAAAAATTGTCGATTCCTTGGCCGCTCGGCTTAGCCAATCCGCTAAAGGTAACGTTTCGGTCCGATATCACCGTGGCGATGATGCAGAAACGATGGGCTACCTCGCCGCTGCGGCTAGCGGCGCGGAGGCGATCTATGTGGATCGAGCACTTCTGGAAGCGGACGTCGTGTTACCAATTACTGTCGCACGCGACACCGATGCGTGGGCTCATGCAGGCCTCTACGGAATTGTTCCTTGGTTCACAGACTCTAAGACGCAGAGCCGTTGGAAGCATGACTGTTCCACTGATTTCCACGCAAAGAAAGAAAAGCGACTTCGCGCTGCCACAGAAGTAGCTTGGCTTCTCGGGATCCAACCTGTGCTTGCAGTTCTTCCCGGCCCCCAAGGAAACATCGATAGCCTATTTTTTGGCAAGGTCGATTCTGTTGAGCAGTCGATTGCCGATGCGGTCTCTCCCCGATCACTTCCACCCATCAAGGAGCGTTATGACTTGGTCGTCGTCAGCATCGATGGTGACCAAGATCAACAAAGCTGGGAGAATGTCGCTCGCGTTTTGTTCATGGCGGAAAACTATGTATCCGAAGACGGCAAGATTGCAGTCGCAACAAACTTAGAAACAAAGCCGGGCCCGCCATTTCGCTGGCTTGCTGGAATCGAAGAAAACGATTCAATCGAGCAGCATCTGCTGAAAAGCCATCATCCGCAATCTTTAGCGGCTATCGAGATCCTCAGATCACGATCCAAGCACGTTGTCTATCTGCTTTCGAAACTCCCACGCGAAGTTGTCGAAGAACTCGGGATCAGCGCGATGGGTGAAACAGAAGAACTTGAACACGTGATTGCTTCAAGTGAATCATGTTTGGTCATCAGCGGCGCGCAGCACCGATGGTTGCCAAAGGTTGCAGCAAAGTAACTCCTTCCAAAAACTAACAAAACAAAATGATGAACCCAAGTTTGCTTGTGCTTGCCCTGTTCGGTGTTTTCGGCTTTCCTGTGATGGCCCTTACCGCCGAGGCCTGGACGATTTCCTCCTATGCAGGAACCGGTATTCAAGGATTCGCTGGCGACGGCGGACCTGCTACTCTCGCAAAGCTGGATAATCCATTCGGCGTTATTCGAGGCCCCGATGGAGCCATCTGGTTTTGCGAATACACAGGACAACGCATCCGACGCATCGCAGCAGATGGGACCATTTCGACGGTCGCAGGGAACGGAAAGAAAGGTTACAGCGGAGATGGCGGGCCTGCCTTGGAAGCTACGTTTAACCTGCCCCATGAGATTCGTTTCGATGCAGCAGGCGATCTCTTTGCGGTCGACATGTCGAATAACGTCGTACGCAAGATCGACATGAAAACCAAAGTCATCTCGACCATCGCAGGGACAGGGAAACCCGGTTATAGCGGCGACGGTGGTCTGGCTGTCAACGCCCAGTTCAAGCAACCGCACAGTATTCAGTTCGATCGTCAAGGGAACCTCTTTGTTTGCGATATCGGTAACCACGTTATCCGAAAAATCGATATGAAAACGGGCAAGATATCGACCTTCGCCGGGACTGGGAAAGCAGGCCCCACTCCGGATGGATCACCAATCGAGGGAACACCACTCAATGGACCTCGCTCACTTGACTTCGATGCCGAAGGAAACCTATGGCTTGCCACTCGCGAAGGAAACCAAGTTTTTGAGTTTGATTTCAAGACTCAGAAAATCTCGCATCGAGCCGGCTCAGGAAAGAAAGGATTCACTGGCCAATCGGGGCCGGCCAAGCAAGCGTTGCTCAACGGGCCAAAGGGAATTGCAATGGATGCCCAAGGGAATGCATGGTTAGTCGACTCGGAAAGCAGCACAATCTGGCGATTCAATCGAGATTCGGAAACGATTGAGTTAATGGTCGGTACCGGTCAAAAAGGAGACGGCCCTGATGGAGATCCAAAGCTGTGCAAGCTAGCTCGGCCTCACGGCATCTTCGTTGACGCAGATGGATCGGTCTTTATCGGTGATAGCGAATCGCATCGCGTTCGAGTCCTCAAGCCCGCAACGTCGAAGTAGCACCCCTTCGCGATTCCTTGCGAAAATCACCAGGAGTAACGTCGAACGCTTTTCGGAAGCTATGGGCCAAGTAGTGTTTATGTGCGAAAGCGGTTCGTGAAGCAATCTCGTCTAAGGTGAAATCGGTCATAGCAAGAAGTTCGCGAACACGCTGTAACTTCACTCGATGAATCTCCATGTTGGGTGATCTGCCCAGCACATCGCGAAAGCCTCGTTCGAGCGAACTCCGCGAAAGAGGAACCTCGCGTAACAAATCGTCGACTCGCAAACCTTCACAAGCTCGATCACGAACAAGTTTTAAAGCTTGTCCAAGCAGCGGATCGGCTACGGCGACAATATCGGTAGAGCGCCGCGTTTCAACCCCAATGGGAGGCAGCAACGTTTTCTTCTTCGGAGCTCGTCCCCCATCCATCCACCGATCCAACAATGCCGCCGCCTCGTAACCAACGCGTTCACCGCCAAGCCTCGCGCTGGATAATGGTGGATTGCTCATGCTGCACAGCGTCTCATCGTTCTCAACACCCAGCACTGCAACTTGCTCGGGTACCGCGATCTCTGCACGAGCACACGCATCGAGTAGCCAAAATCCGAGCTGATCGGTACAGGCGAGAATTCCGATAGGTTTGGGAAGTTGCTTCAACCAATCGACTAATAGCCTTTGCTGCTTTTCCCAGACCATCGGTTTCTCGCGATTGGACGACTGTTGAAAAGTATGACACACGAAGCCTGACTTCTTGATGTTGCTCGCAAAACTGCGACTTCGCTCAATGAAGAACTGCTCGGTGGTCAACTCATAAACACCAAAATGATGAAAGCCTCGCTCAAGCAGATACGCGGCGCACATCTTACCGAGCTCTTTATTGTTGATTCCAACAAAAGGAAATTGATGAAGAAGCTTTGTTGACCGCAGTTCAATCGTCGGAACACCAACCGCTTTGACTGCATCAATCATGGCTTGTGAAACGGTTCGCGTTAGGATCCCGTCACCATCCCACTCTCGCAGCCAGGCCGGTGGCTTTGAATCCAAATCACGAATCTCGGCAAAGATCGACCAAGGCCCATGCTCAGTGACATAACGACGTACACCATGCAATAACTCTCGGCCATAGGATCGAGATGTTTCGATGAGAAGAGCTACACGTTTCATGGGATCAAGCCAGAGTAACGGAATTCGTCTTGAATCAAGTTGACAAAATAATACAACACTATTACGCAATATTGTAATGACAGGTAAGGCAGATTGCGACTAGCATTTGACCTAGAGCCATACTTAGGTAGCTGCCGTAGGATAGGCTTCCAGCCTGTCGGTTTCAAAATCGACAGGCTGGAAGCCTATCCTACGATTGGTCATCGCGTTCAATCCTTAGCTACACCAACCTAAGAATTGCTCCAGCACTTCAAGTAGTCACGTATCTCCAGACATGAAAATTCTGCGTCTCGGAGATACGCAGCTACTTGCGTGCCTGGATCCTTACTGATGCCTTACGAATCCACCGTTAGGAAATCCCCTCCATGAACTCGCCTACTCTCCCTCGTCGTTCATTGCTTCAATCTGCATTGGCTCTTCCGCTTATCCCATATGTTTTTGAATCCGTAAGTTCCGCAGATTCAACTTCGATGAAGCCGCGTTCAAAAGTAGAACGACTCGGTATTGGGTCGATTGGGCTCCGCTATCAGGGTAGCGTCGTCGCACACAAAGCTCAAATGTATGGTGACATTGTCGCGGTTTGTGATGTGGATCGTAATGTTCGCGATCAGGCGAAAGCAGCTTTCGGAAGTACTCCCAAAAGCTTTGAAGACTACCGCGATCTGATTGCACGGAAAGAGGTCGATGTCGTGACGATCGGTACGCCGGACCACTGGCATACCAAAATGGTGATCGATGCTTGTCGTGCGGGTAAAGATGTTTACTGTGAAAAACCACTTACCCTTACCATCGATGAAGGGAAACAGCTTTCGAAAGTAGTTGCTGAAACGGGACGCGTTGTTCAAGTCGGATCGTGGCAAAGAAGTGACGAACGCTTTCGATTAGCTGTCGAGCTTGTCCGCGCAGGTCGATTGGGGAAGCTTCAGAAAGTCGAGATCGTGCTTGGTAAGAACGGAACCAGCGGCACCTTCATTCCACGCGTTTCACCAGCTCATTTGAATTGGAACTTGTGGCAAGGTCAAACTCCGGACGTCCCCTACATCGAAGAAAGATCCCACTACACATTTCGTTGGTGGAGCGAATATTCTGGAGGACAAATGACCGATTGGGGCGCTCATCATGTGGATATCGCACAGTGGGCGATCAACTCATATCCGGTTGAGGTTGAAGGAATTGGTAAGTTTCCAACTATCGAAAACGGTTACAACGTCCCGACCGATTTCGAGGTGACGTACAAGTACGCCAATGACGTTATCGTCACCGTGAAAGATCATGGAGAAAACGGAATTCTTTTCACGGGGGACGCCGGTCGAATCTTCGTTAATCGCGGCAAGATTACTGGTGCACCAGTTGAGGCGTTAGCAACGAATCCTCTCCCACGAGAAAGTTGGAACGTTTACGATTTTGATAATCTCCAGCGGCCTGCTCGCTCTGGTAAGCTTGATGCTATTGTGAATCACATGGGAAATTTCTTTGACTGTATCCAAACCAAGCGGAGCCCGATTTCCAATATTGAAAGCCAACATCGAAGCATTTCGACTTGCCATCTGGGAAACATCTCGCTCAAACTCGGACGCAAACTACGCTGGAATCCGGAAACCGAGTTTTTTATCGACGACGCTCAGGCCGACTCGCTGTTAAAGCGTGAGCAACGGAAAGGCTTTGAAACAGTTTAAATGGAAAACTCAACTACTCTTCAACCGGAGCCAAAGATCATGACACTTCGTCGACGTGAGTTTATTCAGTCAGTCTCGCTTGCATCGGCTTCGCTCGTATCGGTCTCGCTTCCACAAAGCCAGTCGTTCCTTCAAGCCGCCAGTGCCAGCGACTTTCGATTCAAGTATCTCCTTGCTTCGTGTATGTACGGATATACGGACTTGAATGAGATTCTCCCGGAAGTAGCCAAAGTGGGAGCGTCGGCGATAGATATTTGGCCGATGGTGCACGGCAATCAACGAGAGCAACTTGACAAAATCGGCGAAGAGAAATTTGCATCGATCTTAAAGCAGAATCAAATTGGCTTGGGCTGTATTACGCAATACAAACTGGGGCCATTTGGGCTGCAGGACGAAATGCGACTGGCTCAACGCTTTGGCTGCAAGACAATCGTCACCGGAGCGAAAGGCCCGATTAACTTGAAAGGTGCTGAATTAAAGCAGGCCGTTGCAAAGTTCATCGAAGAGCTGAAGCCTCACTTAGCGGTCGCGGAAGAGACTGGAGTTACCATTGCGATCGAGAATCATGCCAAGAACCTGATCGATTCGCCCGACTCACTGCGTTATCTTGCCGAGCTAAGTCCTTCAAAACACCTCAGGATTGCTTTCGCTCCTTACCATTTGCCGCAAGACGAGAAGGCGCTCGCGGGATTGCTTCGCGATGTTATCGAATCGCTCCATGTTTTCTACGGATGGGAACATGGCAATGGATGCATGACGAAACTCCCTAAAGAAGAGGAAATTTTGCAAATGCCGGGACGAGGGAAATTAGACTTTACCCCGATGGTGTCGGTACTTAAAGAGCATAACTATCAGGGTTGGACCGAGATCTTTATGCACCCTTTTCCTCGCGGCATCCCAATTCTCGAAACGACCAGTGCGGTGACGACCGAAATCAATCGCTCGCGAGCCTATCTGGACAAATGCCTTATGAACGTCTCATAATCCTTATTCCTCTATTTTGAAACGAGTGTGACTATGCCTCTCGACAGACGAAGTTTCATCGCGGGAACGGCCAGCGGATCGGTTGCCGCTTTGGCCGCCAACGCACACGCCCAATCCTCCTCCTCTAACAACCAGTCCTCCAAGGAAAACAAGATGTCGCAACCCAAAGTTCTAATCATCGTCGGCGACGCTACCGAAACAGTCGACACGCTCTATCCGTACTACAGGCTGATTGAAGGTGGTTACCAACCCGTAGTCGCAGCTCCTGAGAAGCGGCTCTATCAAATGGTGCTACACGAAGTAAAACCTGGTTGGACCATCACCAAGGAATGGGAAGGCTATACGATCCAAGCCGATATCGCATTCAAAGACATCAAGCCCGAAGAGTA
>JAIYDQ010000083.1 GCA_027487375.1 Planctomycetaceae bacterium
CCAACGATTTCGATGTGGACCGAGTACAACTGTTCCAGGTTTCGCCGAGCAGCGGAACGTTTGTGGTCAACGAGAACAGCGCTAACGGCGTTGTGGTGGGAACGACCACAGCGGTGGATGTCGACTCGAGCGATACCTTCACCTATGCGTTGTCCGACAGTGCATCCGGACGATTTGCGATCGATTCCAACACCGGCCAGATCACCGTCGCGAACGGCAGTACGCTCAACTTTGAAGCGGCTAGTTCGCACATCATCACGGTCGTGGCGACCGATGCAGGTGGATTGACGCGTACGCAAAGCATCGTGGTGAACGTCGCAGATGCAAATGAACCCCCCACCGCCATCGTCGACACCGCCACAGCCGTCGAAGCAGGTGGCACCGCGAACGGCACAGCGGGTACTAATCCAACCGGCAACGTTCTCACCAACGACACCGACGTCGATGCCGGCGACACTAAGACGGTCAGCGGCGTTGCAGCAGGCGTTGTCGGCTCCGCATCGACCAACGTTGGCTCCGCGGTCACCGGCTCCTTTGGTTCGATCAACATCGCTGCTAATGGGGCTTATACGTACACGGTCGATAACAGCAATGCGGCCGTTCAAGCTCTCCGGACCACGAGCAATACGCTGACCGATGTCTTCACCTACACAATGCGTGACACAGCGGGCTTGACCAGTACGACTCAAATCACCGTGACCATCCAAGGTGCCAATGACGCTCCGAATGATATTGGATTCGGAACGCAGTTTTTCAACAGTTCTGCAAACATCATTCATGGCGGCTCGACAATGCCTGCCCTGACCGACTTCACTTTGGAAGTCAAAGCAACGCCTCGGCAAACGATCGCGCTGCCGAGTCAATCGAACTCAGGAGTAATCGGCTACTCGGCTGGAACCCTTGCGATTGCACCAGACCATGGCCAAGATCTTTACGGTGGAACGGGTGGCGTAGAGCGAGGCGTTGGATTGGCTATCGGTACGAATGGCGTGATCGTCTATCAGCATTCCGCCAACTTGCGCACTTCACTATTGACCTACAGCGGGACGATCAATCCCGACTCCAATATTGCCGTGGTTTTCACCAACAAGACGCCGTCGCTTTACATCAATGGTTCCCTGGTTGCGACCGGTATTCAAAGTAACGCGACCAACCTCCATCCCTCCGTTGGAAATTCTTCAATGTCAGGAGTGGGTGGGTCGACGAACGGAGGCGGCTATTTCGATGGTTCGCTGTCGGATTATCGAGTATGGAATTCGGCTCTTAATGCGACTCAGCTCAGCAACAACATGACTTTGGGTGTCGCTTCGGGGACGTCTGGCTTGCTGGCGAACATGGTTTCAACAGGCCTCGCTGAAAACTCAGCAAACGGCACTGTCGTAGGAACCGCACGCGGCTACGACGTCGATACGAGCGATACGCTAACCTACTCGCTCACGAATACTGCCGGCGGTCGATTCGCAGTCAACTCCACCACGGGAGTCATCACCGTTGCCGACAGCAGCCTACTCAATTTCGAAGCTGCGACCAACCATGTGATCACGGTCCAAACAACCGACGCAGCAGGTGCAACCTACAGCGAGAATGTCACCATTTATTTGACCAACGTCAACGAAGGCCCACTCGCCGTTCTGGATACGGCCACAGCAGTCGAAGCCGGTGGAACAGCTAACGGCACCGCAGGCACAAATCCGACCGGTAATGTGCTGACCAATGATACGGACGTGGACGCTGGCGATACCAAGACCATTAGCGGCGTTGCGGCAGGAACGGTCGGTAGTGCATCGACCAACGTCGGCTCGGCAGTTACGGGTTCGTTCGGCTCGATCAACATTGCTGCGGATGGTTCCTATACCTACACGGTCGATAACAACAACGCGACGGTGCAAGCATTGCGCACGACAAGCAACACCCTGACCGACGTGTTTACCTACACGATGCGTGACACGGCTGGCGTAACTAGCACCACTCAAATTACGGTGACCATCCAAGGTGCGAATGACGCACCGAACGATCTGGCCCTTGCGAATCCCACCGGGACTAACCTGATCACCAACGGTAGCTTTGAAACGAACAGTGGCGCCTCCAACACAGCGAATACCGGCGCGAGTGCGAGCGGCTGGACCGCGATCGGCGGCGAAGGAGTCGAAGTCTGGAACAATTTTAATAGCGGTGGACCAGCTACAGCGAGCCAGGGCATCTCGCGAATCGAACTCAATGTTGGTAACGCGATCAACGGTATCTCGCAGAACGTAACCACCTCGAACGGGCAGACCTATGTGCTCAGTTTCGACCTCGGTAGCCGGACGGGGATGCCCAACTCAGAAATTCAAGTTTACTGGCGCGGCGCACTGGTTGGTACGATCGCGCAAACAGCGGTCGAATGGCGAACGCACAGCTTTGTGGTCACGGGCTCCGGTGGCTCCGATGAATTGCGATTCATGGAGACATCCACGAACAACACCTCTGGTTCGTCAATGCTCGACAATATACGCTTGATTGCCGAAAACAGTCCCTCAATTTCGGTCGCCGAGAATGCTGCCAACGGTACCGTCGTGGCTCTCGCGGGTGCTCGCGATGTTGACACTGTCTCCGTCGACACGCGAACCTACTCGCTCACCAACAACGCCAGTGGCCGATTTGCAATTAACTCGACGACTGGCATCATCACCGTTGCTGACGGCACGCAATTAAACTTCGAAGCTGCCACCTCGCATACGATCACAGTTCGTGTCGCGGATGCATTGGGTCTAACCTACGACGAAAACTTCACGATCGCGGTCACCAACGTCAACGAAGGACCGAGTGATTTGATCCTTACGGGCACAACCACCGGTGCCGGTTCGAGTGCGGCTCTCAACGCGACGTTTGGCAAATTCTACGCGGCGGTCAGTACGTTTGCCACTTGGGAAGATGCGATGGATGCCGCCCAAGCGTCGTATTTGAACGGCGTGGCAGGTACTTTGGTAACGATCGGTTCCGCTGGTGAAGAGACTTTTGTGCGATCGCTGATCCCTAGCAACATGTACTGGGTCGGTGGATCGGACAAGCTCGTCGAAGGCCAATGGCTGTGGTATCAAGGGGACACACCGACCGCTGTATTCCATCAGGGAGGGGCGGCCGTCTCGGGCATGTACTCGAATATGAACCTCAACAACTTCCAACATACAGCTGCCGGTGAAGACTACGGCCAGTATGGATGGGCTGGAGTGAACAACCTTAACGACGCTACCAATACCGGCAATGGTACAGGGGCAGCCGACACCACTTACTACATCGTCCAGTGGGATAGTGCCGCCGTCGCCGCTGCGATAGCAGTCCAAACCGGTGGAACCGTAGCCACCGTCCAAGAAAACGCAGCGGCCAACACATTGGTCGGTAACCTCTCCCGCACTGATGTCGACGCGGGCGATACAGCGAATTACACCATCGTCGGTGGAACGGGCCAAGCGAAGTTCTCTATCGTCAACGGAACCGAGCTACGAGTCGCAAACGGTGCGACATTTAACTTCGAAACGAGCCCCACCGAGACAGTAGCGATTCAAATCACCGACGGCGGTGGCAACACTCGCACCGAGACCTATACGATCACCGTCGGCAACGTCAACGAAGCGCCGATCGATGCAGGTATTGCAACTGGTTCGAACTTGGTAAGCAATTCGTCGTTCGAAACGGATACGACGGGTTGGACATTGACGGGAACTTCTTCACGAATAACAGGATTAGGAGCGAGCCAAGGAACGTTCGCTCTCAGCTACGGTGGCGGCAATGGACCGAACGATGGTGTTGCGACAACGACCATCGCGACAACGATTGGTCAGGCCTATACGTTGACCTTTGACGCGGGAGCATACTCCCTTCTGAGCGGCCGAGCGCAATCGCTGAATGTACAAGTGATCGGTAGTACGACGCTCAGCAACGAAACCGCTTACGACATTGGGACTAACCCCAATACCTTCGCGACTTATCGATACACTTTTATCGCCGATAGCACGACGACGACGTTGCGATTTGCCGATGCATCCAGCATCACGAACGATGTCGACATTCTTATCGACAACGTGCAAGTCCAATCGGTGACGACCACCAATCCAACGTTCACCATCGCCGAGAACAGTTCCAATGGCACGTTAGTTGGTACTGCGATTGGCTTCGATCCGGACGCTCACAGTACCGGCACGTTGCGGTACTCGCTGGCTAACGATGCGGGTGGACGATTCGCGATCAATTTGCTCTCAGGTCAAATAACGGTCGCCAACGGTAGCTTACTCGACTTCGACACTACTCCATCGCATGCGATCGTGGTCCGAACCACCGACGCCGGTGGCTTGACATTCGACAAAACGATGACCGTCAACCTGACCAACGTCAATGAAGCTCCCACGGCAGTGGCTGATACGGCAATTGCGGTAGAAGCAGGGGGCGTTGCCAATGGCACTGCGGGTACGAATC
>JAIYDQ010000355.1 GCA_027487375.1 Planctomycetaceae bacterium
AAGATCTCAGCCTGTCTTTTGCGAACTTTACTTCTCGACTTCAGAATCTTTACGAGTCTTGCTACTTGCTTGAATTCGCTGCTCGATAACGTTGAATGAGTGCGTTTGTAGAACTATCGTGCTGAAGTGGCTTTGAATAGCTAGGCGATAGCTCGGGAGTGATTTGCTTGGCGAGTACTTTGCCGAGTTCAACGCCCCATTGGTCGAATGAATTGATGTGCCAAATGGTTCCCTGCACAAAGACCTTGTGTTCGTACATTGCGATCAACTTGCCCAATGAATCAGGCGTGAGTTTATCCAACAGAATCGTGTTTGTTGGATGATTGCCTTGGAACGTTCGATGCGAAATCTGCATCTCCGAGACTTTATCGGCCTTCACTTCTTCAGCAGTTTTTCCGAATGCTAATGCTTCGGTTTGTGCGAAGAAATTCGACATTAATAAATCATGATGATTGCCGATTGGATTGAGCGTCTTAAGGCATCCAATGAAATCGCAAGGAATCATCTTGGTTCCTTGGTGAATCAGTTGATAGAAAGCGTGCTGTCCATTCGTACCTGGCTCGCCCCAAATGATCGGACCCGTTTGATAGTCGACAAGCTTTCCATCCAAGTCGACTGACTTGCCGTTGCTTTCCATATCAAGCTGTTGAAGGTACGCACTCAGCCGACCAAGGTACTGGTCATATGGCAGAACCGCGACTGTTTCAGCACCAAAAAAGTTGTTGTACCAGACACCCAGAAGAGCAAGTAAAACAGGCAGATTTTGAGCAAAGGGTGCTGTCCGGAAATGCTCGTCCATTGCGTGCATCCCAGCAAGCATCTCGCGAAAGTTTTTCGGACCTATCGCAATCATGAGCGATAATCCGATCGCCGAATCATACGAGTAACGACCACCAACCCAGTCCCAAAAACCAAACATGTTGGCGGTATCGATCCCGAACTTCGTCACTTCTTCAGCGTTGGTAGAAACAGCGACAAAGTGCTTTGCAACTGCCGCCGGATCTTTGAGTGATTTCAAACACCAGTCACGAGCCGAATGCGCATTGGTCAGGGTCTCTTGAGTTGTGAATGTCTTCGAAGCAATGATGAAGAGCGTCTCTGCCGGATCGAGATCTTGTACCGCTTCGGCTATATCGGTTCCGTCTACGTTGGAGACATAGCGAAACATAAGATCGCGTTGGCTGTAGTGTCGAAGCGCGCCATAGGCCATAACAGGCCCTAAGTCCGAGCCGCCAATTCCGATGTTCACAATTGTTCGGATTCGCTTGCCGGTAAAACCTTTCCACTCGCCGCTGCGAATGCGATCGCAAAAGCCCGACATCTTGTCGAGTACTTCATGAACCTCAGGTACAACATCTTTACCATCGACAACAATCGACTTGCCTTTGGGAGCTCGCAACGCGACGTGCAGTACAGCACGCTGCTCGGTAATGTTGATTCGATCGCCGCGAAACATCGCCTCGGATCGTTCACGAACGCCTGACTGTTCTGCTAACGCAACCAGCAATCGCAACGTTTCATCAGTGATGCGGTTCTTTGAAAAATCGAGATAGATACCAAGTGCTTCCGCCGCGAGTCGCTCGCCTCTCTTCGGATCCGAAGCAAAAAGTGTTCGCAAGTGAACATCGCGAATCTCTTCGTAATGCGATTGAAGTGCTTTCCAAGCGGGTTGATTTGTAAGTTGCGTGGATGCCGTTGCCATGTTTGATTCCAAAAAACTGGTTTAGGTTCTGCTCTCAATCGTACTCGTACTCAGCCATCGGCGGTACTCGTGCTCGTACTCAATTCGAATCACTCTTCGAATCGAGTACGAGTAAGAAAAAAACTTCCGTTCTAACAAAAAATTTAATCCGACGGTCGCGATCAGTGAGGTGTGTTTTAGATTTTACTAAATTGAAACGCTTCGAATAACATATCTCCAGCGAAGCGTTTGGTTGCGCTTCGTTGCTGGAAAATCCGCTTGAAAGGTCAATGTAAGTTTCTTTCCATCGATTGAAACAACGTGAGGACCGATCGAATCGAAGACGAGCTGAATATTTTGCTCGGCATGGGTGAGAGTGACCGATTGGTTCAAAGCATCGGCTGTCGTTTGCGGTTTGATAATCCAAGCATCATCGATGAGGTAGGTTGAGCCTAAAAAATCGGGAGTCATGTTTACGCGTGCAGCGAAGTCCATTGCGATCGCTTCTGTCATCGCGTCTCCTTCGATGGTTCCCGACCAATGCGTCTTACCTGCCATCCCAACCGCTAGGAGAACCAACTTCTTTTCGGTACCAATCTCTTCACGAACTATCTGCTGGAAGGGACTGCTGGACGGCCAAGTATCCTGTGGCGTCCCTTCATAGCTTGTCATGACGCGAATCATGTCTGAAGACTCGCTGGAGGGTTGCCACCAAAATCCGTGAGCTAGACGATCATCGTTGTCGACAACGCCAGCAACAATTCGTCCAGATCGGACTTGAAGCTCTGGAAGAACGGACTGCCACGTTGGAATGGTTACAGAGTCGGAGCCGGTCGGGTTACTCGGAGATTCAAACTCGGACATGAAAGTGTGTATCGTTTCGGTAGTCTTGTACGTAGCAGCGTTTTGCGAGTGAATGCGAAGTAATCGTAGCATTGCAATGCAATTCTACGATCGATTTTAGTCGTTATCAGGAACTGGTGTATCTGTTGGGTTAGCACAGAACTGGAGGAAGGAATCTAAAAATCCTTGGACCTCACCAGCCATGACCGTATGAAAATTACCGACTGAAAAACCAGTTCGTGAATCTTTGACGCGTTGATCGGGATGCAGGAAATAGTTGCGGATTTGCGAACCGAATCCGACGCGAGCTTTCGTTTTGTACTTGGCTGCGATTTCTGCTTCACGCTTCTCTTCTTCGCGTCGAGCTAATCTGCTGCGAAGCATTTTCCAAGCTTGATCACGGTTCTTGTGTTGACTTCGATCGCTTTGGCAAGTGACGACCGTGTTGGTTGGAATGTGTGTTAGACGAATAGCAGACGATGTTTTATTCACGTGTTGACCGCCCGCACCAGAGGCTCGATAGACGTCTTCTCGAACGTCTTTCTCTTGGATGTTCACTTCCACCGAATCGTTTACTTCGGGAGAGACGTCAACGGCAGCAAAACTTGTTTGGCGTTTTCCTTCGGCGTTATAGGGACTGATTCGCACCAAACGATGCATCCCTTCTTCGCCTTTGAGATATCCGTAAGCCATCGATCCGCGAATCGCAATTGTCGCTTGCGTGATACCAGCTTCTTCGTTGTCGCAACGGTCGAGCAGTTCCACGGAGTAGTCGTGTTTGCCTGCCCAGTTGACGTACATGTTCAGGAGCATCTCTGCCCAGTCGTTTGCATCGAGTCCACCATCGCGAGCATGTACGCTCAAGATCGCACCGCAACTATCGAGTGGTCCACTAAGCAGCGCCGCTAACTCAAGCTGTTCAGCAATTGGGCCCAACGCGTCCAGTTCGCGTTCTATCTCAGGGAGAATCGACTCGTCTTCATCGGCCATCGACAAGAGTTCTTTTGCGTCAGTGAGACTCGCAAGGGCCTCTCGAAGCGGCTGAATGCGGCTTCTTCGGGATTTGATGTCCGCAACGGTTTGTTGAGCTTTCTCCGGATGATCCCAAAACCCAGGAGCAGCCATCACCGACTCTAATCGATCTACTTCTTTGACTTGGTTGTCGTAGTCAAAGAGACCCTCGCACGAGCGAAAATCGCTTTTCTATTTCGGAGGCACGATTGGATAGTTCTTGAGAAGTCGTCATTCTTTTTCAATGCAAAAAATTAAGGATTATCGTCCCAATGCGGGGCAGGGTGGCTTGTGAAGCCCCTCCAACAAATCTGCGAGGAAGTATAGCTCAAGCACGTTTTTTTCCCAGTCCTCGCCCACGCTAGGGGTGGTAACTCCTACGAAAACCATTATTCCCAGCCCCAATTCCTACTTGTGGTTTACCTTTATTCATCTTCCGCGGAGCTGAATTCAGAAGAACTCAGCCATTGGTGGATTTGCGCGCAACGAATACAAACATCAGATATCTTGCGACATCTGCTACGATTATGTAACCAGTTTTAACTGGATAAGGGTTTAATGTCCAAGCAAGAATCAAACTCAAAGCAACATACTGATGATTAAGATTCGAAAGTCAAAAGACCGTGGCTACGCCGATCATGGCTGGCTGAAGACCTATCACACTTTTTCGTTTTCGGATTATCAAGATCCGGACCACATGCAGTTTCGATCGCTGCGTGTCATGAACGAAGATGTGGTCGCGCCTGGCCAAGGATTTGGAACTCATCCACATCGCAACATGGAGATCGTGACCTACGTCCTGGAAGGTGCTCTCGAGCACAAGGACTCAATGGGGAACGGAGAGATCCTGAGACCTGGCGAGTTTCAGCGGATGACTGCGGGTACAGGAATCACACATAGCGAGTTTAATCCGTCTCAAACCGAACCGGTCCACCTGTACCAAATCTGGTTGTTCCCGGACCAGCAATCTCTCGAGCCAAGCTACGAACAAAAGTCATTTCCCCAGTCCGAGCGTTTGAACCTATTCCGATTGGTTGCTTCCAAGACGGGAGAATCAGGCTCGCTTATCATCCATCAAGACGCTCGAATCTATCTAGCAATAATCGAGGCCAAGCAGTCAATTCAGTTCGATCTAAGCCCAGGTAGAAGTGCGTGGCTACAAGTCCTTCGCGGGTCCATTCAACTGAACGGCGTTACTGCAGATGCAGGAGATGGTTTCGCCATCAGCGATGAGACGACTCTGGCAATCGAGGCAACCGAAGAAGCTGAAGTCATGTTATTCGACTTGGCCTAACACGTAGCAGCCTCTCTCGGAGAGGCTCGATCTGCATCTCGGAGAGAAGCAGCTACTTGGTTCTTCGAACGGCTTCAATGAGAAGATAATTTTCGCCTCGGTATTCCGTTGCCTTGCCGCTAACGATCCACGATGGCGGGGTTACCTCTTCGGTTATCACTTGGTGGACGCGTTGAAGCATCAAGTTTTCGAGACATCGAAAAATGCGGCCCGACTCACTCTCCACAAACTGAACTCGATCACCGGAAACTCGAAAAGTTCCAACTTGATCGGGTAGCAGCGAACCTTCTCGTATCGATTGTGATTTAAGTGAAGGCGTTGGCCGCTCCTCAGCGTGCGTTCTATTCTGCCCCAATGTGCCGACCAAACTCGACGAGTTCACGACGATCGCTAACGCGACGGAAGTAATGACGACCCATGCACCAGGAGTTCTGAGCGTTCGCATCATGAATTGCAATGAAGTTACCCCGTCTAGTTCGGAACTATGATCGTTTTGGTAATGCAAGAGCATGGAGACTAATGACACCACCGGCTGTGAGCAGTGCCCATCCGAGCCATGGTGGCGGCTGAATCGTCTTCTTTGGAGATTGAGCGACGCTCATGTACATGTCGGTCATTCCGTTATTGCTTGCTATCTGCGACTGTCTCGCAAATCGATGCAATGCACGCGTCGCTTGTTCGCTAAGAACGAACGATTCAACCGAACGGAACTGGATTCCCATGAAGAATAGAATCACACCTAAAGCAAAATAGCGATTACGATCCCATTCCATCAGACCATTCCCGTTTTCAAGTCGGATACCGAGAGGACTTCTACAGAGGGCTTTATCGAACGCCAGCAGGAATGGAGACCATAAAAAACAAGCTGCTTTGAACTATTGAAATGGGCCTTAATATTTCCTCAAGTCCTACAATCCCGCAGGTCGATACAATCGAAAGAACGGTTATTTCTTCCTCGCAGCGATGAGCCTGTCATGCCCAAAATCATGTCAAACGAGATGCAAGTTTTCGCAGTAGTCGCTATTGGATTAGCAGCACTGTTAGGTTCCAGCTCGGGCTGCCAAGTTTCCGTAGCGGGTCAAACGCTGCCAAGTCCGTACTACTTGGATGACGATATCCAGTACTTCCCGACCGGCCCAGAGAATAAGCTAGCCAACGAAACGGCCGCTTTGAAAAAGGCTCGCGAAGAAGCTAAGCTTCGTCGTTAGATTCAGATAGTAGTGAGTTCAATCTTTTCGATGGCTCGTTAGCCTCGAAGCTAAATCGCATAGCGATTGGATGCGCATTGCAAAACTTCGAGCTGTAATATGTGTA
>JAIYDQ010000051.1 GCA_027487375.1 Planctomycetaceae bacterium
GCCGGATACCATGAGCGCGAGATCCGCAACCGAAGTCGCGGAGCGCATGAAAGAGCTATCTCAGAACATTGGACCAGCTTATGGCCGCTTGATTACCGAAGTCATGCAACCAATCGTGCGCCGCACCATGGAAGTCATGGACGAAATGGGTCTAATCGATTTCCCATTGAAGGTGGACGGCTCCGAAGTTAAGGTAGTGCCAACTGGATCGCTGGCCCAGGCTCAGAATATGCAAGAAGTAAACGACGTATTGCAATTCGTCCAGGTGGCGGGTCAAGTAGGTCTAGGCGCCCAGCTTGCGATCAACCAGGAAGAGCTGGCCGATTACCTGGCCGATCGCCTGGGAGTGCCAAGTTACTTGATTAACTCAAAAGAGCAACGCCAGGCAATCATGGCGCAAATGGCCCAGGCCGCACAGATGGCACAGGCCGCGCAACAAGGCGGCGCAGAACAACCACAAGCACAAGAGGTCTAAAAGATGATGGAAGAAGGATGGGAAGGTCTCCGGTCTCCGGAGATTAAGCAAAAGGGCGCGTCGGATAATGAGATTGATCTCCTGGTCACTCGCGTCTTTTCAACCGATGATGGCGTAAAGCTCTTGGAATGGCTAAGAGCTACAACCATCGAACAGCCGACCTGGTTTCCTGGCGAGGACCCTTCCCATGGGTTTGCCCGCGAGGGTCAAAACTCCCTGGTCCGGGAATTAGAGCGGCGAATTAAACGAGCGAGGTCTTAAATATGAGCGATACCGACAACTTGACCGCTGACACTAGCGATAATCAAGCCGGCAATAACGCAACAAGTAGCAACAAGGACGATTCAGGTAGCCTACTGAACGTGAAACCAGCGGAAAAACCAGGTCAAAAGATGGATGATCTAGCGGCTCCGCACATGGAAGTAGATCCAAACGACAAACCCCAGGAAGTAGATAACGACGAAGAGCTGGATTTCGTTCGCCCTGAATTTTTTCCTGAAAATTTTTGGGACGAAGAATCCGGTCCGGACGTTGAGGGACTGGCCAAGGCGTACTCTGAGTTACGGGCCAAAATGTCTGCTGGTAAACACAAGGCACCCAAGGACGGTAAGTATGAGATTACCAGTCTAAAGGACCGCGGAGTGGCCGAAGATGATCCGATGCTAAAGGATTTCGTAGGACTGGCCAAGGAGCAAGGTCTTAGCCAGGAGCAATTCGATCAAATGATCGATCTCTATACGAATCACATGGGCGCCGCAGATGAGCAAATGAAAACCAGCCGCGAAGCTGAGATGAAGAAACTGGGCCGCAATGCGGACAAGATCGTTCAATCAACTGAGCAATGGCTAGTCAAAATGCAAAATGCTGGCACTCTCAATCAAAACGAGATCGAGGCAATTGGGCGCGCTAGTAATAATGCGTCGTTCATTTCCGCTCTACATAAGATCCGGGCGTCCTATATGGAAACGGACATCCCTGGACTTGAAATGCAAGAAAGCCAAAAGATGAGCATGAGCGATGTTCAGTCGATGATGGCAGATCCAAAATACGGAAAAGATCCAAAAAAAAAAAAAAAAGTGGAAGATATGGTCTATTCAATGTTTGGAGAGGGAAACCTTTAGACTTCTCGGTCACAACAAAAAAGAGTGCGAAGCTGATTGCAACGCACTCTTTTTTTATTTATAGTGTTACGTAATGGATAACCGCAAGGCCCGTTACTACGCGTAGCGACCCGCTTGGATAATCGCAAAGCTAAAAATGATTTTTAATTTTTTAAACTTTGATATGAAAGGAAATTGAGATGTCTATCAATATCTCTAATGCTTTCGTCACGTTATTCGATAGCGAAGTTAAACAGGCTTACCAGGCGCAACGCGCCCTTGCTGGTTTGACACGTGAGCGTACTAACGTTGAAGGCTCGACTGTAAAATTCCCAAAAATTGGTAAGGGAACCGCGTCTGTTCGTGTACCACAAACTGACGTAGTACCTTTGAACGTTACTTATTCACAAGTAACTGCAACCATGACCGACTATATCGCCGCAGAATATAGCGATATTTTCCATCAGCAACGTGTTAACTTCAACGAGCGTCAAGAGCTTGTTCAAGTCGTATCCGGTGCTATTGGCCGTCGCATGGACCAGGTAATCATTGATGCTCTTATTGCCGCATCCAGCACCGGTACTGTTGCAAACACTATTCAAAACGACGGCTCCACCGGATCCGCTACTGACTTGAACGTTGGTAAGCTCCGCGCCGCTAAGAAGTATTTGGATAGCAAGAACGTACCAATGGAAGGCCGTACGATCGTTCTCCATGCTAACAACTTGTCTGCTCTCTTGGGTCAAACAACTGTTACCAGCTCTGACTTCAACACCGTTAAGGCGTTGGTAACTGGTGAAGTAGATACCTTCTTGGGCTTTAAGTTCGTTACCATCGGTGATCGTGACGAAGGTGGCTTGCCAAAATCAAGCGCCGATCGTACCGTATTCGCATTCCATCGCGATTCAGTAGGAATGGCAATTGGTCTCAATCAAACTAGCCGTGTTGACTATATCGCTGAGAAAACTTCTTTCTTGGTCGCATCTATGTTCAGCGCCGGCTCAGTAGCGATTGATTCTGAGGGCATCGTTAAAATCACTTGCGCTGAATAAGGAGACTAAATCATGGCATTCACTCGCGATAATTTTGGTCCAATTGGTAACGTTGCAAAAAGTGGCGTATCTCCAGTAATGTGGGGATATCGCACCGAGGACGCAATTGCTGACGTAAACACAGAAGGCTATTTCAATGCAGTAGCCGACATTGTTAAAGTAGGCGATTTAGTTTATTGTGCAACGAGCGTAGGTAGTACCCTTGTAGCTACATTGGCAGTCGTTCGTTCGAACGCTTCCGGCGTAGTAGATATTGACAACGGTACAACTCTCGCAAGCACCGACGGAGACTAAGCAGTACCAATAAGTCCGGGCGGAGAAATCCGCCTGGATTTTTATCATTAAAGGATTTTTATGGCGTCAGGTGATACAAAACTATCGATATGTTCTGATGCTCTTATTTATCTAGGGCAAAAACCACTAACGTCATTTTCAGAAGTTTCTGATTCGTCGCAGATTTGCGACCGCCTTTATGATGACATCCGGGACATGGTTTTGTGTATGTATCCCTGGAGCTTTACCCTAAAGAAAAGCCAGCTTGCCCGTTTGGTAGATACCCCGGCATTTGGCTGGAAATACCTTTATCA
>JAIYDQ010000208.1 GCA_027487375.1 Planctomycetaceae bacterium
CCACTCAGACTTTCGGGGAACTCAAGCTATCTGACACGCTTGAGAATGTTATTCATTTCGTCGTGCCGCAACGACTCCGAACGCTAAAAATTGATTTTACAGGTCGAGTCAGAAACATAAGTCTTGGCACGTTCCAGGATTTGTCTAGCTCCTTCACCACCCAAGTGAACTCGCGGGCAGCCACTTCGCAGATTGCTGATTTCTACCTCACGCGAATCGAGTCAGGCTATTCACTGGAGGCACTCGGTCGCAATGGGGAAAAGATACCTCAGTTACCTGTGTCGATTGAATTGAAGATTCGTGGTCTTCGCAATCGAGCTACCACAAGGCTTGCAACGAATGCAGACGGTCGCATCGAGTTGGGTGAACTAGCGCGAATAGAAAGTATCCACGTTGCGGCGACGGGCATTGCAATGCGCAGCTTTACCATCGACACGCCCTTCTTGAATTGGCCTTCAGTCCTCCACGAAGTGGCAGGTAGACAATTGCAAGTCGCATGGCCGGAAACCAATGAGGCGTTGAAGCAATATCCTAACAGGCTCTCGCTTATTGAATCTCGAAGCGGCGTCAACATCAAGATCATGAATGATGCTCTCTCTGTTGAAAATGGCGTCATCAACATAAAAGCCCTCCCAGCCGGGGACTATCGTTTGACAGACCACCTTATCAGTCAAAGTATTAGCATTCGAATCGTGGAGACTGCATTAGAAGGTAATATCGCGAAGCCCTCTCTGAACGACTTCATTGCTGGTAAATCGACAATACTCCAAAAAGGACACTACGTTCCAGCGCATGTTTCCAATACAAGTATTGCAAACGAGAAGCTAAAGATTCAGCTTCAAAATGCAGATGCCGCCACACGAGTTCATCTTGTCGCGATGCCCTTCGCGCAATCTCAAACCTTGGTGGCCTCGATGCCATCGGTACCGATCGCTCCAAAAGCAACGCGAATGAGCCCTGCCCCGAGTTTTTATCTCGATTCAATGAAGTTGGACGAAGAGTATCAGTACGTACTTGCACGTCAATTGGCCAAGAAGTACCCAGGTAACATGCTTGCCCATCCGAGCGTGCTGCTTAATCCTTGGGAACTTTCGATTACTAACAACGACTCGCAGACAGCCGCGACTGGCGATGCGATTGCAGCCATGTCAGCCCCTGCATCTCCAAGTGAAATGCTTCAAAAATCTCAACAAGACTATCGCGAAAGCCAGAGCGACTCGGGGGAAGCAATATATGAATTCCTCTCGCAAGGAACACTATTAGTTGCGAATCTCCGCCCCGACGAAAAGGGTTTCATCGAAATTGATACCGCGATGATCGCCAATCAACCGAACGTTGCTGTCCTAGTCGTCCATCCCCATGGAACGACCTATCGACGAATAGCCATGCCAACCGTTAAGACTCGCACAACGAATGATCAAGCTTTAAAGAAGGCTTATGACGAGACCGTCCATTTAGCTGAAAGGCAGATCGTCAAGATCTTGCGAGCGGGCGATGCATCAGTGGATCTCGGAGATGCGTCCGCCAGTCGTGTCAAGCTTTTCACGAGTTGGGCCGAGGCCTACGGTTTGATGAGCACGCTCCGAAAAGGAGATGCGCAGCTTGAAAAATTTCGCCAACTTACAAACTGGTCGAAAATGAATGAAGACACGAAGCATGTTCAATATGGATTGCTCGCCTCTCATGAAATGAATTTGTTTCTCGCCGTTCACGATCCGGACTACTTCAATCGATGCGTAAAACCGTTATTGAATGACAAACTCGCGAAACAACTTATCGATGATGTCTTGCTCGATCGAGATTTGGTTCCCTATACAACGCCCGCGAGAATTGCGTTACTGAACGCAGCCGAGCGGGCCTTGCTAGGCCGAAAACTTGCTGCTCAATTCGCTCCTAATCAACGTTGGTTGTCGGACTCGGTTCAATCAAAGCAAGATCAAGAGGATCCTCGAGCGAGATATGCAAGATTTGAAACGGCACTCCTGGGTGGAGTCCTGCAAGGAAGAAACGATGTATCACTCGCTTTAGAATATGACAAACAAAATGTTTTCTTTGGACATTCTTTACCGAGTGTGGCTGCGGTGAGCAACTTTGATGGTGAAGTTGCGGGATCCATGTCGCACTTGAATAGATCTCTTGCTGTAGATGGCCTTGGTAGAGCCTCAAGACTGAAACAGAGAGATCGAAAGGGTACAGCGCTCGACAAAGCCGAAGCAAAGAAAGAATACGAAGAAGAATCATCAAAACTCTCGGAAGATTTCAGTGACCTTTACTCTCGACGAGAATTGAGTGAGGCGATCCAGCTTTATCAAACGCTCGAAAAGACTCGAAAATGGGCTGAGAGTCAGTTCTTTCGCGTCGCTCTCGAAAACCAAACGAGTTCACTGGTAGTTCCTAATCGCTTTTGGCTCGACTATGTGCGGCACACTGGGGACGGCTCCACATTTTTGTCAGAACATCTGACGGATGCCGCTCAGTCAACGACCGAAGCGATGCTGGCGTTAGCGGTGCTTGAGCTTCCTTTGGATGGTAAGAATTATGAACTGATAGTCGAAGGTGGACGATTATTCGTTAAGAACCCCCAAGATTCGCTAGCGTATGTGCAAACGATCGTTCCTGTCGAACCAGCCAAGCAGGCTGTACCACTACTGATCGGTCAAGACATTTACTTAGCTCAAGAGTCCGATTCAGGACCATCGCGCCCGATTACTTCTCAGACTTTACTCATGAACGTAGCTTATCGAGCGAGTGTTGTAGTTACCAATCCGACTGCAACCCCTCAAAGAGTTCAAGTACTGACGCAGGTACCGCAAGGAGCGATCGCTCTGTCAAATGGGAAGCCAGTACGCAGTACACCCGTAGACATTGCTCCCTACTCCAGTCAACAAATTAGTTATGAGTTCTATTTCCCGACTGCTGGGGTTTATCAACACTATGGGGCTCAGGTCTCGAACAATGAAGGCTTCTTGGCAGCCAGTGCTGCGAAGTCTTGGAATGTCTTGGCCGCACCGGAAGAAGTCGACGAAGCAACGTGGAGCCATGTCGCTGCATGGGGTACCGAAGAGCAAGTTCTGAATTTCCTAGAAACAGCAAACCTTCAGCGAATTGATCTTTCTGCAATCGCTTGGCGCATGCGAGCGAAAGACTTTTTTGAAGGCACTTTGAAAAAACTCGATTCGCTCGGTGCTTTCGACAGGACACTTTGGAGTTACGCGGTAGTTCATAATGATCGAGCGCGATTGCGAGAGTTGCTTGAATCGATGCCTGAAGTGGTTTCAACCGTGGGACCATTTATCAACAGCCTTCTGTTTGTATCGAAACCGATCGAGAGCTTCCAATTTGAACCCTTCGATTTCCGGCCGCTCGTAGTCGCTCGCATGCACCCGCTCGGAAGTAAACGCGTGATTCTGAATGACCAGCTTGCTTCCCACTACGATTCTTTTTTGAAGCTGCTCGCGCATCAAAAGTCGATCACGCCCGAGCAGTCGCTTGCTCTCGTCTACTATCTTCTGATTCAAAATCGAATTGAAGAGGCGATTACGAGATTCGACGCCATACCACGAGAACAGATCCGACTTAACACGCAGTACGACTATTTCGCAGCTTACCTCAATTTCTATCGCAGTGACTTGGATTCCGCTCTCGCCATCGCCAACAAGTACATCGATCACCCTCATGTGAAGTGGCGAGATTGGTTCGCTCAAGTTCGTAACCAAATTCAAGAGCGCAAGGCGATTCGAAGCGGTGAGACAATCGCTCGCGATTCTCGTGACGACTGGAAACTGGATGGTCAGCAGCGTATTCTGTCTGGCGAGCGCGCAAACCAGCAATCTCAAGCTGCTTCGAAACTTCCGATGCTCGAAATCACAGAAGAATCTGGACAACACAAGCTTCGCTTCCGAAACCTATCCGAAGTCAGTGTTCACTATTACTTGATGGACATCGAGTTGCTCTTTACTAGAAAACCATTCGTGCAAAGCAGCGATAGCCGGTCGAACGTCATTGCCCCGAACCGAATTGAAAAGCTTAAGCTGTCCGAGAACCAAGAAGCGGTCACCCTCGCAATCCCCGAGGACTTGAAGGATCGCAACTTGGTAATCGAAGTGGTTGGCGGCGGTCTTGTTCGGAGCATCGTTGTCTACAACAGTTCGTTGACGGTGAGTTTGGCAACAACCATGGGACAACTTCAAGTCCTCTCGCTGACAGATCGTCAACCGCTCGAGTCTACGTACATCAAGGTGTATGCACGACATCGAGATGGATCGATTCGGTTCTACAAAGATGGCTACACCGACTTGCGAGGCAAATTCGACTACGCCTCGGTTAGCACCAGCGACGCCGACACGGCAGAAAAATTTTCGATCCTTGTGCTGCACCCCGAAAAGGGAGCGGTTATCCGCGAAGCACAGATTCCTGTCGCAACTCCCTAGGTTGATGGCACGGGTTCTCAACAGCCTCGGCGGGGCAGAAGCAACGCAACTTTTAAGCTGCTTGACGAGTCTTCAACACAGTTGCGGCGGTTGTCGTTAGGCCGATTGGCAATGACATTGGGCGATCGTCCGAGCAGACGACTTGCACTGCGAGTTGTCGTGAAGCGTTGAGCAAGATTGGGCTCTTGAGGTTCGTCGTGAGGGTCTGCCCGTTTTTGCTGACGACGGTCAACACAAACATTTGGTCCTCGTTCCGAAGGTGGAGCAGACTCAACTCACGCTGAGGAATTTGCACTCGGTAATCTGGGGCATAACGACGTGGGCTTACCACGGGAACAGCCACGGATGCTTGTGCAACTGATTGCAACCACGCAACGTCTTCGCCAGCGGGATTGGATAGCAAAACCCAATGTCGCGACGACTCGAAACCAATCAGTCCATGCGGCATCAAAAGGATATCCGAGTGATCGATTTGTAGCTGGCCAAAACGAGTTGTTTCGATTTGCATCTTCGTTTCCCTTGGATCCATCCCTGCGAACTGAAAGCGTGTCGTCGCGCAGCATCCGCTGCCGGCAAGACCTATACGTTCTAGGTTTATCGGCTAAGGAACCTCCCAAACGTTAAAATCGATCTAGTTTAATTTCGATATTCCGCTGGATCTGACCAACCACGGGCCAGACTTCAAGGATTTCCAGAGACTCCCGATGTAGCCCTGGAGATACTAATCGAGGGTCAATGTCGCAAAACGCCTGGGTTTGAGATATCCTTAATCAGTCAGTGGTTTTTTGAACAAGGAGATTCAATTTAATGAGTATTAACGCCTCACTAGCTACTACGATGCAGGATCACTTAACGGACTTAGGTGGAATTGACGCGAGCCGAGTTTTGCTAAATCCGCCACCTGGTCAAGCGACTCTCGCAGATTTGATTTCGGTCAACGAATCGTCGAATCACAGTCTTTACGAACTAATAGATGGAACTTTGGTGGAGAAATCGATGAGTTACGAGGCGTCAGTCGTTGCTGCTACGGTGCTTTTCCTACTGAAGCAGTTTGTGTCTAAGTACCGGCTGGGATTAGTTTCTGGAGCGGATGGATTTTTCAAGCTACAGTCGTCTACTCGTGGGCCGGATGTCGCTTTTGTCGCCCGCGATCGATTGCCCGGCGGAGTTTTTCCGAATCAGATTTATCCCCAAATCACCCCGAATCTCGTTGTCGACGTGCTGAGC
>JAIYDQ010000245.1 GCA_027487375.1 Planctomycetaceae bacterium
ACGATAGATATCGATGGATACGATCCGATTCGGAGCCGCCGAGACGTTATCAGGACCAGTTAGCGTTTCAATCTTTTGCATCATCGCCAAACAGTTCTATAAACTTCCGAACCTTTGAAGCGACGACACCTTGGCAGTAGGGATTACCCGGATTTTCGTTGAAGTAGTTTTGATGATAATCTTCAGCAGGGTAGAAATTGATGAGTGGATCGATATCCGTAACGATCTTTCCATTGAAGATCTTATCATTCAGTTTCTTTCGAACGTCTTCTGCAATCTTCTTTTGTTCATCGTCCTGGTAAAACACCACCGAACGATACTGTGGACCGGAGTCTGCTCCTTGACGGTTCTTTGTCGTAGGGTCGTGGGTTTTGAAGAAGACGATGAGGAGCTTTTCATACGAGACGACTGATGGGTCGTAAGTGATTTGAATAACTTCGACGTGTCCTGTCTTTTTGCCACAAACCTGCTCGTAAGTTGGGTTCACGACGTGCCCCCCGCTGTAGCCGGAAACGACCTGCTCTACCCCCTTGAGTCTTTGAAAGACGGCTTCCGTACACCAAAAGCAACCGCCACCAAACGTTGCTTGCTTCAGTTTCTTATCTCCTTGGGATTCCGATGCAGGGGCAGATTCTGCAGCTGGCAATGTGGAAGCCGTAATGGTTTGACCAACCGCGCCAAAGCCTAGGGCGAGTAATGGAAGCGAGCGTACAAACAAATTGATTATGCTTCGTCGCTCCACTTGGGGAGCATTCGTCACCGAATCAGAAAGGCGGTGAGCCAATATCGGCCTTAAATACCTTTGAAATGCTTTCATGTGGGAGAATCTTTCATGCGAGAGTGAGAGCTGAGCATTTCGAAACGTTAGCAGTTCAAAATGACCGTGTTTTTCCAACTCAACGGAATCAGCTCATTATAGGCACGGAAACAAGAGTTTTGCAGCAGCCAAATTCTTGTTAAGCTAACTCTAGAAATTTCCCTTGATAGAAACGAATACCATTGAGAAAGCCACTATTAGAGCAAGACGTTAAAGGCTCTCTGCTGGTCCTGGGCACAGGGACCAGTGTCGGTGTTCCCGTCATTGGATGCGGCTGCGATGTTTGCACTAGCAAAAACCCACGCAATAATCGTACTCGATGCTCCGTATTATTCGGCCTTCCCCATGGAAATCTTCTGATCGATACACCTCCCGACCTCCGAGCCCAACTAGTTCGAGAACGGATCGGGCGCGTCGATGCTGTCGCGTTTACCCACGAGCATGCTGATCATTTGCATGGATTGGACGATTTGCGGTTGTTTCCGTTCACGCTTGGGCATCCTGTCCCATTGTATTGCGAACCAGTCGTCGAGCGACGCATTCGTTCGGTTTTTGATTATGCATTTTCAAACGCCGTGCCAACCCACCCCGGAGGCGCTCCTCAGCTTTCCCTTCAATCGATTGACGAATGCCCGCTTGAGATTCTTGGCACTACCATCACGCCCATTCGCCTGATGCACGGTCCAAGATTCCAAGTCCTGGGTTTTCGTGTTGGGAACGTCGCGTATTGCACCGATGTGAAATCCATACCGGACGAGAGCATGGTGAAGCTTCAGAATCTCGATACGCTGATTCTCGGAGCGTTAAGATACTCGGACCATCCGACTCATATGTCGGTCGACGAGGCACTGGCGATGGTCGAATTGCTTCGACCGAAGATGACGTTTCTCACCCACACCTCGCACGAACTGGAGTACGAGGCGATGAACAGTCGATTGCCCGATCACGTCAAATTGGCTTATGACGGCCAAAAGATACAGTTGAGCTAGTTTCCAGCGACTGCCTTATCGGCGCGGACGTAAGGATTCACAACCGTAACTTGCTTTCCAACGGCTGTCGGAAACTCTTGCACCGATGCGATAGGAACCGACCACTGAACGGGCGATTGCTTGGGGCGAATGTTGTAGGTTGGATTTCCACCTAGGAGCGATTGTGAAGCAAATGGACTATCACCGTACGGTCGCTCATAACGTCGGCCGTAATACACAGGTGGAAAAATCGAAAAATACGGAGGAGTTGGCAGGCGGTACGAGTATCCATTGTTGAAGCCACCAAAGAAAGGGCTACCCAAAAAAGGATCGTACGCCTTTGCTTCTTGGACGCTCGAAGAGACGCCAGCGCAGGCAACAATCGCAACCAGAACAAACCGACGAATCATGATGAACCTCTTGAGAAATCTTCTTGGACGGAGGCCTGCATAATTTGTAGCGAAAACCACGTGTTGCACCCTCGTTCTTACTACACCTTAGCTTAATCAGACGTCAGTCCATTTCAATAAAAACCCAGCACAGAATCGTTAATTTGCCTTTGCTTTAATAGGAATGGTCCATTAATGCAGGCCTCCCAAGGGCGATTCGACTCGGGCTGAAATGAAAAACTTTCGGAATTCTTTGACCGCGAATAGCGGGGATCTACGCGAATGAGTTAACAATTCTTGACGCAGTCGAAAGCGACCTTTATCCCGCATCCATCCGCGCTCATTCGCGTGATTCGCGTGCAGAAAACCTGCGTCTTTTAATCAACTCCCAGTTAGTGCCCTGACTCGATAGTAACGGCGATTGTGAAAGTCACGATGCATTTTTCTAAGCTGCTCTACGGAGTCTGATGAGTCTCCCGAACTGGAGATACGCGTTGTTGCTCCCGAGGAATTACCACTTGCGTTAGCTCTCCGTGACACTTTGCGATCTGCGGTTCGGCTGATTTGAAACTCGATCTGATTCGCAACCTGGAGACCGCTCGAAAGGCTGGATTTGCCTTCCCTGAGACTATGTCTTAGAAACGATGTGCAGGAACTTCTGCTAGCGTCGAACCAGCCGGAGGACTCCTCCGGAAATGAGTGTCGAAACGTTCGCAAGAACTCGTGGCCATGCAAGACCGCCTGGTGATGCAAGATACTTTGGAAACCAAACGGGATCGAATTTATCCTTGTAGCTACGCAGACCTTGGAAGTTATAGAAGTGTTCGCCGTGGCTAAAAACTAGACTTGAGACTCGGTTCCAAAGTGGTCCGAGTCGGTGTGAGTCAACACCGGAGAGCGGAGCCATTCCCATGTTAAACCATGCGTAACCTTGATCGTGCGCCCAGATCAACAATTGGGTGAACAAGTACTCCATTACTCCGTGAGGCGCATCGGGCACGTATCGCATCAAGTCGATAGAGAGCTCGTGTTTATTTGCTCCATACCAAAGATTAGCAAATGCAATCAGTCGATCGCCTTGATAAACGAGTGCCATGTCACATCGATTAAGATAAGCCTCGTCGAAGTAGCCGAGTGAAAAGCCCTTCTCTGCCGAGGACTTTTCTCTGAGCCACGCGTCAGAAATTTGCTTCAACTGAGGCAGCAGCTTCGATACCTCAGACTGCATCGCGATTTGAAATCGCAAGCCCACCTCGGCTGCCTTCTTATTTGTCCGCCGAAGATCTTTGCGGGAGCTTCCTTCTAGGGAAAAACTGATTAGTGGAACGCGAGCCTCTTCACCGATCTTGATCATTGATAGCCCCATTTCGATGTAACGTCCAAGGTGCGACTCGTCGATCTGATAAAACACCGCGGCCACACCGGCTTCATCACAAGCTTCACGGAATTGCCAGGCTGCATCATCCGCAGAGGCTTGAGGACCAACTGGATCACCCATTGCAATCCAACTATTCCCTTCGCACCCAAACATCACAAAGGCTTTGCGATCTTCGCTAAAGATGAATCGCTTATCACCGAGCAAAGCTAAGTTCGCAGAAGTTGGCTCAGAACCGCGAACAATCTTTGCTACCTCCTCTAGCTCTGCTTCTGACGCGATGGCTGGCGGAGCTTGATACGGTCGAAGCAATCGAGAAAGGCTATACATGCTGAAAACAACGGCACCAGCAATGAGCCCTCGCAACGATCTCGGTGCATCACCATGATAAGCGAATTTCCACCACAATTCGTTCTGGTACTCCACGTGTCTATAAGCAAACATTATCAACCATAACGATAATCCAATCGCCATCACAAAAGCAATCATCCAACCCGTGTCTAACGAAGGAGCCAACAAGCGGCCGCGACGGTAAAAACATGATCGACACGGAAGCAAAGCAATCAGTAGCAATGTCAACACGATTGCTTCTTCGTAGTCAAAGCCTTTTGCAAGTGAAAAAATCGCACCGAAGCCGAGCAAGAAAACGGTAGCTAGCCAGGCGACATCAATTCGGCGTTGGAGCCCGCGTGCCAAGACCAAAAGCACCGCTCCAATCAAACTACCGAAGAAGTGGGAAAGCTCCACGATGGGTAACGGCAAAATACTGCGGACGATGCGCATCCGACCTTCCGCTGCGGGCAACGATCCGGACAAGAGTAGAATCAATCCAGCCACAAAAACGGCACCAGTAATGACTCGAGGACCAACAATGCTTGTCCAGCGAACAGCGTGATTAGCGACTGCGATCGCTTTGTGGCGATGCTGATGTATCGTTGACGCAGAGATTCCTATGACGGCTAACATCAAAGGAAGCATGTAATAGATGATCCGAAACGCTAATAGCGATGCAACCAAAGAATGCGAAGACTGAGGCAACATCGTTACCATTACTAACTCGAAAATGCCCAGTCCACCAGGAACGTGACTGATAAGCCCAATTACGATCGCAAGCAGGAATATTGAAGTGAATGTCAAGAAGCTGACCGCAACGTCCGGCGGCAACAAAACATATAAAGTCCCCGCAGCTAGCGTGAAATCCAAAGCCGACAATGCGGATTGGGCTAAGGCGATTTGCAACGGTGGTGGTTGGAAGTTTACACCAAAAACATGCAGCGGCTGGCGAACAATGAGACAGCTCATAAACAATGCGATTGCCAGCGAGAGCAGTACTAAACCCAAAGGACGACTGGTGGTGATCGGTAAACCCAAACGAGCTGGTACTTCGAATGGAAAGGCAAAGAACAAGGTGCCAGATAAAGTTAATAGGCCGATCCAAAAGGCAAACCCAATGATAAACATCAGCCTTGCGATTTCCATTACCGAAAGTCCCCAAGCGGAATAGAGTCGATACCGAATCGGAGTTCCACCAAGCAACGTTCCAAGCGAATTGGAAAAGGCATAGGAGAGAAGTGACGCCGTTGCGATCTGCTTGGTGCTAATTGGATGACCGACAAGTCGCATACCTAACCAATCGTAACCAATCATGACGAGATAATTCGAAGCCGTTAGAGCAATTGCTGAAACGATCGCAAGGGCCGATAAGGATCGAAAGCTGGTAGCAACATCTTCGAGCTTGATAGCATTAAACTCGTGGTGGAGCAGCGAAAGTGCGGCCGCGAAAACTAAGATCATCAACGGTTGGCGAGCGTATGAGACGATGCTTATCCAAGAATCTTCTGGCTTCGATGGCAATGTTGGCTCAAATTTTCTTTGAGTTTCCTTAGTAGTAGATGGCATGTTTCGAAGGAGTTCTCTGTGTAGCCGATCGCGTTAGAGATTGAATATGTTGTTTTATAGGTAAGCGTCTAAAGATGTAAGTCGCCGAGGTTTGCGGTGAATTTCATGCGTGCTGCTGTCATGCTTCCGTAAAACGTGCTTCTTGGTTTGGTTCGACAATTATGTGCGATAACTAGCAGCGTAACCAATCTAACATAGATCGGAGATATCCACTCTGACTCGCTAGCCTTTCATCTCAAGTTATTAACTTAGAGATCATAAAGCCTAGGGGGAAGGCAATGGCATGAGCGATATCAGCAGACATCACCTGGCCATTCTCCGGCAAATGATAGCTGGACCAACCGCAACGGGCGGCAAGTACTAGGCAAATCGCCGCGAACACTGGCAGCTGAAAATTGGGCCCAAGATTCACCAATGCTGCCCCCAAGCATCCGTAGTAGCCTGCGGATGGCCCAACGTCAGTAACATACCACAGCAGATTGCCGCGATGGGTTTCACGAAGTGCGGTAGATAATGCGATACCAATTGACATGATCATCAGAGTCGCCAGATGGACGCCCACAAAAGTCATTGCCGCAACAACCGGCCCCTTTGTGATTTCTAGCCACCCCACCGAAAAAACTAGCATCGAAAGCGAAACGTAAAACTTAAGCCTACCCCCGGTGAAAAGTATGGACGTCAAAGAACGGTGCCACTGGCCAGTCCAAAACAAATGGGGCGAGTGGCCGATTCGACTTTCCAACTCGCGGGCTAATGGCCCCACGTGCGTTCGCCCATAGATGCCAGCGGCTATCATTAGCATCGATGGAGTGATTGTGAAAGCGTGTTAGATTAATCACTTGCGTTTCCAGAATTGAGATTGAATGCATCTGATAATGTTGTAGCAGAAGACGCCAAACCTGGGGCATGTCTCATCCAATCTCTGGCGAGACCGGCTACCGATCGAATAAGAATCGATCGCCCCGAGCAAATCTTTGCTCGCCATCAAACGCCTGGTTCATAATCACCCCAATTATACATCAGAGGTTTCGCCCCTTAATCATATCGCATCATGCTGACTAGATAAAAATTCACTTCAAACCATAAGAGCCTATCCGAAAACCTATAAATTCATGTCGCTATTGATTTAAAGTAAGCTCAATAGGGAAAAGAGGTGTATCAAACTCATCTCCCTCCCTGAAGGACTTACCATGGATGGTCAGACTAGCTTCGATAAGTATCGTATGTCAAATGCTTTTTGGGAGCGTGTCAAACCGCTCTTACCAAAATACCGAAGTCACGATTACGGTGGTAGACCACGCCGAGATCT